>JAZJZJ010000278.1:0-23348 GCA_040389925.1 Pseudomonadota bacterium
CCGACAACATCTACAAGTTCTCGCCGGTGCGCGCGAAGCCCGAAGACCTGAAGCGTTTTCACGGCACGAACGAACGCATCTCGACCGACAACTACGTTGAGCTGATCCAGTTCTATCACCAGCTGATCAGCAACTCGGCACCTGCGCCCTGACCAGGAGACGAACCATGAACGACCGCGCGACATTCACCCGCATGGAGGCCAGCACCCAGGGCGACTGGCAGAAGATCGGCGCCGAGTTCATGCCGTTCGCGCGCCGGTTGCCCGACCGCCTGATGGCGCATCTGAAAGTCCTTGAAGGCGATTACGGCGGCTTTCCGGTCGACCGTTACACGCATTCGCTGCAGACCGCGACCCGTGCGCTGCGTGCTGGTCGCGACGAAGAGTACGTGGTGGCTGCGCTGTTCCACGACATCGGCGACACGCTCGGCACCTTCAACCACTTCGACATCGCCGCGGCGATCCTGAAGCCCTTCGTCAGCGCCGAGAACCTGTGGATGGTGCAACACCACGGCATCTTTCAGGGCTACTACTTCTTCCACCACATCGGTCTCGACCGGCACCTGCGCGACCAGTTCAAGGGCCACGCGCACTTCGATCGCACCGCCGAGTTCTGCGATCTCTACGACAACCCGGCCTTCGACCCGAAGGGCGAGACGCTGCCGATGAGCGAGTTCGAGCCGATGGTGCGGCGCGTGTTCGCGCAGCCGAAGAACAGCATTTACCTGGCTTCCACTGCCGTCACCGGCACGCAAGCCGCCACCGTTTGATCCTCAGGAGAAACTTATGACCAGCGCCGTGATCGTTTCAACCGCCCGCACGCCCCTCGCCAAGAGCTGGAAGGGTGCTTTCAACATGACGCACGGCGCCACGCTCGGCGGCTTCGCGGTCAAGGCCGCGGTCGAACGCGCCGGCATCGACGGCGCCGAGGTCGACGACGTGATCATGGGCTGCGCCACGCCAGAGGGCGCGACCGGCGGCAACATCGCGCGCCAGATTGCGCTGCGCGCCGGCTTGCCGATCACGACCAGCGGCATGACCGTGAACCGCTTCTGCTCGAGTGGCCTGCAGACCATCGCGATGGCCGCGCAGCGCATCATCGCCGGCGAGTCCGACGTGCTGGTCGCCGGTGGCGTCGAAAGCATCTCGTGCGTGCAGAACGAGGCCAATCGCCACATGAGCGCCGACCCGTGGCTCGTGGAACACAAGCCCGAGATCTACTGGAACATGCTGCAGACCGCCGAGCAGGTCGCCAAGCGCTACAAGATCGGCCGCGAGCGCATGGACCAGTACGGCGCCGCGAGCCAGCAGAAGGCCGCCGCCGCGCTCGAAGCCGGCAAGTTCACTGACGAGATCATCGCGTGCACGGTGATGGCCGGTGTTGCCGACCCGGTGATGGGCCTGCGCACGAAAGAGGTCACGATCAAGAACGACGAAGGCATCCGCGCCGGCACGACGTATGACGGCATCAAGGACCTGCGTTCGGCCCTGCCCGGCGGCCTGATTTCGGCTGGCAACGCGAGCCAGTTCAGCGACGGCGGCGGTGCTTGCGTGTTGATGAGCGAGACGCTCGCCTCGAAGCGCAACCTGAAGCCGCTCGGCCGCTTTCTCGGCTTCGCGGTGGCCGGTTGCGAGCCCGATGAAATGGGCATCGGCCCGGTCTTCGCGGTGCCGAAGGTGCTGAAGAAGCTGGGCCTCACGGTTGCCGACATCGACCTGTGGGAACTGAACGAAGCCTTCGCGGTGCAGGTGCTGTATTGCGCCGACACGCTGGGCATCCCGATGGACAAGCTCAACGTCAACGGCGGCGCGATCGCGGTCGGCCACCCGTACGGCGTGTCGGGCCAGCGCCTGACCGGCCACGCGCTGATCGAAGGCAAGCGGCGCGGCGCGAAAAAGGTCGTCGTGACGATGTGCATCGGCGGCGGCATGGGCGCGGCCGGCGTGTTCGAGGTGCTCTGAGCGGCGCACGTCGCATGGACCTTTTGCGCACGCCCGACGCGCGTTTCGGGAGCCTGCCGGACTTCCCGTTCGCGCCGCACTATCTCGAGGACCTGAAGGGCTCGGACGGGGCGCGGGTGCATTACCTTGACGAAGGCGATGCGGCGGCACCGGTCACGGCGCTGTGTTTGCACGGCAACCCGTCGTGGAGCTATCTCTATCGACACATGCTGCCGGTGTTCACGGGCGCGGGCTTGCGTGTCGTCGCGCCCGACCTGATCGGATTCGGGCGCTCCGACAAGCCGGTCGATCCGGCATGGCACACGTTCGAGCGGCATCGCTACCTGCTGCTGCAGTTCATCGAGCGGCTCGACCTGCGCAACATCCTGCTCGTCTGCCAGGACTGGGGCGGCCTGCTCGGCCTGACCCTGCCGATGGCGATGCCCGAGCGCTTCACGCGCCTGCTGGTGATGAACACCGGCTTGGGCGTGGGCGGACTCACCGACGGCTTCCGCCAATGGCGCACGTTCTCGAACGGCCAGACCGACATGCCGGTGGGTCGCGTGATCCAGCGCGGCAAGCCCGACATGAGCGCGGGCGAGGTCGCGGCCTACGACGCGCCGTTCCCCGACGCGCGCCACAAGGCCGCGCTGCGCGCCTTCCCGAACATGGTGCCGGATGGCGCCGACGCGCCCGGCGCGGCATTGAGCCGCGAGGCGGCCGCGTTTTGGCGCTCGCGCTGGAACGGCGAGAGCTTCATGGCGATCGGCATGCGCGACCCGGTGCTCGGCGAGGCGCCGATGCGCGCGCTGCAGGCGACGATCCGCGGCTGCCCGGCGCCGATGGAGGTGGCCGAGGGTGGTCACTTCGTGCAGGAGTGGGGCGCGCCGATCGCAGCCGCTGCGCTCGCGCACTTCAAGCTGAAAGCGGCCTGACGATGGTCCATGCCGAAACCTTTTTGCAGATGGGCCGCGAGGTGCTCGCGATTCAGGTGGGCGCAGAGAAGCTCTGCGCGCTCGCGCAGGGCACGATCGTGAAGCTCGCCGAAGCGCCGGACCGAACCGATTCAATGGATACCCGATGAGCTACCGACAGACGATCGACTTCCTGCTCTACGACTGGCTGAACGTCGAGGCGCTGCAGCAGCGCGAGCGCTTCGCCGACCACTCGCGCGAAACCTTCGCGTCGGTGATGGACACCTGCGAGCGCATGGCGCGCGAGAAGTTCGCGCCGTTCAATCGCCAAGCCGACACCGAGGAACCGCGCTTCGATGGCGAGCGCGTGCACCTGCCGCAGGCAAGCCACGACGCGTCGCGCGCCTACGCCGAATCCGGCATGCTCGCGGCGGCGCAAGACTACGAGATCGGTGGCATGCAGCTGCCCTGCGTCGTGCAGATGGCGGCCAACAGCTTTCTGGCGCGCGCCGGCGGCAACGTCGCCGGCGGCGCGATGCTGACCAGCGGCAATGCGAACCTGCTGATGGTGCATGGCACGCCGTTGCAGCAAACCGTGTTCGCGCAGCAGGAGTTCGCCGGCCGCTTCGCCGGCACGATGTGCCTGAGCGAGCCGCAGGCCGGCTCCAGCCTCTCGGACGTGGCCACGCGCGCGACACCCGACGGCGACGATTTCGAGGCCGACCCGCTCGGCGCGCGCTATCGCCTGCGCGGCAACAAGATGTGGATCAGCAACGGCGAGCACGAGCTGACCGAGAACATCGTCCACCTCGTGCTGGCGAAGATCCCGGGCCCGGACGGCAAGCTGATCGCCGGCACGCGAGGCATCTCGCTGTTCATCGTGCCGAAGAAGCTGGTCGGCGCGGACGGCGAACTGACCGGCGAGCGCAACGATGTCGCACTCGCGGGTCTGAACCACAAGCTCGGCAACCGCGGCATTCCGAACACGCTGTTGAACTTCGGCGAGGGCAAGTACCCGGTGCGCGGGAGCTCAGGCGCGATCGGTTATCTGGTCGGCCAGCCGCACGAAGGCCTGCGTTGCATGTTCCACATGATGAACGAGGCGCGCATCGCGGTCGGCATGGGCGCGACGATGCTCGGCTACGCCGGCTACGAGGCCTCGCTCGACTACGCGAAGAACCGACCGCAGGGCAGGCCGACCGGCGTCGGCGGCAAGGATGCATCCAAGCCGCAGGTGCGCATCATCGAGCACGCCGACATCAAGCGCATGCTGCTGGCCCAGAAGAGCTACTGCGAAGGCGCGCTGGCGCTGGAGCTGTATTGCGCGCAACTCGTCGACGAGCAGCGCAGCGGCACACCCGAAGCGAGCACCGAAGCCGCACTGATGCTCGAAATGCTGACGCCGATCGCGAAGAGCTGGCCGAGCGAGTGGTGCCTCGAAGCCAACAGTCTGGCGATCCAGGTGCACGGCGGCTACGGCTACACGCGCGATTTCCCGGTCGAGCAGTATTGGCGCGACAACCGCCTGAACATGATCCACGAAGGCACGCACGGCATCCAGGCGCTCGACCTGCTGGGACGCAAGGTCGTGATGCAGGGCGGTGCGGGGCTGGAACTGCTCGCGAGCAAGGTCGGCGCAACGATCGCCCGCGCGCGTATCGTGCCCGCGCTCGCCGAGCATGCCGATGCGCTGGCCGCGGCGTTGAAGCATCTCGGCGCCGCGACGCAGGCCGCGTGGTCGACCGGCAGCCCCGACGAAGCGCTCGCGAACGCGACGCCGTACCTGCAGGCCTTCGGCCACACGGTGCTCGCATGGATCTGGCTCGATGTCGCGCTGTGTGCGCAACCGAAGCTCGCGAACGCCAGCCCCGACGACAGCGCGCTGCTGCATGGCAAGCTCGCCGCCTGCACCTACTTCTTCCGCTACGAACTGCCGCGCATCGGCGCCTGGCTGAAGGTCGTCGAGACGCGCGACCCGACCTGCCGGACGATGGACGAGGCCTGGTTCTGATGAGCATGACTGCACGCATCCAGAAGTGGATCTGGATCCTGATTTACCTCGGGATGATCCTGCTCGCGCTCGGCCTGTCGGTGCAGCGCAGCGACGCCGCGCTCGGCTGGGGCATCGCCGTCCCCGGCATCGCGTTGATCGTGGTCGGCATCGTGCTGATCTGGATTCGTTCGCGCATGAAAAATACCAAGGAAACACCATGAGCACATCGATCAAGAAACTCTTCGATCTCACCGGCAAGACCGCGCTGATCACCGGCGGCTCGCGCGGCCTCGGCCTGCAGATGGCGCATGCGCTCGGCGAGGCCGGCGCGAAGATCATGCTGAGTTCGCGCAAGGCCGAAGACTTGGAGCAAGCCGCGGCCGAGTTGCAGGCCGCCGGCATCGACGCGCGCTGGATCGCCGCCGATTGTTCGAAGGAGGAAGACACGCGCCGCCTCGCCGACGAAACGCTGGAGCGCATGGGCGCGATCGACATCCTCGTCAACAACGCCGGCGCGAGCTGGGGCGCGCCGGCCGAAGATCACCCGGTGGCGGCTTGGGACAAGGTGATGAACCTGAACGTGCGCGGCTACTTCATCCTGTCGCAGCAGGTCGCGCGCATCGCGATGATCCCGAAGAAGCGCGGCTCGATCATCAACATCGCCTCGATCGCCGGCCTCAACGGCAACCCGCCCGAGATGCAAACCTTGGCCTACAACACCTCGAAGACCGCGGTGATCGGCTTCACGCACACGCTCGCGGCCGAGTGGGGCAAGTACGGCATCAACGTCAACGCGATCTGCCCGGGCTTCTTCATGACGAAGATGGCGGCCGGCCTGATCACTCACCTCGGCGAAGCGAACATGGCCGCGAAGGCGCCTTTGGGCCGGCTTGGCGACGATGACGATTTGAAAGGCATCGCGCTGCTGTATGCGAGCGAGGCGGGGAAGCACATCACGGGGCAGTGGCTCGCGGTGGATGGCGGCGTGAGCGTGGTGTTGGGGGCGGCGTGATGCAACGGCGGTGCATTGCCTCGGACGTCGGGTGGCCCACGGAGCGAAGTAAAGGAGGAGGCTCGGGCGCAGCCCGGGCCGGGGGACATGAGCGCAGTGGGCCACCCGATGCCCGAGGCACGCTCAAGACGCAGGGCAGCACCAAATGAGCATCCCCTTCGGCGTCACGATCCCCTTCGTCGAGTTGCTCGGCTTCACGCTCGAGCGATTCGAGGGCGGCGAGTCCGAGATGCATTTCGCGACGCGGCCCGAGCACACCAACAGCTTCAATGTCGTGCACGGCGGCGCCTGCATGACGTTTCTCGATGTCGTGATGGCCACGGCCGCGCGCAGCGCGAACCCGGAGATGGGCGTGGTCACGATCGAGATGAAGACCAGTTTCATGCGCCCCGCGGTCGGCGCGCTCATTGGCAAGGGGCGGTTGATGCACCGCACCGCGACGATGGCGTTCACCGAAGCCACGATCTACGACGCGAAAGGCCGCGCCTGCAGCCATTCCACCGGCACCTTCAAGTACGTGAAGCCGCTGCCGGTCAACCCGAGCGCGGCGAACGCGTCGCCGCCGCAGCTTTCCACCGATTGAGTTTCAAGGAACCGACATGACCACGAATCAGCAGATCCACCTCGTCTCCCGACCGACCGGCGAAGCCTCGGTCGACAACTTCAAGCTTGTCGAGGCCGAAGTCCCCGAATTGAAGGATGGCCAGGTGCTCGTGCGCCACCACTTCATGAGCCTCGACCCGTACATGCGCGGTCGCATGAACGACGCGAAGAGCTACGCGGTGCCGCAGCCGCTCAATGCGGTGATGCAGGGCGGCACGGTCGGCGAAGTGGTCGCGTCGAAAAACGCGGGCTACGCGGTCGGCGACAAGGTCGTCGGCTTCGGCGGCTGGCAGCAGTTCAGCGTCGTTGATGCGGCCGTGCCGGGCGTGCTGCGCAAGGTCGATACCACGCACATCCCGCTGTCGGCGTACCTCGGCGCGGTCGGCATGCCGGGCGTGACCGCGTGGTACGGCCTGACGCAGATCTGCAAGCCGACGGCAGGCAAGACGATCGCCGTCAGCGCCGCCAGCGGCGCGGTCGGCAGCGCGGTCGGTCAGCTCGCGAAGGCGCGTGGCTGCCGCGCGGTCGGCATCGCCGGCGGCGCCGACAAGTGCGGCTACGTCGTCGATGAACTCGGCTTCGATGCGTGCATCGACTACAAGGCGCACAAGGACCCGAAGTCGCTCTACGAGGCGATCAAGGAAGCAACACCCGACGGCGTCGACGGCTACTTCGAGAACGTCGGTGGCGCGGTGCTCGACGCGGTGCTGCCGCGCATGAACGCGTTCGGCCGCATCGCGCTGTGCGGCATGATCAGCGGCTACGACGGCGAGCCGATCCCGATGAAGCAGCCGCAGTTGCTGCTGACCAATCGGCTGACGCTCGAAGGCTTCATCGTCAGCGAGCATATGCAACTGTGGCCCGAGGCGCTGAAAGAGCTCGGCACCGCGGTCGCGACCGGCAAGCTCAAGTACCGCGAGTCGGTCGCGCAAGGCCTGGCCGCGGCACCCGAGGCTTTCCTTGGTCTGCTGAAGGGCAAGAATTTCGGCAAGCAGGTTGTCAAGCTGATCTGAGGCCGCGATGGACACCGCGACGCATGAGGTGCTGAACCAAGCCGCGCCGCTGGTGGGGCACAACCTCTACGACACCGACCGTGCGCTGCGGGACGCGTTGCACTTCCACGCGCCGCAGCTCGACCTACAGCGCGTCGCGACGCTCGGCGCGCTCGCCGGCAGCGAGGCGATGCAGACGCACGCACGTCTCGCCAACACCCACAAGCCGGCGCTGCACACGCACGACCGTTTCGGCCACCGCACCGATACCGTCGAGTTCCACCCGAGCTACCACGCATTGCTCGGCGCGGCCGTCGGCGCGGGCCTGCACGCGACGCCGTGGTCGCAAGGCCCGGGCGCGCACCTCGAGCGCGCCGCCGGTTTCATCCTGTTCACCCAGCTCGAACCGTCGGTGCTGTGCCCGGTCTCGATGACCTACGCGGTGACGCCCGCGTTGCGCAGCAACGCCGCCGTGTTCGCCGACTGGTTCGACAAGCTCGCCAGCACGCGCTACGACCCGCAACTGCGCTTCGTCGGCGACAAGGCCGGCGTGACGATGGGCATGGGCATGACCGAGAAGCAGGGCGGCTCGGATGTGCGCGCGAACACGACGCGCGCCGATTACGTCGAAGACACGCCCTGGGGTCGTTGCTACCGGCTCGTCGGCCACAAGTGGTTCTTCTCGGCGCCGATGAGCGATGCCTTCCTCGTGTTGGCGCAGACGCCGGCCGGCCTGTCGTGCTTCTTCTTGCCGCGTGTGTTGCCCGATGGATCGCTGAACGCGATCGCGATCCAGCGCCTCAAGGACAAGCTCGGCAACCAGGCCAACGCGAGTTCCGAAGTCGAGTTCAACGGCGCGCTCGCTTGGTTGGTCGGCGAAGAAGGCCGCGGCATTCCGCAGATTCTCGAAATGGGTACGTTGACGCGGCTCGACTGCGCGCTCGGCACCGCCGGGCTGATGCGCGGCGCGACGGCGCTGGCGCTGCACCACGCGTCGCAGCGCTTCGCCTTCGGCAAGCCGCTGATCGATCAGCCGCTGATGAAGAACGTGCTCGCCGACCTCGCGATCGAAAGCGAGGCCGCGACCGCGCTTGCGCTGCGCCTCGCGCGCGCGATCGACCGCCAGGACGACCCGTTCGAGGCCCTGATGCGCCGCGTGCTGACGCCGGTCGCGAAGTTCTGGGTCTGCAAGCGCGGCGCGGCGCTGGCGCAGGAGGCGATGGAGTGCCTCGGCGGCAACGGCTATGTCGAGGAGCACGGCGAAGGCGTGATGGCGCGCATCTACCGCGAGATGCCGCTGAACTCGATCTGGGAGGGCGCCGGCAACATCATGGCGCTCGACCTGCTGCGCGCGGTGAAGAAGCGCGACGCGAAGAGCGGCGACGTGGTCGGTGCGCTGGCTGCCGAACTCGACACGTCGCGCGGCGCGAATGCCACGCTCGACCGCTTCGCCGATGCGCTGATCGCGCGCTTCAACGACGCCGCCGACGGCGGTGGCGACGAGGTGGGCGCGCGCCGCCTCGCGCAAGATGTCGCGCTCGCGGTGCAAGGCTCGCTGTTGCGCCGTCACACGCCCGATTGCGTGTTCGACGCGTTCTGCCGTTCGCGCCTCGGCGGCGACGGCCCGCAGGTCTTCGGCACCTTGCCGAGCGCTGTCGATTTCGATTCCGTTATCCGGCGCGCGATGCCACATTGACACGCGCCGAACCCGAAGGTCACCATGTCCGAACTCATCCTGCACCACTACGCCGGCTCGCCGTTCTCCGAGAAGGTGCGCCTGATCCTCGGCTTCAAGGGCCTGGCGTGGCGCTCGGTGATCGTGCCGAACATGATGCCCAAGCCCGACGTGGTCGCGCTGACCGGCGGGTACCGGCGCACGCCGTTCATGCAGATCGGCGCCGACATCTATTGCGACACCGCGCTGATGTGTCGCGTGCTCGATGCGCGCAAGCCCGAGCCGCCGCTGTACCCGATGGCCACCGCCGGCATCGCCGATATCGTCGCGCAATGGGCCGACACCACGCTGTTCTGGACCGCGGTGCCGTTCACCTTGCAGCCCGCCGGCGCGCCGCACGTGCTGAAAGACGCGACGCCCGAGATGCTGAAGGCCTTCGGCGCCGACCGCGCCGCGATGAATCCGAACATGAAGCGCGCGACCGTCACCGACGGCGCCGCCGCGCTGGCCACCTACCTCGCGCGCCTCGAGCACTTGCTCGAAGACGGCCAGCCGTTCCTGCTCGGCGCGTTGCCGTGCATCGCCGACTTCTCGGCCGCGCAGTCGATCTGGTTCATCCACCTCGCGCCGCCGGTCGCGGCGGTGCTCGAGGCGTATCCGAAGGTCGAGGCCTGGTATCGGCGCGTCAATGGCTTCGGCCAGGGCGCGTTCACGAAGATGACGAGCGCCGAGGCGATCGAAGTCGCTGCGAGCAGCACGCCGACGGCGCCGACCTTCAACGCCGAGTCCGGACTCGCGCTCGGCGACGAGGTCAGCGTGACGCCGACCGACTATGCGCACGACCCGGTCGCCGGTCGGCTTGTGGGCCTGAGCCGGCGTGAAGTCGTGATCGCGCGCAGCGACGAGCGCGCCGGCACCGTGCATGTGCATTTCCCGCGCATCGCCTTCCAGATCAAGAAACTGCAACCTGCCTGAAAGAGACGAACGAACCATGAAGACCTTCAAAGGCCGCACGGCCGTGATCACCGGCGCGGGCTCGGGCTTCGGCCTCGAAGCCTCGCGCATCGCCGCGCGCCTGGGCATGAACATCGTGATGGCCGACGTGCAGCAGGACGCACTCGACAGCGCCGCCGCCGAGATCGCCGCGCTCGGCGCGCAAGTGCTGCCGTTCCGGCTCGACGTGTCGAAGGCGGCCGAAGTCGAAGCACTCGGCGCGGCGACGTTGGCGCGCTTCGGCGCGCCGCACTTCGTCTTCAACAACGCCGGCGTCGGCGCCGGCGGCCTGATCTGGGAGACGACGCTGAAAGACTGGGAATGGGTCGTCGGCGTCAACCTGATGGGTGTCGCGCACGGCATCCGCGTGTTCACGCCGATGATGCTCGAGGCCGCGGCGAAAGACCCGAGCTACGAAGGCCACATCACCAACACCGCGTCGATGGCCGGCCTGCTGAACGCGCCGAACATGGGCGTGTACAACGCGACCAAGAGCGCGGTCGTCGCGATGAGCGAGACGCTGTACCAGGACCTGAAACTCGTCACCGACCAGATCAGCGCCTCGCTGCTGTGCCCGTTCTTCGTGCCCACCGGCATCACGCAGAGCCAGCGCAACCGCCCGGCCGAGATGACCGATGAAGGCCGCCAGCTCACGCGCAGCCAGCTGATCGGCCAGGCGATGAGCGACAAGGCGGTCAGCAGCGGCAAGGTCAGCGCCGCCGAGGTCGCGCAGTTCGTGTTCGACGCGATCTCCGAGCGGCGTTTCTACGTCTACAGCCACCCGCGCTCGCTGGCCAGCGTGCAGGTGCGGCTCGAAGACATCATGACCCCGCGCAACCCGACCGACCCGTTCGCGCACAAGCCGGAGCTGGGTGACAAGCTGCGCGCGCAGTTGCGCGCGGCCGGCTGAACGCGGCGCGGCCGCTCACAGCCAGCGCCAGAGGCTCCACGCCCAGCGCGGCAGTCGAACGAGCGGGTGCGGGTGGTAGGTTTGGCGGTAGTCGATTCGCATGATGGCTCCACGATACTGTTGTTAAACACAGTATACGGACCGCTCATGCGCTTGTCGAGCCTCTCGCGGCTCTCAGCATCCGAGCTTCACGGCCTGCACCGGCCGGCCGTTGTCGGCGTCGATGATCACGAGCTTGACCTCGCGCGGGTGGGCCGGGTCCGCCAAGCCGGCCAGCTCGAACTGCAGCGTCACGGCGGCGCCGCCGGTAGTCGGCGACCACGCCGCCACCGGGCGGTAAGCGCGCACCACGTCGTCGTGGGTCAGCGTCGCGCCCTGGTTCTCACCCGCCTTCACCGCATTGACGTGGCCGCTTTCGGTCACGGCCCACCAAGCCGCGAGCCGCGTCGGCGTGCCCCCGGCGGGCGTGACGACGGCGGTCACGTGGTTGCCGTCACGCGTGAGTCGGACCTCGACCGGCGCGGCGGCGGCGCCCGGGCCGACCGTCGCGCGCGGCCAGTCGGGCCGATCGACGCCGTTGATGATGACCTGTGGCGTGTAGCTGAAGCGCGCGCCGCTGGCGCGCTGTTGCTCGGCCTGGCGCTGCGTGAACGCGGGGCTGGCGAAGCGGTCCTTCCAGCCGAGCCGATCCCAGTAGTCGACATGGAAGGCGAGGGCGACGACGGCCGGGTCGGCCTGCAGGCGTGACAACCACTTGTCGGCCGGCGGACACGAGCTGCAGCCCTCGGAGGTGTAGAGCTCGATGACCGGCGGCGCGACTGCGGTGCTGCGCGCGCTACAGGTCGGCGCGGCCGCGGCGTCGGCCATTGTGACGAAGCCGGCGGCCACGAGTGCCGCGCCGACCGTGAGCGGCACCGCGAAGCGATTGAACGAGGTCATCGAATACTCCTGTGTTCCCGGTGAGTCGTTAGGTCGCGGCGGCCGGGCAAACCTTGCGCGGGCTGTGCCACACTGCGCCGCCCTCGCGCCAACGCCAATCGTCGCCATGAACCCATCCTGTCCCTCTGCCGCGCCGCGCGTCGCGATCGTCGGCGGCGGCCCGGCCGGGCTGATGGCGGCCGAGGTGCTCGCGGCCGGCGGGATGCGGGTCGACCTGTTCGATGCGATGCCCTCGGTCGGCCGCAAGTTCCTGCTCGCCGGCAAGGGCGGGCTGAACCTGACGCACAGCGAGCCGCTCGAACCGTTTCTCGACCGGTTCGGCGCGCGCCGCGCCGCGCTCGAGCCGTTGCTGCGCGCGTTCGGCCCGGCCGAGTTGCGCGCTTGGGCGCGGGGACTCGGCATCGACACCTTCGTCGGCAGCTCGGGCCGTGTCTTCCCGACCGATCTGAAGGCCGCGCCGCTGCTGCGCGCGTGGCTGCACCGGCTGCGCGAAGCGGGCGTGCGGTTCCATATGCGGCATCGCTGGCTCGGCTGGGCCGAGGGCGGCAACGCGCACGCACTGCGCTTTGCGGCGCCGCAGGGCGAGGTCGCGATCGACGCTGATGCCGTTGTGCTCGCGCTCGGCGGCGGCAGCTGGGCGCGGCTCGGCTCCGACGGCGCATGGGTGCCGCTGCTCGCCGCGCGCGGTGTCGATGTGGCGCCGCTGCAGCCGTCGAACTGCGGCTTCGCGGTCGGGCGCGCCGGCGACGGCGGTGCGCTCATGCCGGGCTGGAGCGAGTTTTTCAGAACGCGCTTCGCCGGTCAGCCGCTGAAGAATGTCGCACTGTCGATGCGGGCCGCGGACGGCAGCGCGTTCGACCAGCCGGGCGAGTTCGTGATCACCGCGGGCGGCGTCGAAGGCAGCCTCGTCTACGCGCTGTCGGGCCCGGCGCGCGACGCGATCGCGACCAACGGCCGCACGCTCGTGCACATCGATCTGCTGCCGCAGCGCAGCGCCGACTTCGTGCGCGACGAAGTGGCGAGGCCGCGCGGTTCGCGGTCGCTGTCAACGCACCTGAAGAGCCGCCTCGGCCTCGACGGCGTGAAGGCCGCGTTGCTGCACGAGGTGCTGCGGCGTGACGTGATCGCCGACCCGGCGCGCCTGGCCGCGGCGATCAAGTCCGTGCCGTTGATCTTGACCGCAGCGCGACCGATCGACGAGGCGATCAGCAGTGCCGGCGGCGTGCGCTTCGAGGCGCTGGACGACGGCCTGATGCTGCGCGCGCTGCCCGGTGTGTTCTGCGCTGGCGAGATGCTCGACTGGGAGGCGCCGACCGGGGGCTATCTGCTGACGGCGTCGATCGCGAGTGGTGTCGTGGCGGCGCGCGCGGTGCTGCGTCGCCGCGCCGGTTGACCGCCGCGGCGAGGCGTCGGCGATTTCCTACGGCCGCTGGCGCGCAGCGCGGGGCGGGCGGGCGACCTTGTCCGACGCCAGTCGCAGGGCGGCGTCCCTACAGTGGTGCACCAGATCAACAACAGGATCAGACCATGCGCCACTTCCAAGTCTCTTTGTCGCTCCGTGTCGTGGCCGGCGCCGTGCTCGCGCTGGCGAGCGCTTGCGCCTCCGCCGCGGCCCCGACCGCCGAGGTGCAGGCCCGCTACGAGCAGGAGCGCGCGCGCTGCCTGAGCGGTCAATCCGGCCAGGCGCAAGACACCTGTTTGAAGGAAGCCGTCAACGCCCGCGACGCCGCCATGAAGGGCCAACTGACCGACGGCGACGGCAAGCTGCGCAAGAACGCCAAGGAGCGCTGTGACGTGCTGACTGGCGACGAGAAGCGCGATTGCATCTCGCGGGTCAAGGGCGCGTCGAACACGACCGAGAGCGGCAGCGTAAAGGGCGGTGGCATTCTGCGCGAGACCGTGACGATCGAGCCGGCCCCATCACCGGCACCCGCGGCGTCGGCAGCGCTCGCACGCTGATCGTCGGCAGCCCGGGGCGGCGGGGTGCCTGTGGCACACTGCGCCGCTTCGATTCGCTGCCTGCCGCGCCCGATGCGCGCGGCCCTTTCCCTTGGACAAGATTCTTCTGCAGATTGCCGCCGAACTGAAGGTTCGGCCGGCTCAGGTCAATGCAGCCGTCGAGCTGCTCGATGGTGGCGCCACGGTGCCGTTCATCGCCCGCTACCGCAAGGAAGCGACCGACAACCTCGATGACATCCAGCTGCGCGAACTCGAAGCGCGCCTGTCGTACCTGCGTGAGCTGGAAGAGCGCCGCACGGCGGTGCTGAAGAGCATCGACGAACAGGGCAAGCTGACGCCGGCATTGCGCGCCGCGATCGACGCCGCGCCGACCAAGCAGGAGCTCGAAGACCTCTATCTGCCGTACAAGCAGAAGCGGCGCACGAAAGCGATGATCGCGCGCGAAGCCGGCATCGAGCCGCTGGCCGACAAGCTGTTTGCCGATCCGACCTTGGTGCCGCTGGATGAAGCGGCGGCATTCGTGAATGTCGAGGGCGGTTTCGCCGATGTGCACGCGGTGCTCGACGGCGTGCGCGACATCCTGTCCGAGCGCTGGGCCGAAGACGCCACACTCGTGCGCAAGCTGCGCGACTGGTTGTGGGGCGAAGCGCTGTTCCAGAGCAAGCTGATGGACGGCAAGGACGGCACGCACCCCGACGCCGCCAAGTTCCGCGACTACTTCGACTACGCCGAGCCGATCCGCACCGTGCCGTCGCACCGCGCACTCGCGGTGTTCCGCGGTCGCACGCTCGAATTGCTCGATGCGAAGCTGGTGACCGACGAGGAAGTCGTGCCGGGCAAGCCGGTGCTCGCCGAAGGCCACATCGCCGTGCACCTGAAGTGGAGTCACGCGAAGCGGCGGGCCGACGATCTGATCCGCAAGAGCATCGGCTGGACCTGGAAGGTCAAGCTCAGTCTGAGCCTGGAGCGCGACCTGTTCGCGCGCCTGCGCGAAGACGCCGAAGCGGTCGCGATCAAGGTGTTCGCCGAGAACCTGCGCGACCTGCTGCTCGCCGCGCCGGCCGGACCGCGCGTCGTGATGGGGCTCGACCCCGGCATCCGCACCGGTTGCAAGGTCGCCGTGGTCGATGCGACCGGCAAGGTGCTGGCCACGCACACCGTCTACCCGCTGGAGCCGCGCAAGGATTGGGAAGGCTCGCTGCACACGCTCGGCCTGCTCTGCGCCACGCATGCAGTGAACCTGATCGCGATCGGCAACGGCACCGGCAGCCGCGAGACCGACAAGCTCGCCGGTGACCTGATCAAGCGCCTCCACCAGATTGCGCCCGAGACGAAGATCGAGAAGGTCGTCGTCAGCGAGGCTGGCGCGTCGGTGTATTCGGCCAGCGAGTACGCGAGCAAGGAGTTGCCCGAGCTCGACGTGAGCCTGCGCGGCGCCGTCAGCATCGCGCGGCGCCTGCAGGACCCGCTCGCCGAGCTCGTCAAGATCGACCCGAAGAGCATCGGCGTCGGCCAGTACCAGCACGACGTGAACCAGAGCGAGCTCGCGAAGAGCCTGGGCACCGTGATCGAGGATTGCGTGAACTCGGTCGGCGTCGACCTGAACACCGCGTCGACGCCGCTGTTGTCGCGTGTCTCCGGTCTTTCCAACGCGGTCGCCGCGAGCATCGTGCGCTGGCGCGATGCGAACGGCGCGTTTCGCAGCCGCAAGCAGCTGCTCGATGTGAGCGGCTTGGGCGCGAAGACCTTCGAGCAGAGCGCGGGCTTTCTGCGCATTCGCGGTGGCGACAACGCGCTCGACGAATCGGGCGTGCACCCCGAGACTTATCCGCTGGTCGAGCGCATGCTGGCTGCGGTGAACAAGCCGGCGGCCGAAGTGATGGGCCGCAGCGATGTGATCCGCGTGCTGAAACCCGAGGCCTTTGCCGACGAGAAGTTCGGCGCGATCACCGTGAAGGACGTGCTGACCGAACTCGAGAAGCCCGGCCGCGACCCGCGCCCGGATTTCAAGGTCGCGCGCCTCGCCGACGGCATCGAGGACATCAAGGACCTGGTCGCCGGCATGACGCTCGAAGGCACGATCAGCAACGTCGCGCAGTTCGGCGCTTTCGTCGATCTGGGCGTGCACCAGGACGGCCTGATCCACGTCAGCCAGCTCGCGAACAAGTTCGTCAACGATGCGCGCGAGGTCGTCAAGACCGGCGACATCGTCAAGGTCAGGGTGCTCGAGGTCGACCTCGCGCGCAAGCGCATTTCGCTGACGATGAAGCTCGACGCCAAGCCCCTGCCCGCGGGCGAGCGCGGTAACGCATACCGCGCGCCGGCGCGTGGCGAGCGCGTCGCCACGCCGAACCGCGCCGCGACGCCGCAGGCCGGTGGCTCGGCGATGGCCGACGCTTTTGCGCGGCTGCAGCCGAAGCGCTGAAACGGCGTGCGCGGGCGGGCTGGCGGCCGCGCCCTTACATTGCGAAGGATGAAAGCCCTCAGCATCCACGCCGGCCCGCGTGCGCTGCAGGCCCTGCGCGAGCACGGCCTGCAGCCGCAGCACGTGCGCGCGATTCCGGCCGCGGCCGGTGGCCCGAAAGGCTTGGCGTTGAATCCGCTCGATCAGTACCTGTTCGGTGAATGGCTGGCGCCGGCGACGCGGCCGATTCACCTGCTCGGCGCCTCGATCGGCGCGTGGCGCATGGCGGCCGCCTGCCTGAACGACCCGGCCAAGGCGCTCGCCGAGATGGCGCACGACTACATCCATCAGGACTACGAACACGCACCGGGCAAGCCGCCGACGCCGCGGCATGTCAGCGAGGTGTTCGGCGCCAACCTCGATGCGCGCTTCGCGCATCGCAGTGACGAGCTGTTGAGCAACCCGCGCTTGCGCCTGCATGTGTTCACGAGCCGTGGCCGGCATTTGCTGCGCCGGCACGGGCGCGCGATGTCGTCGGTCAGCACGCCGCTGAGCTACGCGAGCGCGTTCGCCGCCAACGCGTTCAGCCGCCGCGCGATGGGCGGCTGGTGGGAGCGCGTGGTCTTCTCGGATCCGCGCGAGCCGCTGCCGATCCACTTGCACGACTACCGCACGCACACTGCGCCGCTGGGCGCCGCGAACCTCATGCCGAGCATCCTCGCGAGCTGCTCGATCCCGTACTGGCTCGACCCGGTGCACAACATCCCGGGTGCGCCACTGGGCGCGTACCAGGATGGCGGCATCACCGACTACCATCTGCACCTGAACTACGCCTCGATGCCGGACGGCAGCAACGGCGAGCCCGCGCTGGTGTTGTACCCGCACTTTCAGCGAAGCATCATTCCGGGCTGGCTCGACAAATTCCTGAAACACCGACATCGCGCGACCGCGCAGCTCTCGAACGTGATCGTGCTGTCGCCGAACCCCGAGTGGGTCGCGACCTTGCCGAACGCGAAGCTGCCCGATCGCGCCGATTTCAGGTTCTTCGGCGACGACACGCACGGCCGCGTCAAGGCTTGGACACGGGCGGTGCACGAGAGCGAACGCCTGCGCGACGAGTTCGCCGAATGGGCGCGCGGCGGCCCGGGTCTTGCAGCACAGCCGCTGGTCTGAAGCGAGGGGAGCACGCCATGAACCTGCCGAAACACGAATTGACGATGACCGTGCTGATGACGCCCGACATGGCGAACTTCAGCGGCAACGTGCACGGCGGTACGGTGCTGAAACTGCTCGACCAGGTCGCCTACGCGTGCGCCAGCCGCTACGCCGGGCGTTACGTGGTGACGCTGTCGGTCGATCAGGTGACCTTTCGCGAGCCGATCCACGTCGGCGAGCTGGTCACCTTCCTCGCGAGCGTGAACTTCACCGGCACGACCTCGATGGAGATCGGCATCAAGGTCGTCACCGAGAACATCGTGACGCAGACGGTGCGGCACGCGAACAGCTGCTTCTTCACGATGGTGGCGATGGGCGACGACAAGAAGCCGGTCGCCGTGCCGCCGCTCGAGCTGCAGGACGCGAACCAGTGCCGGCGCGACGCCGCCGCGCGCATGCGGCGCGAGCTGCGCCACGAGTTCGCGCAGCGCATGAAGAAGGCGGGCGGCACCGCCGCGTGAGTGCCCATCGACACAGGCGTTCGCTCGCCTGAAGAAAATCCTGTCATTGCTTTGCATCCAGTCGTGAAGGCGGGGCGTAAGAGGCTTCAGACGCGACAGGCTCGTTCCTGAAAGCGTCAGACAAGTCGACCCAGCCCGGGCACCGCCCGAGCGGCCGCCCTCACGACTTCACGCAAAGGATGACGACATGACTTCTTCCAACCCCAAGCCGGGTTCGGCCCGTTTGCTGCCATTGATCGCCGCCATCGGCGCCCTGTACGGCGTGGCGTCGCTGCCCGCGCAGGCCTCCAGCCACCGCGAAGCGCCGGCGATCACGACGACGCCCAAGGTCGACGCGACCGACTTCTACATGTTCAACAGCTACGAGCCCGGCCGCACCGGCTTCGTCACGCTGATTGCCGACTACCTGCCGCTGCAGGACGCGTACGGCGGCCCGAACTACTTCAAGCTCGACCCGAACGCGCTGTACGAAATCCACGTCGACAGCAACGGCGATGGCAAGGAAGACATCAGCTTCCAGTTCCAGTTCAGGAACACGCTGAAGGGCAAGACCTTGGCCGTCGGCGGCAAGGATGTCGCGATCCCGCTGACCCAGTTCGGCGCCGTGAGCGACCCGAACGCAGCGACGCTGAATGTCAACGAAAGCTTCACCGTCAACGTCGTGCGCGGCGATCGCCGCAGCGGCACCAAAGGTGCTCTGACCAACGTGACGGGTGGCGCGTCGACCTTCGACAAGCCGTCCGACAACATCGGCACGAAGACGATTCCCGACTACGCAGCCTACGCGGCCAAGCACGTCTACAGCGTCAACATCCCGGGTTGCGCCGCGCCGGGCAAGGTCTTCGTCGGGCAGCGCAAGGATCCGTTCGCCGTCAACCTCGGCACGATCTTCGACCTGGTTCACGCGCCGGCGGCCTTCCTGCTCGATCCCGCCAACAAGGATGCCGGTGCCGACTCGTTGCAGTACAAGAACGTCACGACCCTGGCGATCGAAGTCCCGACCTCGTGCCTGACCGCCGGCACCGACCCGGTCATCGGCGGCTGGACCAGCGCGAGCCTGCGCCAGGGCAGCCTGCTCAGCGCGGCACCGAAGAGTGGCTACCAGACCGCCGCGGTCGCGGGCGGCGCGTGGACGCAGGTCTCACGCCTGGGCATGCCGCTGGTCAACGAAGTCGTGATCGGCCTGCCCGACAAGGACAGGTTCAATGCGTCGAAGCCGAAGGACGACGGCCAGTTCGCGACCTACGTCACCAACCCGACGCTGCCCGCCTTGCTCGAAATCGCTCTCGCGACGCCGAACATCGCGCCGACGAACTTCCCGCGCACCGATCTGGTCACGACCTTCCTGACCGGCATCAAGGGCGTGAACCAGCCGGCGACCGTCACGGCCTCTGAAATGCTGCGCCTGAACACCGCGATCGCGGCGACGGCCTACGCGAGCCAGAACCGCCTCGGCCTGCTCGGCGGCTTGCTCGGCCCGGCGCCGCAAGACTTGGCGGGCTACCCGAACGGGCGACGCCCGAACGACGACGTGGTCGACATCTCGCTGATCGCGGTGATGGGCGGACTCTGCGTGGCCAACGGCGATGCCGATACCTACAAGTTCGGCGCGAGCTGCAAGCCGTCGGCCGTGCCGCTCGGCGCGGCCGTGTTCGGCCTGCACGACGGTGTCGACCAAGCCGGCCCGAAGGTCAGGGCCGCCGGCCCGCTGCTGACGGCCTTCCCGTACCTCGGCACGCCGTTGCCGGGTGCACAGTAAGCGCTGCACAAGGAGCACGACATGACCAGGAAATCATGGGTTCTTGCACTGTGCGCCGCCGCAGCACTCGTCGGATGCGGTGGCGGCGGGGATGAAGGCCCGCCGCCAGCGACCGAATCGGTGCCGCCGAGTGCGAGCGCATCGGCCGCCGGCTTCATCGGCTACCTGAAGCGACTGGTGGTGGCCTCCGCCGACACGCTCGAGCCGGTCGACGTGAGCGGTGTCACGCCGCCGACCGACGACGCGGCCGACCCGGTGGCGGTCGATTGACGCCAACGTAGCCCAGGGTGGCGGGCACAATGCCCGTCACCCGTTTTCGCCGAGTCCGACCATGCGATTCGTTCGACCTTCGCTGCAGCGTTTCATCGCCGCGCTGCTGTGCGCCACCGTGATGGCCACGCAGGCCGCACCGATCACGCCGAGCCGCGACGACGAGGTGATCGAGACCTTGCCCGCCGTCACCGGCAGCCGGGCCGAGGCTCGCCGCGTGCGCCAGCAACTGGCGCAAACCCCGCGGGACGCGACGCTCGCACTGGCCGTCGCCAAACGCCATCTCGATCAGGCCCACGCGCTGGGCGATCCGCGCTTCGCCGGCATGGCGATGTCGGCGATCGCGCCATGGCGCGACGACGCGACGCAGCCCGACGACGTGCTGCTGATGCGCGCCAACCTGCAGCAGTACCTGCACGAATTCGACGCCGCCGCGGCAAGCCTGCAGCGCCTGCTCGCGCGACCGGGCCCGCCGCGCCCGCAGGCCTGGCTCACGCTCGCGACGGTGCGGCGCGTACAGGGGCGCTATGCCGACTCCGACAACGCGTGCCGCCAGGTCGCAAGTGCCGGATCAGCGCTCCATGCCAACGCCTGTCTGGCCGAAAACCTGGCGCTGCGCGGCGATGTCGATCGCGCCCGCGCCACCTTCAACAGCTTGCTCGCCGATGCGCGCCAGCCCAACGCGACGCGGGCGTGGCTGGGGACCAGTCTGGCCGAACTCGAACAGCGCGCCGGTCGCGCGGCGGCGGCGGAGGCGGCGTTTCAGGCTGCCTTGAAGCTCGAACCCGATCCGTACACGGCGCTGGCGTATGCCGATTTTCTGATCGACGACAGACGTCCGGCGCAAGCCTTGACGGTGCTGAGCGGTCGGGCGCGCAGCGACGCCGTGCTGCTGCGCCTGGCGATCGCCGGCACGCAGGCGAGGGCGGCCTCCGCTGCCGCCGACGTGGCCGAGATGCGCGCGCGCATCGCGCTGGCCAACGAACGCCCGGACGCGAAGCTGTTCCACGGTCGTGAGCAGGCGATGTTCGCGCTCGCGGTCGACCGCGATGCGGCGAGTGCACTCGAACTCGCGCGCGGCAACGTTGCGCACCAGCGCGAGCCGCTCGATCTGTTCGTGCTCGCACAGGCGGCGCGCGCAAGCGGGCAGCCGGCGGCGATCGATGCGGCGAAGCGGCTCGCCAGCGAGATCGGACTCGTCGACCAGCGCATCAAGGCGATCCTGTGAAGGCGCCGATGACACGTTGGCTGATCTGCGTCGGCCTGCTGCTGCTCGGCGGCCTCGCCCAAGCCCACAAGGCGAGCGACTCGTACCTGCAGGTCGACGCCTTTGATGCGGGCACCGCCGTGCGCTGGGACATCGCGCTGCGCGACCTCGACGCGGCACTCGGCATCGACACCAACGACGACGGCCAACTGACTTGGGGCGAAGTCAAGACCGCGTGGCCGCGCATCGAGGCGTATGCGGTGCCGCGTTTGAAGATCGGCCACTGCGTGCTGCGCCCGACCGGCCAGGCGCTGGAGCGGCGCAACGACGGCGCGTATGCGGTGCTGATGCTGACGTCGGATTGCGTGCTGAAGGCTGCGCCGGCGATCGGCTATTCGCTGTTCGGCGAGATCGACCCGACCCACCGCGGTATCGCGAAGGTGCAGCGCGCCGGGCAGCCGCTCGCAGTGAGCATGCTCGACCCGGGGCGGATCGCCGTGGCATCTGCGGCCGGCGCTTCAGCCGCCGAGCCCGAGCACATGGCACCGACCGGCGCCTGGGGCTTTCTGCGCGAGGGCATCCGCCACATCCTCGGCGGCTACGACCACGTGCTGTTCCTGCTGTGTCTGCTGCTGCCGTCGGTGATGCGGCGCTCGCCACGACATCGGCCGCCGGGCCGTCCCAAGGCCGATGTCGGCCCCCTCGGGGGGCGGGCGCGAAGCGACCGGGGGCAGACAGATTCAGGCTGGCGGCCGGTCGACAAACTCTCGCAAGCCGTGTGGCCGGTGGTCGGCATCGTCTCGGCGTTCACGGTCGCGCACTCGATCACGCTCGGCTTGGCGGCGCTGAAGCTGGTGTCGCTGCCGCCGTCGTTCATCGAGCCGGCCATTGCGGTGACGATCATCCTCGCGGCGCTCGACAACGTCTGGCCGATCTTCCCGGTGCCGCGCGTGGTGGTCACTTTTTGCTTCGGGCTGATCCACGGCTTTGGCTTCGCCGGTGTGCTGGGTGAACTGAACCTGCCGCCGGGCGAGTTTGCGTGGGCCCTGTTCCAGTTCAATCTCGGGCTCGAACTCGGGCAGTTGATGATCGTCGTGTGCGTGACGGCGCTGCTGTTCATGCTGCGCGATCGGCCGCACTACCGCGGCTGGGTGATTCGCGGCGGCTCGGTCGCGGCGATCTTCGTCGGCGTGCTGTGGCTGATCGAACGCACGGCGAATGTCTCGCTGATGCCGTTCTGAGCGCTCTCCGCTAGAATTGCCGCCTCACCCACGAAAAGGACGAGAAAGGCATGATGGTTATGACACCGCGAACTACCACCTTCTTCCAGAAGGTCTAGTCGACCGCGCGTCTCGACCTCATCTCCATTCCCTTTTCGTTCACACAAAGGCGCGGCTCAGTCCGCGCCTTTTTGCTTTTCCGGAGTTCCAGAATGATCGCCATTCAATTGCCCGACGGTTCGAAGCGTGAATACCCGGGCCCGGTCACGGTCGCCGAAGTCGCCGCGTCGATCGGCGCCGGTCTCGCGAAGGCGGCGCTCGCCGGCCGCGTGGGGCAGGGCGAACTCGCCAGGGTCGTCGACACGAGCTACCTGATCGAGCAGGATTCGCCGCTGGCGATCATCACCGACAAGGACCCGGCCGGCCTCGAGGTGATCCGCCACTCGACCGCCCACTTGCTGGCCTACGCGGTGAAAGAGCTGTTCCCCGACGCACAGGTCACGATCGGCCCGGTGATCGACAACGGCTTCTTCTACGACTTCTCGTACAAACGCCCGTTCACGCCCGAAGACCTGGTCGCGATCGAAGCGAAGATGATCGAGCTCGCGCGCAAGGACGAGAAGGTCGAGCGCCGCGTGCTGCCGCGCGACGCGGCCGTCGCGTACTTCAAGAGCCTGGGCGAGCACTACAAGGCCGAGATCATTGCCAGCATCCCGGCGAACGAAGACGTGTCGCTGTACCGCGAAGGCGCGTTCGAAGACCTGTGCCGTGGCCCGCACGTGCCCAGCACCGGCAAGCTGAAGCACTTCAAGCTGATGAAGGTGGCCGGCGCCTACTGGCGCGGCGACCACCGCAACGAGATGCTGCAGCGCATTTACGGCA
>JAZJZJ010000279.1:0-8546 GCA_040389925.1 Pseudomonadota bacterium
GTGAGCTCCATGTCGTCGTTGGAGTTCAGGTCGGCGGTGCTCTTGATCAGCGTCTTCGCGTCGTGGTCGGTGTACGAGAACGCGAACGCGCCAGCGAGCTGCAGCGAGGCCTTTTCGGAGCCGGTGGTTTGGGTCGCGCTGGCGGCCTCGTTGAGCTTGTCGAAGATCTTGTCGAAGGCTGTGTCGCCGTAGTGGAAGCCGCCGTCGTCGTCCTTTTTCTTGTCGCTCACGTCTTCGGCCGCGAAACCGGCGGTGGCCGACGCGGTGTCGCTGGCGTTGATCAGCGTGCCGATGCCGAAGGTGAGGAAGGTGGAGTCGAGGATCTGGGTCGCGCGCAGCTCGAAGCCACTCATGCCGGGCGTGACCGCGCCGAGGTCGACGCGGGCGATGCCGCCGCGCGTCTCGTTCTCAAGCGCGCCGAGCTGCAGCACCTGCTTGTCCACCAGGCGCTGGTCGCCGATCAGGTTGAACTGGTCGACGCCGGCCATCACGTAGTACAGGCCGCCGTGCTCGAGACCCTCGATCCGCGGCGTGTACAGCGTGCCGTCGATGACGGCGGCGCCGGTGCGCAAGACGCCGTCCGCGCCTTTGCCGTTGGGGTCGCGCCAGTAGAGGTTGCCATCGGAGCCTTCGACCAGATGGTCGTCGTCGTCGTGGCCCGGTTCGTAGTAGTTCACCGCCTGGCCGAGCTCGAAGGTGTTGCCGACGCCGTTCAGCGTGATCGTGTCGCCCGCGACATTGCCGGAGTTGAACTTGCGGTCGTTCGTGGTGCCAGCGCTCGTGAGATCGACCACATACGGGTTGCGGCCGGTGTGGGTGCCCGCGGCCTCCCACACGTAGGCGTCGATCGCCTGCTGCTCGGTGCGCGCGAGCTTGACATAGCGGCTTTCGTCCACCGCGGTGCGCGCGTCGTCTTCCAGCGTGACGATGACGTAGGTCTGCCCCGCGTCGAGCCCGCCGATGCTGTCGCCGCGGCGCGGCGAGTAGTCGGCCGTGTCCTCGGTCACCACGACCCAGTTGGTGACGTCGTTGCCGATCTCGAACACCGCGATGCGGTCGTTGACGGTGTCGACGAAGCCGCGCGGTTCGGACGTGATCTTCCACACCGTCGGGTTGTCGACGTAAGTCTGGGTGGCCAAGTTCACCGCAGTCGCGATGTCCGGCCCGACGTACTCGAGGATCGTCCCCTTCTTGAAGGAAGTGGTGCCGATGTCGGCCGCCAGCTGCACCGTATCGCCGGTCTGCAGGCGCGACGCCGTGTCAGTGCTCTTGAAGACTGCTGCCGGCAGCGTGGAATCGAACTCGAACTTGACGACCTCGCCGCCTGGCGTGTTCATGTCCGCCTGCACCTTGCCAGCCACCTGGCTCAGCACGTTGGCGGTGGAGAACTGCAGCGCGAGCGACAACGCCGCGCTGCCGTCGGCGTACAGGCTCGACTCGGACTCGGCCTCGGATTCCACGTCGCCGAGCGCGCGGATGTTGACCGTGCGCCCGCCGTGCACGTACGCATCCTCGGCGACCGTGACGGTGGAGGTCAGGCGCGCCCACGACACCGCAATCGACGCCGCGAAGCCGTTCGACTTCTTGCCCGGCACGCTGCCCTGCTCCTCGCGCGAGGTTTCGGTGGTCATCGCCGCGACGGCCTCCGCCGACGACGTCACGTTGACCGCTCCGCCGCCTTCGATCAGGACATCGCTTTCGATCGTGATCGTGGCGGTGGCATCGGCCTGTGAGTAGCCGATGCTGAACAGCTGGCTCTTGGCTTGCGCGCTGGCGTCCGAGCCCGCGGTGGCGTACACGCCGATCACGTTGTCGGCCAGGATCTGCGCGCCGCTGTGGATCGACACATTGGCAGAAGAGGCCTTGACCAGCACCTTGACCGGCAGCGACACCAAGTCCTGCAGGAACGTGAGCGCCGGGTCGAGGAAGAACTGCGACTGCAGCGTGGTCAGGCCAAGCACGTCGGCCAGCGCACGGTCCTCTGCCTGCGCGATCAGGTAGACGTTGCTGCCCTCGAGCACGGCGTTGGCGCCGATGTCGATGTCCACCGACTTCGACAGGTAGCCCGACGGCAGCAGGTTCTCGATCTCGGTGGTGCCGATGCGGCGGGCGCGGAAGACGATGTCGTTGGCCGTGGTGAGGTCGTCCCCGTCGATGCGTGTCGACAGCGTGACACCGGCCCTGACCTTGATCTCATCGGCAAAGACCTCGAGGTAGCCGCCGCCGGTGAAGACGTCGTCCGCGAAGGTCACGATGTCGTGCCCGGCGTCGGGCTCGATCGTCGGCGCGCCCGCCTTGTTGCCGTACAGCAGGAGGTCGGCCGCAAAGCCGGCGTCGAGCGAGTTGACGGTGATCGTGTCGGCGCCACTGCCGCCCTCGATCGTGAGCGACGTGGTCGGGGTGTCGAACACGAGGCTGCTGGTGTAGGTGACGCCGTCGCTCGTGAAGCGCCAGCCGTCGAACGTGACCCGCATCTGGCCTTGGGTGGCGGTGTCGGCGTCTTCGAGGATGAAGTCGTCGTCGAACACCGAGCCGTTGATCTGGCGTTCGGCGTTGTCGCCTTCGATGAACTCGGCCGGGTCCATGCCGGTGTAGACGATCGTCTTGCCGGCGAGCACGATGGTGCCGCTCTGCTCGGGTGTCGTGGCTTGGAACACGTCGGTCGTGTTCGTGGTCGCGTTGAACACCGCGAAGCCGTCAGCCGTGTCGGAGCCGGCCTGCACCCCACCGGCCAGCGTGCCGCTCAGGCTGCCGGCCGCGCCGAACAGGAAGTAGTCGCTGCTCGCGCCGCGCCCGGTCAGGTTCTCGAAGCTGCTGAACGCGGTGCCTTCGACCTCGCCGGCGTTGGCGCCGGTGATGTTCCAGTTGACGTGGTCGTCGACCAGCTTCCACAGCGCGGGGTCGCTGTAATCCTGGATCGCGAGGTTGAACGGCTGGTCGCCGGTGATGCTCGGGTTGCCGTCGGTGAGCTCCTCGCCGATGTACTCGTAGATCGCTTCGCTGCCCGTCCCATCGGTGACGAGCACGCGCGTGCCGGGGCTCAGCACGGCCGGCGCGGCGGTCGCGGGGTCGAGCACCTCGCCGACATCAGGCCCGGTGAGCGTGTCGCCTGCCAGAGAGCTGCCGACGATCGAATCGATGCGCGAGAACGCGGCGATACCGCCGGCGGTGGCGAGCGCCAGGTTCACGCTGACGGCGGCGCCACGCGCCGAGAAGTCGAGCGTGTCGATGGCGGCGACCGGATCGGCCGCATCCGGATCGATCGCCTTCGTCAGGCCACCGTCGAGCAGACCGGTCAACGAAGCGCTGGCGCCGATCACCTGGAACAGGTCCGCCGCGCTGCCGCCGATCAGGTTCTCGATGCGGGTGTAGTCGGTGTCGATGGTCGCGTCGAGCAGGCCGGCATTGACGCCGGTGAGCCGCCAAGCGTTGTTCACGTCGGCGCCGATCAAGGTGTCGGTGCCCAGCCCGCCGTCGATCACGCCGCTGATCGAGCCGGTACCGGTGAGGTCGGACCGCAGGTTGAAGCGATCGGCGCCGGCGCGGCCGCTCAGGTTCTCGACGTTGACAAAGGTCGCGGCGCCGTCGGCCGAACCGCTGAACGTGCCGCTGTCGGGACCGGTGATGTCCCATTGCATGCCGAGGTTGGCGCCGACCAAGGTGTCGGTGTCGAGTCCCCCGTCGATCGTCACCGCGTCGATCAGCAGCACCTCGTCGAGACTGAAGCTGTCGTTGCCGCCAAGGCCGTGGAGCACGACGCTCTTGACGCCGACGCCGGCCGTGCCGAACGAATGAGTGGCCCCGTTGACGGTGAGGTCGATCAGCAGCCCGTCGTCGTCGGCCAAGCCGGTCTTGGTCACCACGGCGGTATCGTTGCCTGCCGTCAAGGTGCCGGTCAGCACGCCGTCGTCGTAGGTCAGCAGCGCGCCGGTGAACGCCGCAGGCAGCGTAGCAACGATTTCGTCCACACCGGTGCCCGTGGCCAGCGTCAGTGACGCGCTCGGGATCGCGAACGTGAACGTGCTGGGGCCGCTGCTGAAAGTGACGCCTTCGAAACTCACCGCCAAGCCGGCCCCGTCGGCCACCACGACCATGTTGCGGTCGAACAGCGTGCCGGTGATGACGCGATGCGTGTCGTCGCCACTGAGCGGGTCGAACCGGTCCATGCCGGCGTAGGCGATGCCCGAGAAACCTGCCGGATCGGCCGCATCGTCCGCGAGCGGCTGCAGGACCGACAGTCCACCAGCCGAGACCACCGCCAAGCCGTCGAGCCCGCTGCTGCCGCCGCTGACGGTGCCGCTCACGCTGCCACCGGCGAAAACCAGGAACGCGTCGTTCGTCGCGTCCTGCCCGGTCAGGTTCTCGAACCCCACGAACTCCGTGTCGTCCACGCTGCCAGAGTTCGCGCCCGTGATCGACCACGCGGTCTGATCGAAGCTCGGCAACGGGCCGATGAGCGTATCGGGTGCAGGTGCATTGCTGCCCACCACCTTGGTGATGCGCGAGAACGGCAGCGTCAGCCCGCTGGCCGCGCCGGTCTGCAGGTTGACCGTGACGGGCGCGCCGCGGGTCGAGTAGTCGAGCGTATTGACCGTGGGCGTTTCAATGTCGAACGCACCGCCGTCGATGACACCGGTGAGTGCTCCGCTCGCGCCGATCTTGAACTCGTCGTCGTCGCTGCCGCCGGTAAGGTTCTCCATCCCGACGAACGCGCGCGCGCTGTCCACGATGGCATTGAGCGAGCCCGCCCCGGCACCCGACACGACCCACTTGTTGTCGGCGTCGAACCCGATCAGGGTGTCGATGCCACCGCCCCCCGCGATTTCGACACTGATCGAGTCAGCGCTGGTCAGCGTGAAAACGTCGGCCGCACTGCCGCCGCTGATCTTCTCCATCGCGACGAAATTGGCGAACCCGCTGGCGGCGCCCGCATTGACGCTGCCCGCATCGGTGCCGGTCACGCTCCAGATGTTCGCGGTGTTGGGGGGGACGATCGGCAGGGGAACCACCGTGTCGGGCCCGACCAGTTGGTCGTCGCCATTGCCGCCATCGATCGTGCCGCTGATCGAACCCGCGGTCTGAAGGTTGAAGGTGTCGACGCCGCTGCGCCCGGTCAGGTTCTCGATACTGTCAAAGCCCGTGACGCCGGTGGCAAAGCCGGCGTTTGCGGCGTTGATGGTCCAGGCGGTCGCGGCATCCGGCCCGATCAAGGTGTCGGTACCGGCGTCGCCATGAATCGTCAGCAAAACGCCGGCGCCGAGCGCATCGGCGGTGAAGCGGTCATCGCCGGCGCCGCCGAAGACCTCGAGGCTCGTGACACCCACCACGGCATTGCCCAAGGTCACCTTGGTCAGCACCGAGGCGTCGTCGATATAGGTGAGGTCGATGACGACGCCGCCGTTGTCCGACGCGTTGGACACCAGGTGGATCCCCACCACATCGTCGGTGGCACCCGTGAACGTGACCGTTGCCGCGGCACCGAGCGTCGTTGTCGGGTCGCCCGACAGCAGAATCCGGGGCTCCATCGCCTCGAACAGCAGCGTCTTCTGGAACGGCGGCCGGCCGGGCTTGCGTTGCGTCGCGGGCCTCGACGAATGACGACTCGAACGCAGGAAGCTCGGCAGCTGGAACCAGGACATTGCAAACCCCTCGGTCAGAGTGCGGTCGGCGGCATGGCTGCAGTCAGCCCCGATAGCCGGCTGGATTGCGCATGACGTAGGCAGACACCGCACACGTGCACCGCCAAACCGATCGAGCGCGCCTAGCGCCGAGCCGGGTCCGTCTCCGAGTGTGTACCATTTCTGTTACAAAGCGTGCGATTGTTTGCGGTTCGGCACGTCTGCCCCCTAATTCGGGGGGGGGGGGGGGGAAGGGGTTCAGCTCGCCCGGTTGCGACCTGGTTGCGCCGCGCCAAGGTCAACACAGCCTTGACTGGCGCGTTGCCGGAAGCAGTTTGCCTCCACCTCTACGTGGTGGGGCGTAGTGGATGGGTCTGAGCGAATGACGCACCGGCCGAAAATGCAAAAACCGCTGCGAGCGAAGCTGGCAGCGGTTTGCGCTCTTTCGACTGAATTTTGGTTGCGAGGGCAGGATTTGAACCTGCGACCTTTGGGTTATGAGCCCAACGAGCTACCAGACTGCTCCACCTCGCGACTGAGCCTGTGACTATAGCACAGGACGCGGGCTTTCACAGAGATCACAAACCGGCCGTCTTCAGGGTCTGCAAAAAGCGCGCGGCGTCCTGGAAACCGGCGATGCGCGCGGCCGGCAGTTCGCGCCCCTGCGGGTCGAAAAAGATCGTGCCGGGCGGGCCGAACAGGTTGAAGCGTTTCAGCAGCGCCCGGTCGTCGTCGTTGTTCGCGGTCACGTCGGCTTTCAGCAGCAGCGCGCCGGCCATCTTCTTCTGCACCAGCGGGTCGACGAAGGTGAAGCGTTCCATCTCTTTGCACGAGACGCACCAGTCGGCGTAGAAGTCGAGCATCACCGGACGGCCCGCCGTGCGCAGCGCACTGTCGAGTTCGGCGACGCTGCGCACGCTGGTGAACACCGGCCCGTGCGCAGCCGCCGACGCCCCGCCGCGCAGGTGCGCTAGCGGCTGCAGCGGGTTCGTGCCGCCCGACGCGGCGCCGACGAGCTGCAGCAGGCCACACACTGCCAGCACCGACGCGACGACGCGGCGCCAGACGCTCTTGGTCCAGCCCGCGCGATGGCCGTGCTGCGACGAGCCGAACATCACTGCGGCGCCGATCGCGAGTGCGCCCCACAGCGCGAGCACCAGCGCGGCCGGCAACACCGACTGCACGGTCCACAACGCGACGCCGAGCAGCAAAATGCCGAAGAAGCGCTTGACCTCGTCCATCCAGCCGCCCGCACGCGGCAGCAGCGCACCGGCCGACGCGCCCATCAGCAGCAACGGCACGCTCATGCCGGCGGCGAGTGCGAACAACGCGGTGCCACCGAGCGCCACGTCGCGCGTCTGGCTGATGTAGACCAGCGCGCCGGCCAGCGGCGCCGCGACGCACGGGCTGACGATCAACGCCGAGACGCCGCCCATCGCGAACACACCGGCAAAGCGCCCGCCCGGCAGGCGCTGCGACGCACTTGACAGGCGGCTGGTGAAGACCGACGGCAACTGCAACTCGTAGACGCCAAACATCGACAGCGACAGTGCCACGAGCCCGGCCGCGAACAACGCCAGCACCCAGGGCTTCTGCAAGGCCGCGGCGAGGCCCTCGCCGGCAAGACCGGCGGCGATACCGAGCGCGGTGTAGACGAGCGCCATGCCGAGCGAGTAGCTCAGCGCCAGCGCAAAACCGCGCCCACGCGAAACCGGCGCGCCCTGCCCGACGATGATCGACGACAGGATCGGCAGCATCGGCAATACACACGGCGTGAGCGACAGCAGCAGGCCCGCCACGAGGAACACGCCAACGACCGTCCAGAGCTTGCCGCTGCGCAGCGCGCCGTCGATGCCGGCGTCGTCGGCCGCGTAGGTCGTCGGTGCTCCGGCCGCGCCGGCCGATGCGTTCGTGGCGCCACCCGAGATGGCCGCCAGATTCTCGTTCGCCGTCATCACGCGCGCCGAGCCATCGCCGCCGAAGCCCGCGAGCCTGACCTCGATGCCGCGCTGTTGCGGCGGGTAGCACAGGCCTTTGTCGGCGCAGCCCTGGTTCGTCACCAGCAGCTGGAACTTCGTGCCCGCCTGCGTGACGGGGATCGCGATGCGCACGACGTCGCGGTAGGTCTCGACGTTCTTTTGAAAGGTCTCGTCGAACTTGGTCTTGCCGGCCGGCAGCACCACCTCGCCGAGTGTCGCGCCGTTGGCCACAAACTTGAACTGCTCGCGGTACAGGTAGTAGCCGGGCGCGACCGTATAGCTGACTTCGACGGTGCGCTCGTCGACCGCGCGCGCGGCGAGTTTGAACGCGACTTCGGGGTCGAGAAAGTCTTCCTCCGCATGGGCCACGCGCAGGCCCGCGAACAGCAAGACTGCCGCGAACAACTGCAGCCACAAGGTCAGGGAATGTCGAATGCGCATGAGGGCTCGATTCTGCGATGACTGGCAAGACTCTTGTCGGCCGACGAGGTTCCTTCCGTCAAAGCAAAAGGGCCAGCGGATGCCGGCCCTTCTTGGGGTGCGGGAGAAGAATTACTCTTCGGCCGCGCCTTCGGTCGCCGCCACTTCCGGGCGATCGACCAGTTCGACGAACGCCATCGGCGCGTTGTCGCCAACGCGGAAGCCCATCTTCAGGATGCGCGTGTAGCCGCCCGGGCGCGCCTTGTAGCGCGGGCCGAGCTCGTTGAACAGCTTCGTGACGATGTCGCGATCGCGGGTGCGGTCGAACGCGAGGCGGCGGTTCGCCAGCGTCGCTTCTTTCGCGAGCGTGATCAGCGGCTCGACGACACGGCGCAGTTCCTTGGCCTTCGGGACCGTGGTCTTGATCGCTTCGTGCTGCAGCAGCGAATTGCACATGTTGCGCAGCATCGCCTGGCGATGCTCGCTGGTGCGGTTGAGTTTGCGGAGTCCGTGACGGTGACGCATGGTG
>JAZJZJ010000280.1:0-29425 GCA_040389925.1 Pseudomonadota bacterium
GCACGTCGTTGAGCTTGAAGTTCTCGACCATCGTGTTGGTGATGTCCTGGATGCCCGCGGCGAGCACCTCGCTGGCGTTCTCGAGCGCGCTGCGCGGCACCTGCATCTCGACCGTGACGGTCGCCTGCAGCGAGTGCGGGACGAGCGAGTCGTGTTCGGTGACCGTCACCTGCGCGTCGCGCGCCGCGGGCGTCGCGAACAGGCGCCGTGCCGGCGATTGCGCCGAGACCTGCAGGTTCATCGCCTGCGCCATCTGCACCAGCTTCTGCTGCGCGAGGTCGGCAGCGGCTTCGATGCGGTCCACGCTCATGCCGAGTGCACGCGCGTGCCGCTTGGCGACTGCCGCGACGCGCGCCTTCGCATGCTCGGGTTCGCTGCGCAGCAAGGTGTCGGTGATCTGGTTCGCCGCGAAGGTGAGCCAGCGCAGCTTTTCGACCGCATCGAACGGCTCGCGCGGCGGCGGCTCGCCGGTCGGCTTGCGCATGCAGCCCTGCAACGCCGCCGGCAGACCCCAGGTTTTCGCGACGCCCAGGCCAAGCGCCTCGAAGCTCAGGCCGAGCACGCTGATCGCCGCGGCCTCTTCGGTGATGGCGACCGCGTCGCCCTGCCCGCTGCCGGCGACCATGCCACGCACCTGACGCGCCTCTTCGGGAAAGTAGTACTCGGTCAGCAACCGGCCGAGGTTCTGGAACATCGCGCCGATGAAGGCCTCTTCGCTCGCGCGCGCCGCTGCGCCGAGTTCGCTCGCCAGCATGCCGGCCATCAGCGAGCGCAGAAACTCCTCCTTCAGCTGGTTCGCATGCGCCTTGTCGTGCATGTGCTCGAGCAGCACCAGGCTCATCGCCATGTTGCGGATGCCCGAAAAACCGATCACCGCGACCGCGCGCGAGACCGTGCTGATGTTGCCGCCGGCGTTCGAGAAGTGCGCGGTGTTGACCATGCGCAGCAGCTTGTTCGTCAGCGCCACGTCTTTCAAAATTTCGCTGGACAGGCTCGCCAAGCTTTCGTTCTCGGAATTCGCCACGCGCTGGATGCGCGCGACCGAATCCGACAACGCTGGAAAATCGCTCTTGTGGCGCATGCGGCGCAGCAGAAAGTCGAGCGTACCGTTGTGGCCCGGTGCCGGTGCGGTCGCATCGACCGAGACCGCGGCCGGCGTCAGCCACGCGCGCAGCGCGTCGCGCAGCGCGGCGGCATTCGGCCAGCGCCGCGCGGGATCGCGTTCGAGCGCGCGGCGCAGCACGACGCGCAAGGCGTCGTCGACTTCCGACGACAGGCTCTCGGGTAGCGTCAGGTCCTCGTTCGCGATGCGGTGCATCGCGCGGAGCGGGTCGCGTTCGTTGACCAGCTTCCGGCCGCTGAGCATCTCGACCAACACGATGCCGGCCGAGAACACGTCCATCGCCGCGCTCGGCAGGCCGCCTTGCGTCGCCTCGGGCGACATGTAGCCGGGCGTGCCGACGACCTGGTCGAGATTGCCCGGATCTTCGAGGCGCGCGGCGATGCCGAAGTCCATGACCCGCGCGCGGCCGCCCGCTTCGATGAGGATGTTCGACGGCTTCAGGTCGCGGTGCACGATGCCCGCGCTGTGCGCCGCGTGCAGCGCGTCGAGCACGCCGAGCATCAAGGTGCAGGCCTCCACCGCCGGCAGCGCGCCGCGCGCCTTCAGGTGCTGCGTCAGTGTCGGGCCGGGCACGTACTCGAACACGAGGTAGGGTTGCGAGCCGTGCATGTCGGCCTCGAACACCGGCACGATGTTCGGGTGCGTCAGGCGGCTCACGCTGCGCGCCTCGCGCAGCCACTCGCCGGCGGCGACCGGGTCGGCCGCTGCATCGGCGCGCATCAGCTTGACCGCGACCTCGCGCTCGAGGCGCTTGTCGAAGCCCAGCCAGACGCTTGCCTGCGCGCCCTCGCCCAGCACGCGCTGCAACTCGAATCTGCCAATGATCATTCAGCCGCCGGGGTCGGTTTCAGGTTCGGGGTTCACTGTTGTCTGCGGCGCCACGTCGCCGCGCCGTGACGCGGGCAGCGGCGTGCCCTTGCGCAGCACCTCGCGGGCCGCCTGCACGCCGTCGGACAAATCGCGCGCGCTGAGGGACAGCGCACGCGCATAGCGTTGCGCGATCTGCCCGATCGCCGCGACCGCGCGCGCGCCGCTGAGCGTGCTGACCGCGTCGACCACATCGTTCGCGGCGCTCGCGGTCAGGCGCAGCATCTCGGCGTCGGAATCGGGCTTGCGCACCGGCGCCTCGGGTGGCACGCGGCGCGCCATGTGCATCACGTCGTCGCCAAGCCCCCACTGGCGAGCCACGCCGTCGCCGAGCGATTCGACGTCGATACCGAGCACTGCCCAGGCGGCGGCGGCTTCGCTCAGGCCCGGTTGATCGGGTGCGCCGGGCTCGCGCGGAGCCGGCTTCATCAGTTGCTCGATCTGCTCGGCCTCGTCGGCAAAGTGGTAACGCAGCATCAGCCGGCCGAGGTTTTGCAGCGCCACGATCAGGTAGATGACCTGGGCGTCGTAGCCCGCCGGGCGCAGCGCCTGTGCGGTATGCCCGGCGAGGCGAACGCGATCGAGCGTGACCTGCAGCGCCGCGGCCTGCGGTTCCGACAGCGGCCCGGGCCATGCGCGCAGCGTGTTCGCCGCGAGCCGCACCCCGTTGACGCCGATCAGCGAAATGATGCGGCGCAAGGTCAGCACCGGCCCATTGCCCTGGATTTGCGTGCCCTGCACCTGGGCCGAGTTCAGCGTGCGCAGCAGCTCGAAACTGAGCGCCATGTCGGCCAGCACCTGGTCGGCGATTTCGTCGGTGCGCTGGCTTTCCAGGCTCGTGACCCTCGCGACCCGCGCCGCGAGGCCCGGCAGCGCCGGCAAGTGGCCGACGCTGTGCAAGCGGTCGAGCAGCAGGCCGAGCGGGCCGCCGCCGTCTTCGGATTGGGCTTCGAGCCAGCCGATCAGCGCGCCCAGCAAAGTGCGCGTGCTTTGGTAGCGCAACCGTTCCTGGCCCGAGGTGCAGCGGTTCGCGATCGCGCGCAGCGCTTCGGGGATCGGCAACGGCGTGCTCCACGGCAGCCGCACGAGCTCGCGACCGAGCGGCGCCATGCGGGCGAGCACGAGCGCGGTGTCGGGTTGGTCGAGCGCGGGCTGGCCGGTCAGCAGGTGGTGCATCAGCACGCCGCAGGCAAGCAGGTCGCGCGCGGCCGCGGCGCGGCGCGCACGCAGCTCGCTCGGGTCGAGCGCCATCGTGCGTTCGAGCGATTTCGCGCGGGCGACGTCCTGCGCCGCGCGGCTCGCGTCGCCGGCCGCACCCAGCGCCATCAGGCTGACGCTGCCGCGCTCGTCGATCAGCACGCTGTGCAGTTGCGGGTCGAGGTGGGCGACGCCGGCCTCGTGCGCGAAAGCCAGCCCGTGCAGCAGGTCGCAGATCCAGCCGACCACGTCGGCGGGCTTCGGGCTCGGGTGCAGCGCGATCCACTCGCCGAGGGTGACGCCCCGCGCCCGCTCGACCGCGATGAACGGCCAGTGATCCTGCATGCCGACCTCGGCGACGGGGCTCAGGTTCGGGTGATTCAGGCGCGCCGCCAAGCGCACCTCGCGCTGCCAGTGATCGAGCGCCGCGGCATCGGCGGGCTGGACGCGCGGCAGCGTCAGCATCAGCTCGGCGCCGCTGCGCGGGTCGAGCGCGAGCCAGACCATCGTGCCGGCGCTCTTGCCCAACAGCCGGCGCAGTTCGAAGCGGCCGAACGCGCGGGTCGGGTGAGCGGGGGCTTGAGTCTGGGCGTTGGCGGTGAACAAGGCGGGGGCGACCATCTGGAACGTGATGAAGTGACTCGATTGAACCCTGCCGTGACCCGATTCGGTGCGCCGATGAGGCCGCGCATCACCCGCCAAATGACCGGATTGCGCCGCGCCCGCCGTCAATCGATCTCGATCACCGCACCGGCGCCGGTCAGGAACGCGCAACGCACCGCGTTGCCGGGCTGCGCGCGCCGCACCGCCTCGCGGTAGCGCAGCAGTTGCGCGCGCCAGGCGTCGAGCTGCTGCGGCGCGTGCTGCAGCTTGTAGTCGAGTACCCACCAGACAGATGCGCCGGCGTCGTCGAGGTGCACCAGCCGGTCGATGCGCAGCAGTTCGCCGGCGTCGCTGACCGGCACCTCGTTGCCGGCCCAGCGCAGTTGCGGGCCGTGGAAGAAGCGCGCGCAATCGGGGCTGCGCAGGATGGTCTGCGCGAGTGATGCGACCGCGGCGACCGGCGCGGCGAACTCGATCGCGGCAGCCTGCGCGAAGTCGCCGAGTTCGTCGGCCGACGACGGGGCCAACGACGCCGCGGCCCATTCGAGCACGCGGTGCACGGCCTTGCCGAGTCGGGTGGCCGCGGTGTCGGGGCTGCGCGGCGACAACGCCTGCGAGACGGGCGGATCGGCGCGCGGCGCCAGCGTCAGCACCTTCAGCGTCGCCGGTGGCAGCATCGGCGGCGCGGTGTCGGCCGCGTCGATCTCCGCCGGCGGCGACTCAGCGCCGAGCGGCGCGATGCGGTCCCACCACGATGGCTCGGGCAAACGCCGCGAGGGTTCGGTCGCGCTGAACACCAGCCGCTGCTTCGCGCGCGACATCGCCACGTACAGACCATTCAGCTCTTCGCGCTGTCGCGCCGCACGTTCGGCGTCGAGCACCGTCATCAACGACGGCGGGCATGCCGCCTCGGCGTAGACGAACGCGCAGCGCCGCGGCTGCTCGGCCTCGACCGGCCAATCGATCAGCAGCGTCGCGGTCTCGGTGGTCCGGGGCTCCGGGTCGGCGTCCATCACGAACACGATCTTCGCTTCGAGGCCCTTCGCGCCGTGCACCGTCAGCAATTGCACCGCGTCGGCATGCACCGGCGCCGCAGCCTTCACGCTGCGACGCTTCAGTGCGCGCACGAAGTTGTACGGCGTGGCGTAGCGCGCGCCGTCGAGCGTCAGCGCCTGCGCGAGCACCGCGGCTATCGTGTCGAGCGCGGCGGCGCGCTGCACCGGCGGCACGGTCGCGGCGACGCGCTCGCGCAGTTCGCCCTCGAACACGATGCGGTCGAGCAGATCGTGCGGCGGCAGCGCCGCCGAGGCGCTGCGCCAGCGCGGCAGCAGGTCGCGGGCGCGCTGCAGCGCGGCGCTCAGCGGCGGCTCGCCCGCGCGCTCCGGACGCGTCAACGCGCGCCACCAGTCGCCGTCTTCGGCCGGGGCGCGGGCGCGCTCGGCCAAGGCGATCAGGTCGGCGTCGGTCGCGCCAAACAGCGGGCTGCGCAGCGCCTGCGCGAGCGACAGCTTGTGCCGCGGCGAGACCAGCGCGTCGAGCAGCGCGACCAGATCGCGCGCCTCGGGCGCGTCCATCAACGCAGCGTCTTCGGCCGCCGCGTACGGCAGGTTCACGCGCCGCAACGCCTGCGCCACCAGCCGCAGCGATTGGCGCTTGCGGCTGAGCACGAAGATGTCGGCCGGCGCCAGACCGTCTCGCGTCACCAGCGTGCGGACCGCGTGCGCGACCAGCGCCGCCTCTTGCTCGCGCAGCACCTCTTCCGGCTCGTGACGTGGCGTCGTCAGGCTGTCGCGCCACAGCGCCGGCGCATCCGCGGCCGCGGCCGCGGCCGCGCCGCGCGCCGTGCGCGGCGGGCGTGGCACGCGCGGCAGCAGGAACATGCCGGCCTGCGGGGCGCTCGCCAGCTCGGCGGTGAGTTCGGTCGTGTGGGGGCGAAAGCCGCTGAACTGGTCGGCGCGCTGCGCCTGGTCGAACACGCTGTTGAGCGCCGCGAGCACCTCGGGGGCGTTGCGCCGCGTGTGGTCGCACGCCAGCAGCGTGCCGCCGAATGCCTCGACAACGAAACGCTGCGCCGCCTCGAACACACGCGGCTCGGCGCGACGAAAGCGATAGATGCTCTGCTTCGGGTCGCCGACGATGAACAGCCCCGGCGGCCGCTGCCCGCTCGCGCCGCCGCCGGCGCCGGCGTAGGCCGAAAGCCAGGCGTGCAGCGCATGCCATTGCAGCGGGCTGGTGTCCTGAAACTCGTCGATCAGTACGTGGCGGATGCGCGCGTCGAGCCGCTCCTGGACCCAGCCGGCGAGCGTCGCGTCGCGCAGGAGCGCGAGGCCGCAGGCCTCCAGGTCGGACATGTCGGCCAGACCGCGCGCGCGCTTGTAGGCCGCGAACTCAGCGAGCAGCACGCGCGTGAGCCGCACCATGCGCAGGTGCTCGGTGTGCGCATCGAGCTGGCGGATTTTCGCCGCGATCGCGTCGAGCTCGTCCTGGATGCGCGCCAGCGCCTCGACCTTGCCGAGCTGTTTGCGCGGCGTGTCGTCCTTCGTGAACAGCGCCGCCCAGACGCGCTCGAAGCGAGCCTGCGCGTCGGCCTGTTCGAGCGCGAACACGAGGCCGGTTGCCGCGTCCTGCGCCTTGACGCCGCCCAAGCCCAGCGCCAGTGCGAGTTCGCGCAGCGACGCGTGCCATGCCGCGCCGAGCAGCACCTGCGCCGGGTGCTCGCCGGGCCGTTCGAGCGCGGGCGGCGGCACGCTGGCGTCGAGCACGCCGGCCGCATCGGCGAGCTCGAACTCGACGCGCTTGTGCCACGCCGCCTCCAGCCACTTGCGCAACTGCGTGCGGCCGCGGCGCGCGATCCCCTTGGCGTAATCGTCGCGCAGCGACGCGTCCGCAAGCACGGCGGCGTGAAAACGGCGGAAGACCTCGGGGCGGTGATCGGCCAGGTCTTCGATCAGCTCCATGTCCTGCTGCAGACCGAGCTCGTTCAGCAGTTCGAGCGGCGCGGCGCGCAGCAGTTGCGAGAACCACGCGTGGAAGGTGCGCACCTCGACCGGCCGGCCGGTGCGCAACACGCGCTCGTGCAGCGTCGCGAGCTGCGGCGCGAGTTCGCGCGCCTCGGCCACAGGCACGCCACGCTGGACCAGCGCCTCGATGCGGGCTGCGTCCGAGGTGCCGGGCGCGCCGAACTCGCGCAGCCAGTCGTTGAGCCGCTCGCGCATTTCGCCGGCGGCCTTGCGCGTGAAGGTGATCGCGAGGATCTCGTGCGGCTGCGCACCGGCCAGCAGTGCGCGCAAGATGCGCGACACCAGCATCCAGGTCTTGCCGGCGCCGGCGCAGGCTTCGACGACGACGCTGCGCTGCGGGTCGCAGGCGAGCGCGTAGAACGCGTCGCGCGCGACCGGCCGGTTGTCGGCGAGGTAGGCGGCGGCCGAGTTGGCGTCGACCGTCATGCCGCGTCGGCCCAGTGATCGCGCCGGCACACGCCGCGCGCCGCACAGTAGTCGCAGGTCGAACCGACGCCGAGTGCCGGCAGGCCGGCGCCGGCGCGCAGCCGGCGCAAGTCGACGGCCAGGCCGTCGACGAGCGCCGCGGCGCTGGCTTCGACACCTTTGTGCTCGACCTCCTCCAGTCCTTTGCTGCCGTCGAGCGCGAGGTAGCGCGCGGTCAGCGGCAGTTCGGTGCGCGAGCGCATCAGCGCGGCGTAGAAGGCGAGTTGGGTGTCTTCGAGCGGCTCCCTGACCTTCTCGCGCAAGCCGGCCGCGCTGCCGGTTTTGTAGTCGATCAGTTCCATCGCCGCGCCACCGCGACGCTCGTCGATGCGATCGATGATGCCGCGCAAGTCGGTGCCGCCGAATGCGTCGTGCTGCATCACGATTTCGGTCTCGCCGCCGAGCCAGCGCGCGCCGTCGGCGTCGCGTGCATGCAGCCACGCGACGTAGCGCGGCGCGAAGCTCTCGAAAGAGGCAGTGAACGGCAAAAAGTCGGCATCGACGATGCCCTGCGCCTGCCGGCTGGCACGCGCCAGCGCGAGAAGACGCGCGGTCTCGGTCGCAGCGTCGGCCGGCGCGGCGCGCGTGGTGTGGAACTCGAACAGCAGCTCGTGCAACCAGGTGCCGTAGTCGCGCTTCTCGACCTCGCGGTCGAGCTCGTCGTCCTCGCGCAGTTTCAGCATGTTCAGCGCAAAGAAGCGATACGGGCAGGCGCGCAGCGCCTCGCAGGCGCTGGCCGAGAGGCGCGCCGGCAGCAATTCGGGCGCACCCGGCGCGCTCATGCGAACAGGCGTCGGCGCGAGCGCGATCGCGCCGCGCGGATCCTGCCAAGCGCCGAGCGCGCGCCCCTGCACCGCCAGCGCGAGCGCCAAGCGCTCAACCAGCGGGCTGTCGGCCAGCGGGTCGCCGGCGTCGACACGGCGCCGCAACAAGGTCACCCGCGGCAGCGCCAGCAACTGCACGAACGCGAGCAGTTCGGCGCGACGCTGCTGCGCCGCGGTCGGCAGGCCGAGCGCCGTGGCTTGCGCCTGGCCCAGCAACGAGATCGACGTGCCGGGCGCGCCGAGGTGCTTGTCGTCGGCGCCCGGCATCACGGCGGCGCCGAACGGCCGCAGCATCGCATGCGCCAGCGGGGTGATGACCACATCCGGCGCCGCGTCGAAGCTCGCGACGGGGCGGAAGCTGGCCTGCTCCAGCGCGCCATCGACCCAGGTCCGAAACTCCGACAGATTCATCGCGCTCTGCGTGGCGCCGGCCTGCCACGCCCCGTTGGCGGCCGCCGCCGGGCCGAGCCGCAGCGCCTTGATCACATCGTCGCCCGCGGCATCGCCTTGCAGCACCGGTAGCGCGCCGCTGGCGTCGAGCGCGCTCGACAACGCGGCCAGCCAGGCCGACAGCGGTTGGCGGCGCGGCGAACCGAGCGCGGTCAGCACCGCCGCGGCGGCCGCCCACAGGCGCGCCGCCGCGGGTTCGAGCGTGATCCGCGCGAGCCCGGTCACGCGGCCGATCTGCGCGCGCCGGCACGCGGCTTCGAGGGCGCCGAGCGCGGCTTCGTCGTCGCTGCCGGCCTTGAGCCAGTTGAGCAGCGCATCGGTGCTCGCGTCGGGTTGCGCGGCCTGCAGCAAGCCCATCACCAGCGCGGCGGCGCGCGTGGTCGAGAGCTTCCAGCCGGTTTCGTCGAGCAGCCGCAACCGATGGCGTTCGAGCAGCGCGCGCACGCGTCGCACCAGCACACGATCCTGCGCGATCAGCGCGACCGGCAACTCGCCGCGTTCGACGTGCGCGAGCACTTGGGCGGCGGCGCACTGGGCCTCGTGCTCAAAGTCGTCGCAGACCGCGAAGGCGGTGTGGCCTTGCGCCTCGAAGCGACCGAACGGATCGTCGTCGGACGCGTCGGTGTCGAGCACGAGCGACGGTACGGCCGCGTCGGCGAGCAGGCGCGCCGTCAACGGGTCGGCCCCGCCGGCCTGAACCGCGATCCACGCGGCCGGCGGCGGCGCCGTGAACAGGCGATCGGTCGCCAGCGCCGGTGCCAACGCGGCCCATTCGAGCGCGACGCGCGCCAGCAGTCGCTCGCTCGCGCCGGGCCCGCTGACGGGCATGAGCAGTTCGCGGGCGGCCTCCCAATGCGCGGCGCGTTGCGCGGGCGGCAGCGTGGCGGCACCGCGCACCAGTTGATGCGCAGTCGCGACGAGGCCGCGAACGGCCTGGTCGAAGCCACGCGTGTCGCGCCTGGCCCATGCGGCGCCCCAGTGCTGCGAACGCAACAGTGCGGCCGCGCTGAGCGCGTCCAGGGTCGGATCGAAGCTGACCTGTGCGGCCGCTGCTGGTGGCGCGGGGCCGAGGCTCGTGGCGAGGGTCTGCGTGGTTTCGATTCGCGGCATCCAGCCGCCGTCGCGGGCGAATGCGCGCCTCGCCTCGGGCAACAGCTGGGCGAACGGCACGAGCACGACCGCGTCGCGCAACGAGACGCCCTGATCGGCTGCCCACGCGACGACGCACGCGGCGATCGCGCCCCACCGATCCCCGTCGCCGGCGGCGTTTTCAAGGGTCGGCCGCACTATTGTTGTCATAGGAAGGAAGCGGGCTTCAAGCGGTCCGGCAGCCGACGAAAACCGGGCTGTTGTGTCAGAATCATTGTGCCTTGCCACCCAACTCGCGCGGTGCAGACAGAAAGACAAACCATGAGCAGTGAACTGATCAAACACACCTCCGACGCCTCGTTCGACGCCGACGTGCTGAAGTCCAGCAAGCCGGTGCTGGTCGACTACTGGGCCGAGTGGTGCGGCCCGTGCAAGATGATTGCGCCGATCCTCGACGAGGTCTCGAAGGACTACGGCGACCGCCTGCAGATCGCCAAGATGAACGTCGACGAGAACCGCGACGTGCCGGCGAAGTTCGGCATCCGCGGCATCCCGACGCTGATGCTGTTCAAGGACGGCCAGCTCGCGGCGACCAAGGTCGGCGCCCTCTCGAAAGCCCAATTGACCGCGTTCCTCGACGGTCATCTATAATCTCTTCAAACGCTGCTGAAGTCGGCGCCTTACCCAGGCCGCCGATTTCGGCAACAAGAGATTCGCCACCACGCCCCGAGCGTGGACTCGGCAACACCACTCCAAGTTTCTCGTTGTTCCGTTCGTCGATTCGAGCGCACCCGGGCACCGCACGCGGCTGCTCGACCGCCTGACACGAACGCCCGGCGACGCGGCACCTGCGCCGTCGCCAACCACTCCCAGGGTGTCCACCCATGCATCTGTCAGAACTCAAGTTGATCCACGTCTCGGAGCTCATCACGATGGGCGAGGCGCTCGAGATCGAAAACGTCGCCCGCATGCGCAAGCAGGAGTTGATGTTCGCGATCATGAAGAAGCGTGCGAAGGGCGGCGAGCAGGTGTTCGGCGACGGCGTGCTCGAAGTGCTGCCCGACGGCTTCGGCTTCCTGCGCTCGCCCGACGCGAGCTACATGGCGAGCACCGACGACATCTACCTCAGCCCGAGCCAGATTCGCCGCTTCAATCTGCACACCGGCGACGCGATCGAAGGCGAAGTGCGGGTACCGAAAGACGGTGAACGCTACTTCGCGCTGGTCAAGGTCGATCGCGTGAACGGCGTCGCGCCCGAGGAGAGCAAGCACAAGGTCATGTTCGAGAACCTGACCCCGCTGTTCCCGAAGGAGCAGTTCAAGCTCGAACGCGAGATCAAGTCCGACGAGAACGTCACGAGCCGCATCATCGATCTGATCGCACCGATCGGCAAAGGCCAGCGCGCCTTGCTCGTGGCGCAGCCGAAGACCGGCAAGACGGTCATGATGCAGCAGATGGCGCACGCGCTGGTCGCGAATTACCCCGATGTGCACCTGATCGTGCTGCTGGTCGACGAGCGGCCGGAAGAAGTGACCGAAATGGTCCGTACGGTGCGCGGTGAAGTCATCAGTTCGACCTTCGACGAACCCGCGGCGCGCCACGTGCAGGTCGCCGAAATGGTGATCGAGCGCGCGAAGCGCCTGGTCGAAATGAAGAAGGACGTGGTGATCCTGCTCGACTCGATCACCCGCCTCGCCCGCGCCTACAACAACGTGCTGCCCTCGAGCGGCAAGGTGCTCACCGGCGGCATGGACTCGAACGCGCTGCAACGCCCGAAGCGCTTCTTCGGTGCGGCCCGCAACGTCGAAGAGGGCGGCTCGCTGACCATCATCGGCACCGCGCTGGTCGACACCGGCTCGCGCATGGACGACCTGATCTACGAGGAATTCAAGGGCACCGGCAACTGCGAAATCCACCTCGATCGCCGCATGGCCGAAAAGCGCGTCTACCCGTCGATCCTGCTGAACAAGAGCGGCACCCGGCGCGAAGAACTGCTGTTGCAACCCGAGATCCTGCAAAAGACCTGGATTCTTCGCAAACTGCTGTACCCGATGGACGAGATCGAGGCGATGGAGTTCATCCTCGAGAAGATGAAGGCGACGAAGAACAACCACGACTTCTTCGACATGATGCGGCGCGGGGGCTAAGGTCCGCGCACAGGCTATAATCGAAGGTTTTCCGCTTCCGGAAAGTGCGCCAAGTGGTTTGGCGTGGCTCCCGAAACACCCGCGCGCAGCGGCGCAACAAGGATTCCCCATGAAAGAAGGCATTCACCCGACGTACCGCGACATCTGCTTCGTGGACCTGTCGAACGGTTTCAAGTTCGTGACGCGCTCGTGCGCGACCACGAAGGAAACGATCAAAATGGACGACGGCACCGAACTGCCGCTGTTCAAGCTCGAATCCACCAGCGAGTCGCACCCGTTCTACACCGGCACGCAGAAGAGCATCGACTCACTCGGCGGCCGCGTCGAGAAGTTCCGCAACAAGTTTGCGCACCTGGGCGCGAAGAAGTAATCGTCGCTCGGCATACGCCGACACCAAGGTGTTTGGTACAGAGAAAAGGCAGCCGAGGCTGCCTTTTTTGTTGCCCGGCTGCGGCATCATTCGCGCCTGAGACCACGCACAGCAATTTGAACTCGCCGAACCCCGCCCTCGTGACCCAGCGCGCCGCGCAGCGGCTGCCGCGCGTCGCGCTGCTGCTGTTTTGCGCCGCCTATGTGCTGCCTGGCGTGTTCGGTCGCGATCCCTGGAAGAGCGCCGACATCACGGCATTCGGCTACATGGCCGGCATCGCACAGGGCCGTACCGGCTGGCTGGCACCGACGGTCGGCGGGCTGCCCGCCGACGCCGCGCTGCTGCCGTACTGGCTGGGCGCTGCGTTCATCAAGCTGCTCGGGCCGTGGGTCGACCCGACGCTGGCAGCGCGCATCCCGTTCGCGTTGCTGCTGGTGCTGGTGCTGGTGCTGACCTGGTACAGCTGCTATCACCTCGCGCGCACCGAGGCCGCGCAGCCGCTGCCGTTCGCGTTCGGCGGCGAGGCCAGCCCGATCGACTACGCGCGCGCCATCGCCGACGGTGCGCTGCTTGCGCTGATCGCCTCGCTCGGGCTGCTGCAGCTCGGCCACGAGACCACGCCCGAACTCGTGCAACTGGCGAGCGTCGCGCTGTTCGTCTACGCGCTCGCGGCGAGCCCGTTTCGCGGCCTGCAGCCGAAGCTGGCGGTGTTCGCCGCCCTGCCCGCGCTGGCCGCCAGTGGCGCGCCCGCGATTGCGCTCGTGCTCGGCGTTGTCGGCGCAGTCCTCTGCCGCGCCTCGGGCTACGAGCCGGCGCGTCGCTTTGTGCCGTGGATCGCGGCGAGCACCGTGCTGTCGGCACTCGCGGCCTCATGGCTGGGCGCGTGGGGCTGGCGCGTGGGCGCGACGGCGCCTTCGGTGTCGGGTGCGTGGGCACTCTTGCGGCTGCTCGCCTGGTTCACGTGGCCGGCATGGCCGCTCGCGGTCTGGACGGTCTGGCGCTGGCGCGGCCATCTGTCGGACCGCCACATCGCAATCCCGCTCGGCTGCGTGGCCGTCAGCGTGTTCGCCTGTATCGCGATGGGCGGGTCTGAGCGCGCGCTGATGCTCGGCCTGCCGCCGCTGGCGGTGCTCGCGGCGTTCGCGCTGCCGACCCTGCAGCGCAGCACCGCCGCAGCGATCGACTGGTTCTCGGTCTGTCTGTTCACGATCGCCGCGATCATGATCTGGGTGATCTATGTCTCGATGCAAACCGGTATTCCGGCGCAGCCGGCGGCCAACATCGCGCGGCTCTCTCCCGGCTACACGCCGAGCTTCTCGGCGTTCACGCTGGCGCTCGCGATCCTCGGCACCCTGGCGTGGCTGTGGCTCGTGAAGTGGCGCACCGGGCGCAACCGGCATCCGCTGTGGAAAAGCCTGGTGCTGCCGGCCAGTGGCGTCGCGCTGTGCTGGCTGCTCGTGATGACGCTGCTGCTGCCGCCGCTCGACCATGCGCGCAGCTACCGATCGCTGGTGCTGCGCATCGCGCAGCAGGTGCCGACCGACGCGTGCGTCGCCGCGCCCGGTGTATCGCGCGCGCAGGTGATCGCGCTCGAGCATCTCGGCGGCTACCGCGTCGACGCGGTCACCGCACCAGCGCAGACACCTTGCGAGTTCCTGCTGCAGATGGAGACGCGCAGCGCGCCGAGTGCGCCCGGCCCGGGCTGGAAGCTGCTCGCGCGCGAACGCCGCAACACCAGCGAAGACGAGATCACGGCGATTTACCGCCGTACCGCGAACTCGGCGGGCCAGTAGCGCCGCTGTCGACCTTGTCCACTCAGGGCAGCGCACGCTCCTCGCGCGCCGGCGCGGGCGACGCACTTGCCGCATCACGAACCCGGGCCGCCGGAAAAACGAGGCTGAACGTCGAGCCCTGCCCGACCTCGCTGCGAATGTCGAGTTCGCCGCCGTGGCGCTGCACCACGTGCTTGACGATCGACAAGCCCAGACCGGTGCCACCGGTATCGCGGGAGCGGCTGCCGTCGACGCGGTAGAAGCGCTCCGTCAGGCGCGGCAGGTGTTCGCGGGCGATGCCCAGGCCGGTGTCGGCCACGCTGAGCTCGCCGGCGCCATCGGCCTGCACGCGCCAGCTCAACTCGATGCGGCCGCCTTCCGGCGTGTAGCGCACCGCGTTCGTGACCAGGTTCGTGATCGCGCTGAGCAACTCGTTCGACGCACCGGCAATCTGCGCGTCGACCGCGGCCGGGAACACCAGCGTGTGGCGCCCAGCCGAGAGCAGCTTCGCGTCGACCGCCACCTGCGCCAGCAACGGCGCCAACGGCACCCAGCGGTCGGCGTTGGGCCGCGGGCTGCCCTCGAGCTGCGCCAGCGTCAGCAAGTCGCTGACCAGCGTGCCCATGCGGTCGGCCTGCTGCGTCATCAGCACCAGCACGCGCTTGCGCTCAACCTCGGTCAGCGGCAGGTTCGTCATCGTCTCGATGAAGCCCGCGAGCACGGTCAACGGCGTGCGAATCTCGTGCGAGACATTGGCGACGAAATCGCGCCGCATGCCGTCGGAGCGCTCGCGCTCGGTGATGTCCTGCGACAGCACGAGCCGCTGGCCTTCGCCGTAAGAACGCACGAACACCGACAGCGTGCGCTGCCCGCGCGGATCGGGAATCTCGATCGCCGCGGTGAACAGCCCGGCCTGCAGGTACGCGACGAACGCCGGCGCGCGCACGAGGTTGGTGACACGCTGGCGCCGGTCGCGCTGCGGGTCGAGGCCGAAGTGATCCGCGGCGAGCGAGTTGCACCATTCGATCTGGCCGCCCGCGTCGAGCAGCATCACGCCGTTCGGCGAGGCCTCGATCGCCGAGAGAAACTGCGCCAGGCGCTCGCGCTCGGTGTCGGCCGCGCGCTCGCGCAGCCGGATCGCGCGCTCGATGCGGTAGCCGAGTTCACCCCACAGTCCCGCATCGCGCGGCGCCTGACCCTCTTGCGAGCCACGCAACCATTCGATCAGCCGGTAGCCATGCAAGGTGTCGCGCACCGCGATCACACCGAGTGCAAACACGAAACCGAGCAGCGCGCCGAACAGCGGCACGCTGTGGCCGGGAATCAGCAGGCCGATCACGCCACCGATCAGTATCGCGATCGCCGCGGCAGCGAAGCGGGGCAGCAGCCAGGTCATCGGGAAAGCGCCCGCGGGCGTTGTCTCATGCGGCCTGGGCCACGCCGCCCTGCTGCGTCAGCCGATAGCCGGCACCGCGCACGGTCTCGATCATGTGCGCGCACTGCACCGGGCTCAGCGCTTCGCGCAGGCGCTTCACGTGGACGTCGACCGTGCGCTCTTCGATGAACACATGGTCGCCCCAAACCCGGTCGAGCAACTGCGCCCGGCTGTGCACGCGCTCGGGATGCGTCATGAAGAAATGCAGCAGGCGAAACTCGGTGGCGCCAACCTTGACGTCGCGCGTCTCACCGTCGACCTCGCGGCTCACGCGGCGCGTCGCCGGATCGATCTTCAGCGCGCCGACCTCGACGACCGAGTCGAGCGCTTCCGGCGCCTTGCGCCGCAGCACCGCGCGGATGCGCGCCATCAACTCATTGGTCGAGAACGGCTTCGTCAGGTAGTCGTCGGCGCCGGCATCCAAGCCCTGGATCTTGTCGGCCTCGTCGGCGCGCGCCGTCAGCATGATCACCGGCAACTCACGCGTGCGCGCCTCGCTGCGCCAGCGCTTCGCGAGCGACAGGCCGGACTGCCCGGGCAGCATCCAGTCGAGGATGATCAGGTCGGGCAACGCGCCATCAACGGCGGCCTGCGCCTGCTCGGCAGTCGCGGCGATCGTGACCTCGAAGCCGGCGTGGCGCAGGTTGATCGAGATCAGTTCGGCGATCGCCGATTCGTCTTCGACGACGAGAATGCGGCTCATTGGCTTGACTCCGTCATCGCACCAGCGACTCGACGTCGCCGACAGAATTGTGCCGAACGTCGGTGCCCTTGACGATGTAGATGATCTGCTCGGCGAGGTTCTTCGCGTGGTCGCCGACGCGCTCGATCGCCTTCGCGACGAACACCAGGTCGATGCTCGACGAGATCGTGCGCGGGTCTTCCATCATGAAGGTGATCAGCTTGCGCATCAGGCCCTCGAACTCCTGGTCGATCAGGTCGTCGGCCTTCAGGACTTCGACCGCCTTGTCGACATCGAGCCGCGCGAACGCGTCGAGCGCCTTGCGCAGTTGCGCGACCGCGAGTTCCGACTCGTAAGCCAGGTCTTTCACCGGCAGGCGCAAGCGGCTCGACACGCCGGTGCTCAGCAGGCGCTGCACGGTGCGCGCGATGCGCGCCGCTTCGTCGCCGACGCGCTCCAGGTTCGCGATCGTCTTCGAGATCGCGATCAGCAGGCGCAGGTCGCGCGCGGTCGGCTGGCGGCGCGCGATGATGGTCGACAGATCGCGGTCGATCTCGATCTCGGTCTGGTTCACGCGCTCTTCGGTGGCGAGCACGTCGGAGGCGATTTCGGCGCTGAAGTTGGTCAGCGCATAGACCGAGCGCGCGACCTGCGACTCGACCATGCCGCCCATTTCGAGCACGCGGGTCGAAATGCCGCTCAGCTCTGCGTCGAACTGCGTGGAGAGGTGTTTGTCGCTCATGTCGTTGTGCTCCTGCGGGTCAGCCGAAGCGACCCGTGATGTAGTCTTCCGTGTCCTTCTTCTTCGGCTTCATGAACACCTCGCTGGTCGGCCCGAACTCGATCAGGTCGCCGAGGTACATGTAGGTCGTGTAGTCGGAGCAACGTGCGGCCTGCTGCATGTTGTGCGTCACGATCACGACGGTGTAGTCGCTCTTCAACTCGGTGATCAGTTCCTCGATCTTGCCGGTCGAGATCGGGTCGAGCGCCGAACACGGTTCGTCGAGCAGCAGCACCTCGGGCTTGATCGCGATGCCGCGCGCAATGCACAGGCGCTGTTGCTGACCGCCCGACAGGCCCGAGCCGCTCTGGTTCAGCTTGTCTTTCACCTCGTTCCAGAGCGCCGCCTTCTTCAGCGCCCACTCGACCCGGTCGTCCATTTCGACCCGCGGCAGCGTCTCGAACAGCTTCACGCCGAATGCAATGTTGTCGTAGATCGACATCGGGAATGGTGTCGGCTTCTGAAAGACCATGCCGACCTTGGCGCGGATCAGCGAGACGTCGTCCTTGCTTTTCAGGATGTTCTCGCCGTCGAGCAGGATCTCGCCCTCGGCGCGTTGTTCGGGGTAGAGCTCGAACATGCGGTTGAAGGTGCGCAGCAGGGTCGACTTGCCGCAGCCGGACGGCCCGATGAAGGCGGTGACCTTCTTCTCGGGGATGTCCATGTTGATGTTCTTCAGCGCATGGAACGAGCCATAGTAGAAGTTCAGGTTGCGCACCGAGAGCTTGGGCTTCTCGGTCACGGGCAGATCGACTTTTGCGTCCATCGTGAATTCCTAATGTCGGTTGCGGAACAGGACCCGCGCCGCGATGTTCAGCAGCAGCACGCCGATGGTGATGATGAACACCCCCGCCCAGGCCAGCTTCTGCCAGTTCTCGTACGGGCTCATCGCGAACTTGAAAATCGTCACCGGCAGACTCGCCATCGGGCTGCCGAGGTCGTTGGTCCAGAACTGGTTCGACAGCGCAGTGAACAGCAACGGTGCCGTCTCGCCCGAGACGCGAGCCAGCGCCAGCAGGATGCCGGTCATCACGCCGGCCCAGGCCGACTTGAGCGTGATCGTCATGATCACGCGCCACTTCGGCGTGCCGAGCGCGTAGGCCGCTTCGCGCATCGCGTTCGGGATCAGGCTGAGCATGTTCTCGGTCGTGCGGATCACGACCGGGATCACGATCAGCGCCAGCGCCAGTACGCCGGCGAAACCCGAGAACGAGCGCATCGGTGCGACCACCGCCGAGTAGATGAACAGGCCGATCACGATGCTCGGCGCCGACAGCAGGATGTCGTTGATGAAGCGCGTGGCGCTGCCGAGCCAGCCCTTCTGGCCGTACTCGGCCAGGTAGATGCCGGCCATGATGCCGATCGGCGTGCCCAGCAGCGTGGCCAGCCCGACCATCACCAGCGAGCCGAAGATCGCGTTCGCGAGCCCGCCGGTCTCGGCCATCGGTGGCGGCGTCATCTCGGTGAAGGTGGCGAGTGCCAGGCCGCCGAAACCGAGGCGCACGGTCTCGAACAGGATCCACAGCAGCCAGAAGATGCCGAAGGCCATCGCCGCGAGCGACAAGGCCAGCGCGATCCGGTTCACCAGCTTTCGGCGCGCGTGGTGCGACGCGCGCGAGGCGCTCAGCGCGGCAGAAACGCTCATGTGCGGCCTCCTTCGTTCTTCTTCAGGCGCGACAGCAGCACCTTCGACATCGACAACACCACGAAGGTGATGAAGAACAGCACCAGGCCGAGGTAGATCAGCGAGGCCTGGTGCAGGCCTTGCGCGGCCTCGGCGAACTCGTTCGCGAGCGCCGAGCTGATGCTGTTGGCGGCCTCGAAGACCGACAGCGAGTTCAGCTGGTTGGTGTTGCCGATCACGAACGTGACGGCCATCGTCTCGCCGAGCGCACGCCCGAGGCCGAGCATGATCCCGCCGATGACGCCGGTCTTGGTGTACGGCAGCACGACCTTGTAGACGACTTCCCAAGTCGTCGAACCGAGGCCGTAGGCCGACTCCTTCAACATCGGCGGCGTGACCTCGAACACGTCACGCATCACCGAGGCGATGAACGGGATCACCATGATCGCCAGGATGATGCCGGCCGACAGGATGCCGATGCCCACGGGCGGCCCGCTGACCAGACTGCCCAGGAACGGCACGCCCGACAACAGGTTTTGGAGCGGCGCCTGAACCCAGGTCGCCAGGATCGGCCCGAACACCAGCAGGCCCCACATGCCGTAGACGATCGACGGCACCGCGGCCAGCAGTTCGACCGCGATGCCCAGCGGCCGCTTCAGCCACTTGGGCGAGAGCTCGGTCAGGAACAGCGCGATCCCGAAGCTCACCGGCACCGCGATCACCAGCGCGATCAGCGAGGTCATCAGCGTGCCGTAGATCATCACCAGGCCGCCGTAGCTGTTCTTGACCGGATCCCAGTCGGAGCGCCACAGGAAGCTCAGCCCGTACTCGCGGATCGCCGGCATCGCGCCGATCACGAGCGAGACGATGATGCCCGCGAGCAGCGCCAGCGTCAGGATGGCGGCGGCGTGGGCAAAAAACGAGAACACCGAGTCGGCCCACGGCGCGGAGCGGCGCGGGGCCGGCGGGCGACTCACCGGGCCGGTTCGTTCCATCGGTTTGTCGTTGTAGTGACTGGCGGGAAGTGTAGCGGCCACGGCCCCTCCGAAGGCTTGGGTGGGCGGGGCGCGGTGCCCCGCAGGCGAGACTCGCTCGTCTTACTTGAACGCGACCGGCTTGCCCGACGCGTCCTTGATCTCACCCCACTGCTTGCGCACCAGCGCCTTGACCGAATCGGGCAGCGCCACGTACTCGAGCTCGTCGGCCATCTTGTCGCCGCTGGCATAAGCCCAGTCGAAGAACTTCAGCGTGCTGGTGGCGTTGGCCGGCTTGTCCTGCACCTTCTGCATCATGATGAAGGTCGCGCCGGTCAGCGGCCACGAGTCCTTGCCCGACTGCTCGGTCAGGACTTGGTAGAACGACTTGGCCCAGTCGGCCGAGGCTGCGGCCGCCTTGAACGTCGTGTCGTCGGGCGCGACGAAGTGGCCGTCCTTGTTCTTCAGCAGCGTATAGGTCAGCTTGTTTTGCTTGACGTAGGCGTACTCGAGGTAACCGATCGAGTTCGGCAGGCGGCCGATGAACGCGGCGACGCCCTCGTTGCCCTTGCCGCCCGCACCGGTCGGCCAGTTCACCGCGGTGCCTTCACCGACCTTTGTTTGCCATTCGGCGTTGGTCTTCGACAGGTAGTTCGTGAAGATGAAGCTCGTGCCCGAGCCGTCGGCGCGGCGCACGACCGAGATCGCGGCGTCGGGCAGCGGCACGCCCGGGTTCAGCGCAGTCAGCGCGGCGTCGTTCCACTTCGTGATCTTGCCGAGGTAGATGTCGCCGAGCAACTGGCCGGTCAGCTTGATCTGGCCCGGCTTGATGTCCTTGATGTTGACCACCGGCACGACGCCACCGATCACGGTCGGGAACTGCACCAGGCCGTCCTTGGCGAGCACGTCGTCTTTCAGCGGCGCATCGGAGGCGCCGAAGTCGACCGTCTTCGCGCGGATCTGGTTCATGCCGGCACCGGAGCCGACCGACTGGTAGTTCAGGCGCAGGCCGGCGGCCTTGTTGTAGGCGTCGGCCCACTTGGCGTACAGCGGCGCGGGGAACGAGGCACCGGCGCCGGTCACGTCTTGCGCGAACGAGATCGAGGCGATGCCGCCGAGTGCGGCGACGAGAGCAGCAGAGCGAATCAGGGAGAGTTTCACGGGCGCACCTTTCTGGGTGATGGACATCTGAATGCCCATGACTCTAAGGACGGCGTGTGACATCACTGTGACAGGCGCAAGACGCCGGGAAGGCGTTGTCACAAACGATTCACGGGCTTGTCACATGCCCGGCGCAGGCTCTGCACCGAGCCCGATCAACGCAAGGTCTGCGCAATCTGCTCGGCACAGCGTTGCGCCTGTACCGGGTCGCGCGCCTCGACCATCACGCGCACCAGCGGCTCGGTGCCTGACGGGCGGATCAGCACGCGGCCGTTGTCGCCGAGCTCGCGCGTGACCTCGGCCTGCGCCTGCGCGAGCCGCGGGTTCGTGGTCCAGTCGGTGCCGGGCGCCAGGCGCACGTTGATCAGCGTCTGCGGAAACAGCGTGACGCCCTCCAGCTGCTCGGCCAGCGTCCGGCCGCTGCGCGAGACGGTCTGCAGCACCAGCAAGGCGCTGACGATGCCGTCACCGGTGGTGTGCTTGTCGAGCGCGAGCAGGTGGCCCGAGCCTTCGCCACCGAGCTGCCAGCCGCGCGCGACGAGTTCTTCGAGCACGTAGCGGTCGCCGACCTTGGCGCGCACGAAGTCGACACCCTGGCCGCGCAGCGCGAGCTCAACCGCCATGTTCGTCATGAGCGTGCCGACCGCACCGGGCACCGGCAGGCCCTGCGCGAGTCGATCGGCGACCATCAGGTAGAGCAGCTCGTCACCGTTGTACAGGCGACCGGACTTGTCGACGAGTTGGAGCCGGTCGGCATCGCCGTCGAGCGCAACGCCGTAGTCGGCGCCGTGCGATTTCACGGCCGCGACCAGCGCTGCCGGCGATGTGGCGCCGAACCCGGCGTTGATGTTGGTGCCGTTCGGGCTGCAGCCAATCGCGATGACCTCGGCGCCGAGTTCGTGGAACACATCGGGCGCGACGTGATACGCCGCACCGTTGGCCGCGTCGACGACGATTTTCAGCCCCCGCAGCGAGAGCTCGCTGCTGAACGTGCCCTTGCAGAACTCGATGTAGCGGCCACGCGCATCGTCGATGCGCTTCGCTTTGCCGAGGTTGGCCGAGTCGACCCACTGCGGCGACTCCAGCAGCGCGGCCTCGACCTGCTGCTCCCACGTGTCGGGCAGCTTCTCGCCACGCGCCGAGAAGAATTTGATGCCGTTGTCGCCGAACGGGTTGTGCGAGGCGCTGATCACCACGCCCAGGCTCAGACGCAGCGCCCGCGTCATGTAGGCGACGCCCGGCGTGGGCAGCGGACCGGTCAGCAGCACGTCGACCCCGGCCGACGCGAAGCCGGCCTCGAGTGCCGACTCGATCATGTAGCCGGAGATGCGCGTGTCTTTCCCGATCAGCACGGTCGGCCGCGCCTCGGTCGCCTTGAGCACACGGCCGACCGCGTGGCCGAGCCGCAGCATGAAGTCGGCCGTGATCGGGGCCTGGCCCACGGTGCCACGGATGCCATCGGTGCCGAAATAGGTTCTTGTCATGATCGTGCCGGTGTTGTCTCGCCTGTGGGCTCGGGATTATCCGGTCAGCAGACCCGCCGCCTGCCACACCTTCAGCGCATCGACGGTGGCCGCGACATCGTGCACGCGCACGATGCGCGCGCCCGACTGCACGGCCGCCAGCGCCGCCGCCACACTGGCCGCGAGGCGCTGGTCGACGTCGCGGCCCGTGATCGCGCCGAGCGTCGACTTGCGCGACCAGCCCACCAGCAGCGGCCGGCCCGGCCCGAGTTGAGCGAGCAGCTCGCGCTGGCGCCGCAGCAACGCGAGGTTGTGCGCGACGCTCTTGCCGAAGCCGATGCCGGGGTCGAAGGTGATGCGTGCGGGGTCGATGCCACGCGCCATCAGCGCAGCCTCGCGCTCGCGCAGGAAGGCCGCGACCTCGTCGACCACATCGGCGTAATGCGGCCGCTGCTGCATCGACTCGGGCGTGCCGCGCATGTGCATCAGGCACACGCCGCAACTCGGATGGGCCGCGACCGCGTCGAGCGCGCCGGGCGCCTGCAGCGCATTGATGTCGTTGACGATGTCGGCGCCGCGCGCCAGCACCGCGGCCATCACCTCGGCGTTGCGGGTGTCGACCGAGACCGGGCAACCGAGCGCCAGCGCGGCGTCGAGCACCGGCAGCACGCGTGCCAGTTCTTCGTCGACGGAGACCGGCAGCGAGCCCGGGCGGGTCGATTCGCCGCCGATGTCGAGCAGGTCAGCACCTTCGGCCAGCAGCCGCTCGCAGTGGGCGATGGCAGCGGCGGTGCTCGCATGTCGGCCCCCATCGGAGAACGAATCGGGCGTGACATTGACGATGCCCATCACCTGCGGTTGCGCCAGGTCGATCCGGAATCGGGTGGTTTGCCAGTACATGAGACATGAAAGAACGCACGCCAGTGCGTTCTTCGGTGAAGGCTCACATTGCGAAGCAATGTGACGCCGGAACCAAAACGGGGCCGAAGCCCCGTGTGTTTGTCGCGCTGCGCGCGGCGATCAGGCCGTGGCCGTCGCCGTGCCGGGAGCCGCCGGCGGCTGCGTCGGCGGGACGGTCTTGCTCATCGAAGGCGTCCAGTCCTTCGGCGGGCGCGGCGGGCGGCCGTCCATGATGTCGTCGATCTGCTCGGTGTCGATCGTCTCGTACTCGAGCAAGGCGTTCGCCATCGCGTGCATCTTGTCCTTGTTGTCCTCGATCAGCTTGCGCGCGATGCCGTACTGCTCATCGATGATGCGGCGGATCTCGCGGTCGACCGCCTGCATCGTCTGCTCGCTCATCGTCGTGGTCTTGGTGACCGAGCGACCGAGGAAGACCTCGCCCTCGTTCTCGGCATAGACCATCGTGCCGAGCGCATCGGTCATGCCGTAGCGCGTGACCATGTCGCGGGCGATGTGGGTGGCGCGCTCGAAGTCGTTGCTCGCGCCGGTCGTCATCTCGCCCATGAACACCTCTTCGGCGATGCGGCCGCCGAACAGGATCGCGATCGTGCTGAGCATGCGGATCTTGTCGGTGCTGTAGCGGTCGCCTTCAGGCAACTGCATCGTCACCCCGAGGGCCCGGCCACGCGGGATCACGGTGACCTTGTGCACCGGGTCGGCCTTCGGCACAAGGCGCGCCACCAGCGCGTGGCCCGACTCGTGATACGCGGTGTTCTTGCGCTCTTCCTCGGCCATGATCATGGACTTGCGCTCAGGGCCCATCATGATCTTGTCCTTGGCCTTCTCGAAGTCGAGCATCTCGACGACGCGGCCACTGCGGCGCGCCGCGAACAGCGCCGCCTCGTTGACCAGATTCGCCAGATCGGCGCCCGAGAAGCCCGGCGTGCCGCGCGCGAGGATGTCGGCGCGGATGTCCTGGCCGACCGGCACCTTGCGCATATGCACGTTGAGAATCTGCTCGCGGCCACGCACGTCGGGCAGGGTCACATAGACCTGGCGGTCGAAGCGGCCCGGGCGCAGCAGCGCGGGGTCGAGGATGTCGGGGCGATTCGTCGCGGCCATCACGATGACACCGACGTTGGTCTCGAAGCCGTCCATCTCGACCAGCATCTGGTTCAGCGTCTGCTCGCGCTCGTCGTTGCCGCCGCCCAAGCCGGCGCCACGGTGGCGGCCGACCGCGTCGATTTCGTCGACGAAGATGATGCAGGGGGCGCTCTTCTTGGCCTGATCGAACATGTCGCGCACGCGGGCCGCGCCGACGCCGACGAACATTTCGACGAAGTCGGAGCCCGAGATCGAGAAGAACGGCACCTTGGCCTCGCCGGCGATCGCCTTGGCGAGCAAGGTCTTGCCGGTGCCCGGAGGGCCGACCAGCAGCACGCCGCGGGGAATGCGCCCACCGAGCTTCTGGAACTTCTGCGGGTCTTTCAGGAAGTCGACCAGCTCCTTGACCTCTTCTTTGGCCTCGTCGCAACCGGCGACGTCGGCGAAGGTGGTCGTGTTGTTGGCTTCGTCGAGCATGCGGGCCTTGCTCTTGCCAAAGCTGAACGCCCCGCCCTTGCCGCCGCCCTGCATCTGGCGCATGAAGTAGATCCAGACGCCGATCAGCAGCAGGATCGGGCCCCACGAGGCCAGGATGCTGAGCAGGAACGAGGGTTCCTCGCGCTGCTTCACGTCGAACTTGACGTTGTTGTTGATCAGGTCGCCGACCAAGCCGCGGTCGAGCGAGGTGGCAGTCGTGCGAATGTCCTTGTCGTCGGTCGACTTGGCGCGAATCTCGGTGGTGCCGCCGCCGACGTCCTGAAGAACGACGCTCTTGATGCGCTTGGCACGGACTTCTTCGAGGAACTCGGAGTAGCCCATCATCCCGGATTGCGCAGCCGTCCGATCGAACTGCTTGAACACGGTGAACAGCACGAGTGCGATCACCAGCCAGACAGCAACTTTAGAGAACCATTGATTGTTCACCGCGACTCCAATTCGGGTCTGGACCAGGAAAGCAACGCGCCACGCGCCGCCGTCCCAGCCATCTGCGGGCGATTTTAGTCCAGTCAAGCCCCGCGCCGACCATTGAATCCCCACGGCCCGCGGGCATGTATCGAGCTGTTTGACGCACTTGGCCGACCCTCATGCGCCGATATCAGCGCCCGTCGCGCCCTTGGACGCCCGGTTTCAGCCCGATGCCGACCAGAAAGGTCTCGGAGGACTTGTCGCGCGAGGCCTTCGGCTTGATCGGTTTGACCGTGCGGAACGTCGCCTTGAAGAGCTTCACGAGCTCGTTGTAGCCGCTGCCATGAAACACCTTGCAGACCAGCGCGCCCTGCGGCGTCAGGTGGTTCCGCGCGAAGTCGACGGCCAACTCGACAAGATGACTGATGCGGGCCGAATCGGCGCTTTCGATGCCCGACAGGTTCGGCGCCATGTCGGAGACCACCACGTCGACCGCCCGCCCGGCGACGACTTCTTCGAGCTGCGCCAGCACCGCATCCTCGCGGATGTCGCCCTGCAGGAAGATCACGCCCTCGATCGGGTCCATCGGCAGCACGTCGAGCGCGATGATCGTGCCCTTGAGTTCACCCGCCGCGGCACCGCCGACGCCTGCGTCTTTCGGCGCGAACCGCCGCCGCACGTACTGGCTCCAGGCGCCCGGCACCGAGCCGAGGTCGACGACGATTTGGCCGGGTTTGATCAGGTGCAATTCCTCGTCGATCTCTTTCAGCTTGTAGGCGGCCCGGGCGCGGTAGCCCTCGCGCTGCGCCAGCTTCACGTAGGTGTCGTTCGTGTGGTCGTGCAACCACTGCTTGTTCACCTTCTTGCTTTTGGTCTGGGTCTTCATCTGGCGGCGATAATACGGCGATGACTGCGATTCAACTGACACCCGCCCAGCGCAAGGACCACCGCGCTGAAGCCCATCACCTCGACCCGGTGGTGATGATCGGCTCCGACGGGCTCACGCCCGCCGTGCAAAAGGAAGTGGACGCGGCCCTCAACGCCCACGGCCTGATCAAGGTGCGCGTGTTTTCCGACGAGCGTGCCACGCGCGAAACCATCTTCACGACGCTGGCCGATGCGCTCGGCGCCGCGCCGATCCAGCACATCGGCAAGCTGCTGGTGCTGTGGCGGCCGATGCCGCCGAAAGAGAAGACCGAGCGTGAAGGTCGAGGCTCCGGGCCGCGCGTGGTCAAGATTCTGAAATTCTCGAAGAGCGGCAACCACCGCGCGCAGGTCAAGAAGATCACGGTGATGGGCAACATGCGCATTGCCGCCGGCGGCGAGCTGAAGCGCGCGACCAAGCGCCGCACCAGCGTCAAGAAGTCGTCGCAGTCCGAGTAGTCGCGCTCAGGCGCCACGCCAGCGCCAGCACGAGCAGCCCCTTCACCACGAAGAACCCGGCCGAAATCGCGTGCAGCGCGCCGAACGACAGGCTGCCCTGCCCGGCGCGCGCTGATTCGACCATCGGCTGGACCGCAAAGTAGCCGGCGACGGTGCAGAACAGCGTGCCCAGCAGCAACATCAGGTTGGCACTGAACACCGAGCCGGTGCCGGCTGCCGCCATGTCACGACTGCGCTGGCGTTCGATCGCAAACAGAACCAGAGCGACCGCGATGCTCAGCCAAGCGTCCTGCTCGAACAGGCGATTGACGAAACGGCCCGCATCCGGGCGCGCCAGCGTCGCAAACGCGGCGGGCGCGGCGATCGCGCCGATGCACAGCAGCACACCGGCCCACAGGCCGGCGATCAGCGCCGCAAATCGGCCCGCCAGGCGCATCACGCGTACCTGACGGCCATGATCTCGTAGTGCCGCACGCCGCCGGGCGCCTGCACCTCGGCCACGTCGCCGGCCGACTTGCCGATCAGCGCGCGCGCGATCGGCGAGCTGATCGAGATCAGGCCCTGCTTCAGATCGGCCTCGTCGTCGCCGACGATCTGGTAGGTCACCGCGGCGCCGCTGTCTTCGTCTTCCAGATCGACGGTGGAACCGAAGACGACGCGGCCTTCGGCGTTCAGCGTTTTCGGGTCGATGATCTGCGCGGCAGCCAGCTTGCTCTCGATTTCGAGAATGCGGCCTTCGATGAAGCCCTGCTTGTCTTTCGCGGCCTCGTACTCGGCGTTCTCCGACAGGTCACCCTGCGCGCGCGCCTCGGAAATCGCCTGAATGACCGCATGGCGCTCGACGCCCTTCAGCCGCGCGAGTTCTTCCTTGAGTTTTTCGGCACCGCGAACGGTCAGGGGAATGGTGGCCATGATGTCGACAAACCTTGAAGCAAAAATGAACACGCCGCCGGGTGCGCCGGCGGCGAGAGAGTACGGGCCGGAGTTTAGTGCAGTTCGCGGTGCAGCTCTTGCAGAGACACCACGACCAGGTCGTCCTGGTGCTTCATGCCTTCGACGGCCGCCTCGCAACCCGCCATGCTCGTGTAGTACGTGATGCGGTTCGCGAGCGCCGCCTGCCGGATGTGGCGCGAGTCGGCAATCGCCGTGCGGGTCTCGTCGACCGTCGTGAACACCAGCTGGATCTCGCCGGCCTTGACCATGTCGACGATGTGCGGCCGGCCGTCCTTGACCTTGTTGACGAGCTTGACCGGCACGCCGCCCTCGGCGATGGCCGCGGCCGTGCCCTTGGTCGCCACGATGGTGAAACCGAGCGCATGCAGGTCACGCGCGACCACGACTGCGCGCGCCTTGTCGCCGTTCTTCACGGTGATACAGACGGTGCCCGAAGTCGGCAGGCGTGAGCCGGCACCGAGCTGGCTCTTCAGCATCGCTTCGCCGAAGGTGCGACCGGCTCCCATCACTTCGCCGGTCGAGCGCATCTCCGGCCCAAGGATCGGATCGACGCCGGGGAACTTGTTGAACGGGAAGACGGCTTCCTTGACCGAGAAGTACGGCGGGATCACTTCGTGCGGCGCCTTGCCGTCCTTGCCCTTCTGGCTCGCAAGGCTCTGGCCGACCATGCAGCGCGCCGCGATCTTCGCGAGCGGCTGGCCGGTTGCTTTCGAGACGAACGGCACGGTACGCGACGCACGCGGATTCACTTCGAGGACGTAGACGACGGCGTTGTCGGCGTTGTCGTCATTCAGGCCCTGAATCGCGAACTGCACGTTCATCAACCCGACGACCTTGAGCGCCTTCGCCATCGCGATCGTCTGGCGCCGCATCTCGTCCTGCAGCGCCTTCGGCAACGAATACGGCGGCAGCGAACAGGCCGAGTCGCCGGAGTGGATGCCCGCCTGTTCGACGTGCTCCATGATCCCGCCGATCATCACCTCGTGCCCATCGCTGATGCAGTCGACATCGACCTCGATCGCGTCGTCGAGAAAACGGTCGAGCAGCACCGGCGACTTCTCGCTGACGCGCACGGCCTCTCGCATGTAGCGCTCGAGGTCCTTGTCGCCGTGCACGATCTCCATCGCGCGGCCGCCGAGCACGTAGCTCGGGCGCACGACCAGCGGGTAGCCAATCTCTTGCGCGAGCACCAGCGCAGCTTCTTCGGTGCGCGCGGTGCGGTTCGGCGGCTGCTTCAGGCCGATCTCGTGCAGCAGCGCCTGAAAGCGCTCGCGGTCTTCGGCCATGTCGATGCTGTCGGGCGTGGTGCCGACGATCGGCACGCCGGCGCGCTCCAGATCGAGCGCGAGCTTCAGCGGCGTCTGGCCGCCGTATTGCACGATCACGCCGACCGGCTTTTCCTTGTCGACGATCTCGAGCACGTCTTCGAGCGTGACCGGTTCGAAGTACAGGCGGTCCGAGGTATCGTAGTCGGTCGACACGGTTTCGGGGTTGCAGTTGACCATGATGGTCTCGTAGCCGTCTTCGCGCATCGCGAGCGCGGCGTGGACGCAGCAGTAATCGAACTCGATGCCCTGGCCGATGCGGTTCGGGCCGCCGCCGAGCACCATGATCTTCTTCCGATCGGTCGGCGCGGCCTCGCACTCTTCGTCATACGTCGAGTACATGTAGGCGGTCTGGGTCGCGAACTCGGCCGCGCAGGTATCGACACGCTTGTAGACCGGGCGCACGTTCAGCGCGTGGCGCGTCTTGCGCACCTCGTGCTGGTTCGTTCCGAGCAGCTTCGCGAGGCGGCGGTCGGAGAAACCCTTCTGCTTCAGGAAGCGCAACTCGTCCTTCGACAAGTCGGCCAGCGTTCGCCCGGTCAAGGCCTGCTCGTGTTGGACGAGCTGCTCGATCTGCGCGAGGAACCACGGGTCGATCGCGGTCTCCTCGAACACCTCCTGCAGGCTCATGCCGATGCGGAACGCATCGCCGACATAAAGAATGCGCTCGGGGCCAGCCTCGCCGATCTCCTGGACGATTTCTTCGCGGTCGGTGCTGCGCTCGCTCAGGCCGTCGATGCCGGTCTCGAGGCCGCGCAGCGCCTTCTGGAAACTCTCCTGGAAGGTGCGGCCCATCGCCATCACCT
>JAZJZJ010000281.1:0-10522 GCA_040389925.1 Pseudomonadota bacterium
CTTCGGCATCGCGGTGCGCATGGCGGTGATGTCGATCATCGCGGGGAATGTCGCATGAAGATATTGATCAAGGGCGGGCGGTTGATCGACCCGGCATCGGGGCGTGACGGCGTCGGTGATCTGGCGATCGCGGCCGGCCGCATCGTCGGCCTCGGCAAGGTCAGCCCCGAGTTCGACGCCGATCGCGTCATCGACGCGCGCGGCCTGATCGTCGCGCCCGGCCTCGTCGACCTCGCCGCGCGGCTGCGCGAGCCCGGCCATGAGCACGAAGGCATGCTCGAATCCGAGATGGCTGCGGCCGTCGCTGGTGGCGTCACCAGCCTGGTCTGTCAGCCCGATACCGATCCGGTGCTCGATCAGCCCGGCCTGGTGCAGATGTTGAAGTTCCGCGCCCACAACCTGAACCTCGCGCATCTGTATCCGCTCGGCGCACTCACGCGCGGTCTGAAGGGCGAGGTGCTGACCGCGATGGCCGAGCTGACCGACGCCGGCTGCGTCGGCTTCTCGCAGGCCGAAGTGGCGCTGAAAGACACGCTGGTGCTGCACCGCGCGCTGCAATACGCCGCGACTTTCGGCTACACGACCTGGCTGCGGCCGAACGACGCGTGGCTCGGCAACGGCGTTGCCGCGAAGGGCGCATTGGCGACGCGCATGGGCCTGTCCGGTGTGCCGGCGATCGCCGAGACGATCGCACTGGCGACGATCTTCGAGCTGGTGCGCGACACGCGGGCGCGCGTGCATCTGTGCCGTCTGAGCAGCGCCGCCGGCATCGAGCTCGTGCGCCGCGCGAAAGCCGAAGGCCTGCCGGTGACCTGCGACGTCAGCATCAACTCGCTGCACCTGACCGATCTCGACATCGGCTACTTCGACGCGGCGATGCGAGTGACTCCGCCATTGCGCCAACAGAGAGACCGCGATGCGATCCGCGCTGCACTCGCCGACGGCACGATCGACGCGCTCGTCAGCGATCACACGCCGGTCGACGCCGACATGAAGAACCTGCCGTTCGCCGAGGCCGAGCCCGGCGCGACGGGCCTCGAACTGCTGCTGAGCCTCGCGCTGAAATGGGGCCAGGACGATGGCGTGCCGCTGCTGCGCGCGCTCGGCGCGGTCACGCACGCGCCGGTCGCGGTGATCGGTGATGCGCTCGGCTCGCTCGCGGCGAGTGCGGGGCGGCTGGTCGAGGGCGGTGTCGCCGACGTCTGCATCTTCGGGCTCGACGAGCGCTGGCAGGTCACGCCGGGCGCGTTGCGCAGCCAAGGCAAGCACACGCCGTTCGTCGGCTACGAGCTGCCGGGCCGCGTCAAGGTCACGCTGGTCGCCGGCAACATCGCCTTCGAGGCCTTGGCCGCCACATGACCGTCGGCCTGCGCGCGGCGTGGCGCCTGCTGCGCTGCGTGTTCCACGCCCTGCACGGCTTGGGCGTCGTGGTCTTGCGCTTCGGCTCGCTCGACGCCGCACAGCGCCATGCGCGCATTCGCTGGTGGTCGGCCAAGATGCTGCGCGTGATGGGCATCGGCCTGCAGATCGACGGCGTGGCGCGGCCGGGCGGCGCGCTGCTGGTGGCCAACCACGTCTCGTGGCTCGACATCACCGCGCTGCACGCGGTTGTGCCGCAGGCGCGCTTCGTCTCGAAGGCGGACATCCAGTCGTGGCCGCTGTTGTCTCGCCTGGCCGACGCCGCCGACACGCTGTACCTGCAGCGGGAGCGCAAGCGCGATGCGCTGCGCGTCGTGCACCTGGTGGCTCAGGCGTTGAGCCAGCGGCAGACGGTCGCGGTGTTCCCGGAAGGCACTACCTCGGACGGCCGCAGCCTGCTGCCGTTCCACGCCAACATCCTGCAGGCGGCCATCGCCACCGACACGCCGGTGCAGCCGGTCGCACTGCGCTTCTCGGACGCCCGCGCGACGATCAGCCCGGCGGTCGAGTTCGTCGGCGCAACCACGCTGGTCGAGAGCCTGTGGCGTGTCGCCTGCGCCGACCAACTGGTCGCGCACATCACGCTGTTGCCCGCGCGGGCCTGCACCCATGCCGACCGGCGCGCGCTGGCGCAGACGCTGCGCGACGACATCGCCGCCGAGCTCGCGCGCTGATGCCGCGGTTCACGCCGCGGTTCACGCCGCGGTTCACGCGTCAGGCCTTGCCCTGGTTCGCGACCGCCGCTGCTGCTTTCGCGGCGGCCTCGGCGTCGCCGAGGTAGTAGCTCTTGATTGGCTTCAGGTCGTCGTCGAGCTCGTAGACCAGCGGGATGCCGTTCGGAATGTTGACGCCGACGATCGCGTCGTCCGAGACGCCGTCGAGGTACTTCACCAACGCCCGGATGCTGTTGCCGTGCGCGGCGATCACGATGCGCTGGCTGGCGCGCAGCCCCGGTGCGACCGTGTCGTTCCAGAACGGCAGCACGCGCGCGACCGTGTCTTTCAGGCACTCGGTCAGCGGCACCTGGCCCTTCGCGAGGCCGGCATAGCGCAGATCGGTGCTCTCGCTGCGCGGATCATTCGGGTCCAGCGACGGCGGCGGCGTGTCGTAGCTGCGGCGCCAGACCAGCACCTGCTCGTCGCCGAATTTCTGCGCCGTCTCGGCCTTGTTCAGGCCCTGCAGTGCGCCGTAGTGGCGCTCGTTCAGGCGCCAGTCGTTGCGCACCGGCAGCCAGGTGCGGTCCATCTGGTCGAGGGTGTGCCAGAGCGTCCAGATCGCGCGCTTGAGCACCGAGGTGTAGGCGATGTCGAATTCGTAGCCTTCGGCCTTCAACAGGCGCCCGGCCTGCTGCGCCTGCTGCACGCCCAGCGGCGTGAGGTCGACATCGGTCCAGCCGGTGAAGCGGTTTTCAAGGTTCCAGGTCGATTCACCGTGGCGGATCAGGACGAGCTTGTGCATGGGCGTGGGCCGTTTGAGGAAACAGGGTGCCCCGCGCCGGTGTGAGGAGTTGGCGCTTCGCGCCAGGGCGAGGGACGACGGAATTCTATAATCGCGGTCTTTCCCCCTCGCATTGGCCCGCCCGTGAAGTTCTTCATCGACAACTGGTTTCTGTTCCTCGCGGCCGCCACCTCCGGTGCGCTGCTGCTGTGGCCGCTGCTGAACAAGGGCGCCGGCGGCGCCGGCAAGCTCTCGACCAACGACGCGGTGCAACTGATCAACCGCGAGAAGGCCGTGCTGATCGATGTGAGCGAGCCGGCCGAATACGCCGCCGGCCACGTCGCCGGCGCGAAGAGCGTGCCGCTGAGCCAGATCGAGACCTCGAACGCGCTGCCGAAGAACAAGGCGCTGCCGCTGGTGGTGGTGTGTGCGACCGGCGCGCGCGCCGCGAAGGGCGTGGCGGCCTTGAGGAAGCTCGGTTTCGAGAACGCGCGCGCGCTGGCCGGTGGGCTCGAAGCCTGGCGCGCGGCGAACCTGCCGGTTGAAAAGTCGGTGGCCTGACCCGAAGTGAGGCTGACCATGCAAGCCGTCAAGATGTATTCCACCCAGGTCTGCCCGTACTGCATGCATGCGAAAGCGCTGCTGAAGCAACGCGGCGTCGAGGCGATCGAGGACATCCGCGTCGACCTCGACCCAAGCCAGCGCGCCACGATGATGCAGCTCACCGGCGGTCGCCGCACGGTGCCGCAGATCTTCATCGGCGAGACCTATGTCGGCGGCTGCGACGACCTGGTCGAGCTCGATCGTCAGGGCGGCCTGATTCCGCTGCTGGCGGGCACCGGCGCCTGACGCCCGAGACCGCCGCTGGCGCGCGGCGATAATCGCCGCCGCACACCGCTCACGGCGCCATCGCGCCCGAGCCCACCCACTCCAACCACCCGAGACTGTCATGGCCGACGAAACCAACAACCCCGTGTTCCAGATCCAGCGCATCTACCTGAAGGATCTGTCGCTCGAGCAACCGAATTCGCCGCAGATCCTGCTCGAGCAGGGCCAGCCGCAGGTCGAGATCAACCTCGGCCTGGGCGCCGCGCCGATCGGTGAAGGCGTCTACGAAGTGACTGTCACCGCGACCGTCACGACCAAGGTCAACGACAAGGTGCTGTTCCTGGTCGAAGCCAAGCAGGGCGGCATTTTCGAGATCCGCAACATTCCCGAAGACCAACTGCAGCCGATCATCGGCATTGCCTGCCCGGGCATCATCTACCCGTACCTGCGCGCGATCGTCTCGGACGTGTGCACGCGCGCCGGCTTCCCGCCGGTGCTGCTGTCGGAAGTCAACTTCCAGGCGATGTTCGAAGCGCAGCAGGCGCAGGCCGCCGCGCAAGTGAATGGCGCGAACGGTTCCGGGATCATCACTTCCGCGAACTGATTCGGCACAGAACCGGCACACGATGAACCTCACGGTCCTCGGTGCCGGCGCGTGGGGCACCGCGCTCGCGGTGAACGCCGCCGCGCGCCATCCGACGCGGCTGTGGGCGCGCGATGCGGCCCAAGCCGCGCAGATGACGGCGTCGCGCCGCAATGCGCACTACCTGCCCGGCGTGGCGCTGCCGGATGCCTTGCAGATCGACACCGACTTCGACGCCGCGCTCGCGCATGCGCGCGACGGGCTCGTGATCATCGCCACCCCGATGGCGGCGCTGGCCGAGATGCTCGCCCGCATCGGCACGCGCGCGGCCGGCGTGCTGTGGCTGTGCAAGGGCTTCGAGCCCCGTGGTGGTTTGCTGGGGCATGAACTCGCGCGCGCGAGCGGTGCCGGCGCGCGTGTGGGTGTCTTGTCGGGCCCGAGCTTCGCGATCGAGGTCGCGCGCGGGCAACCGACGGCGCTGGTCGCGGCCAGCTTCGACGCCGCGCTGTGCGACGAGGCGGTCGATGCGCTGCACAGCGACAACCTGCGCATCTACACGTCAGACGATCCGGTCGGCGTCGAGGTCGGCGGCGCGGTCAAGAACGTGCTTGCGATCGCGACCGGCATTGCCGATGGCATGCCCGGTCGCAACGGCGGCCCTGTGGGCCTGGGGTTGAACGCCCGCGCCGCGCTGATCACGCGCGGCCTGGCCGAGATGACACGCTTGGGTGTCGCGCTCGGCGCGCGCCCGGAAACCTTCATGGGCCTGTCGGGCCTCGGCGATCTGGTGCTCACCGCCACCGGCGACCTGTCGCGCAATCGCACTGTCGGCCGCCGGCTCGCCGAAGGGCTGCCGCTGGCGCGCATCCTCGCCGAACTCGGCCATGTCGCCGAGGGCGTGCCGACCACCCCGATGGTGCTGCGGCGCGCTGCGGCGCTGGGCGTCGAGATGCCGATCACCGCGGCCGTCGCGGCGGTGCTCGATGGCCGCACGACGCCCGCACAGGCCCTCGAACAACTGATGGGCCGCGGTGCACGGCCTGAAACCTGACCCTTGGAGACTCATTCGATGCAACGCCGCCATTTCCTGCAGGCCCCGATCGCCGGCGCCGCCGCCTTGTCGCTGCCCGCCGTCGCGCAGGCTTGGCCGGCCCGGCCGATCAAGCTCGTCGTGCCGTTCCCGCCCGGCAGCTCGCCCGACATCATCGCGCGCCTCGTTGCCGAGCCGCTCGGCCGCGCGCTCGGGCAGTCGGTGATCGTCGACAACAAGCCCGGCGCTGGCGGCAACGTCGGCACCGGCGCCGTCGCGAAGGCCGAGCCCGACGGCTACACCTTCCTGTTCACGATCCAGGGCCCGCTCGTCACCGCGCCGCTGCTGAGCAAGAGCCTGTCGTACGACCCGGCACGCGATCTCGCGCCGGTGACGCTGGTCGCGACCTCGCCGAACGTGCTCGTCGTCGACCCGAAACTCGGTGCCAACACGCTGGCCGGCTTCGTGCGCATCGCGAAGGAGAAAAAAGGCCAGCTGAACTACGGCAGCGTCGGCAACGGCAGCGCGTCGCACCTCGCGATGGAGCTGTTCAAGACGCGCGCCGGGCTCGACATCGTGCATGTGCCGTACCAGGGCTTCCCGCAGATCGTCAACGCGATCCTCGCGGGTCAGGTGCAGGCCGGCTTCATGGTGCCGGGCATCGCGATCGGCAACATCCGCGCCGGCAAGCTGAAGGCACTCGGGGTGACGACGCTGGGGCGTTCGAGCTCGCTGCCGGAGTTCCCCAGCTTCGTCGAGCAGGGCTACGCCGGTTTCGAGGCGATCTCGTGGCAGGCCGTGCTCGCGCCGGCCGGCACGCCGAAGGCGATCGTCGACCGCGTCGCCAGCGAACTGATCCGCATCATCAAGAGCGACGACGTGCGCGGCAAGATGCTCGGCCAGTTCTTCAGCGCCGCCGGCACCGCGCCCGAAGCGCTGGCTGGCTTGATGAAGAGCGAACGCGAGCGCTGGGCGAAGGTGATCAAGGCGGCGGGCGTGCAGCCCGAATAGCTACGCTCCGCCGGCGTAGCCGTTCTGGCGCCAGGCCTCGAATACCGCGACCGCGACCGCGTTGCTCAGGTTCAGGCTGCGCTGGCCTTCACGCAGCGGCAGGCGCACGCGTTGCGCGGTGTCGAAAGTGTCGCGCACCGCCGCCGGCAGGCCGGCGGTCTCGGACCCGAACACGAGCCAGTCGCCGGCGTGCCACGCGACCTCGGCAAACGGCCGGCTGCCGCGGGTTGTGAACGCGAACATTCGCGTGCGATCGGGCCGCATCGCGTCCTGGAATGCCGCCCACGACGCGTGCGCGCGCACCGGCGCGTACTCGTGATAGTCCAGGCCGGCGCGCTTCAGCTGCCGATCATCCATCGAGAAGCCGAGCGGCTCGATCAGGTGCAGCGCACAGCCGGTGTTGGCGGCGAGCCGGATCACGTTGCCGGTGTTCGGCGGGATCTCGGGCTGCACCAGAACGATGTTGAACATCGCGCGATTGTCACGGCTGCGCGGCGTGGCGCGGCGTGCGCGCGACGACCCACACATTCACCTCGCGCGCGCCGGCCTGCAGCAGCGTGCGCGTGGCTTCGGCCACGGTCGCGCCGGTCGTCATCACATCGTCGACCAGCGTGACGCTGCGGCCCTGCAGCTCGGCGCGTCGCTTCGGCTCGACCGCGAACGCCGCGCGCACGTTGCCGGCGCGCTGCTCGGGCGGGAAGGCGAGTTGGTGCGGCGTGTCCTTCACGCGCAGCAGCAGCGCCGCGTCGATCGGGCAGTGCAGCGCGGCGCCGAGGCGTTTCGTCAGCTCCCACGCCTGGTTGTAGCCGCGTTCGCGCAGGCGCGCGTCGCTGAGCGGAATCGGCACGAGCAGCGCCGGTGCCTGTGTCGAGGCCATTGCTTCAGCGCGTGCGGCGAGCATGCGCTCGGCCAACGCCGATGCAAGATCGAGCGCCGCGTGGAACTTGAAGTGCGTGATCAGGCCGTCCCATGGATGGTCGTAGTCGACCGCGGCGAGCGTGCACGTGTACGGCGGTGGATCCGTCAGGCACGCACCGCAGACCTCCACACCCGCCGGCACCTGGAGTGCGCAGCGCCGGCAGCGCGGCAGCGCGAGCGCGAAACGCTGCACGCAGTCGCCGCAGATCCGCTGCGCGCCCCAGCCGCGGCACACGGCGCACAGGCTGGGCAGGCGCGTGGCCTGCAGGAGTCGGGTGAACAGCACGGCTCAATATACTGGCCCGTATGCCCGCTTCGCCCGACCCGACCCACGCCCGCCGCCTCGACCAGACCGCGGTCCGGGCCGCGCTGCGTCGCCTCGGGCGAGCGCCCGAGCCACCGTGGCTGCACGGCGAGATCGCGCGGCGCATGGGCGAGAAGCTCGACCTGATCCTGCTGCAGCCCGAGCGCGTGATCGATTGGTGGAGCGTGCTCGGCGCCGGCACCGGCCTGCTCGAAGCCGCTTACCCGAAGGCGCAGCAGTTGCGCGTCGAGCCTGACGCGGCGTGGGCCGAACGCAGCCGTGCGCAAAGCCGGCGGCCGTGGTGGACGGCCGCGCGCTGGACCGGCGGTGACGTGGCGGTCGCGACCGAAGCCGACGAGATTCAGCCGGGCGTCGGCCTCGTCTGGGCCAACATGATGCTGCACGCGGTCGTCGACCCGGTCGCGCTGATCGAGCGCTGGCACGGCCTGTTGCGCGTCGACGGTTTCGTGATGTTCTCGTGTCTCGGCCCCGGCACCCTGCGCGAACTGCGCACGCTCTACGCGCGGCTCGGCTGGCCTGCACCAACGCCAGGCTTCGTCGACATGCACGATCTTGGCGACATGCTGGTGCAAGCCGGGTTCAAAGACCCGGTGATGGACCAGGAGACCTTGACCCTGCGCTGGGACAGCCCGGCCAAGCTGCTGGCCGAGCTGCGCGGGCTCGGCGGCAACACCGCGCCGGATCGCGAACCCGGCCTGCGCACGCCGCGCTGGCGCGCACTGCTGGAGCGCGAACTCCAAGCGCTCGCGGCGCCGGACGGCTCGATCGGCCTGAGCTTCGAGATCGCCTACGGCCATGCGTTCAAGGCCGCCCCAAGGCTGCGGCCCGGGGAGGCGACGACGGTCTCGCTCGACGACATGCGCGCGATGGTGCGTTCCAGCCACGGCCGGGGCAAGGCCCGCTAGCCGCTGCGCTAAACTCTCACGGTTGGGCTGGGCCCGTTGCGGGCACGTTCATGCGCGCGACAGGCCAGCGCGGTTCAGGTCCATGTCCGGGCCGAGGCAAGCATTTCAAGGCAGATCAGCAGTAAAGAACGTGCGCGGGATGTCAGCAACCATTTCTCACCCTCCGATCGCCCTCGCGGCGACAACCCGCTCGCTGCGCTTCGGCGCCGAAGCGGGCGCGGGCGAGCACTCGGTGCAGTGGCTGATGAAGCGCACCTGCTCGACCACGCCGCGCCAAATGATGGGCTTCTATGCCTCGCTGTGCGGCGTATCGCTGGTCATCGGGCTGTTCTTCTGGCTGCAGGGCGCGAAGCTCGTGATGCCGTTCGCGTGGCTCGAGGTCGTCGCCGTCGGCGTGGCCCTGCTGATCTATTCGCGCCACGCCACCGACAGCGAACGCATCCGGCTGCAGCCCGGGCGGCTGACGGTCGAGCACGTGTCGGGCCGTCACGTCGAACGTGCCGAGTTCTCGCCGGCCTGGGTTCGCATCGAGCCGCAGTATGGCAACCGCTCGCTGATCGAACTCTCGGGCCAGGGCCAGAGAATCGCGGTGGGCCGCTTCGTGCGCCCCGAATTGCGCCGCCAGCTGGCCGACGAATTGCGTTGGGCGCTGCGGCGCTGGCAATGGACGCCGGCCGCAAGCCCCGAGACCAAATCTCCAGACAAATCCGAAAACTGAAGTGGCAACCATGAAGACGATGAAAGCACTGTGGCACAGGGCTGGCCAGGTTGGCGTGACGCTGGGGGCGCTGTGCGCGACCCGGCTGGCGATGGCGGTGGGCGATCTGCCCGGCGGCCCGGCCGTCAACCAGCTCGACCTGCACCCGCCGGTCACCGAGATCGCGGCCGATCAGCGCTGGCTGCACTACTTCATGCTCTGGGTCTGCACGATCATCTTCCTCGGCGTGTTCGGGGTGATGTTCTATTCGATCTTCAAGCACCGCAAGTCGAAGGGCGCGAAACCCGCGAACTTCCACGAGAGCACCACGGTCGAAATCGTCTGGACCGTCGTGCCGTTCATCATCGTGATCCTGATGGCGCTGCCGGCGACCAAGGTCGTCGTCGCGATGAAGGACACCAGCGCCGCCGACCTGACCATCAAGGCCACCGGCATCCAGTGGAAGTGGGGCTACGACTACCTGAAGGGCGAGGGCGAGGGCATCGGCTTCGTCTCGACGCTCGATACCGCGCAACGTGAGGCGTCCGATTCCGGCCAGCCGGCGCCGGTCGACGACTACCTGCTGAAGGTCGACAACCCGCTGGTCGTGCCGGTCGGCAAGAAGGTGCGCATCATCACGACCGCAAGTGACGTGATCCACGCCTTCATGGTGCCGTCGTTCGGCATCAAGCAGGACGCGATCCCCGGCTTCGTGCGCGACACCTGGTTCACCGCGACCAAGGTCGGCGACTACTACGGCCAGTGCGCCGAGTTGTGCGGCAAGGAACACGCCTACATGCCGATCCAGGTCAAGGTGGTGTCGACGGCCGACTACACGAAGTGGGTCGACGGCAAGAAGAAGGAAATGGCCGCGCTCGCCGACGACCCGGCCAAGGTTTGGACCCTGCCCGACATGATGGCGCGCGGCGAGAAGGTCTACGCCGCGAACTGCGCGGCCTGCCACCTCGCCACCGGCAAGGGCGGTGGCCCGATCAAGGCACTCGACGGCGCCGCCGTCGTCCTCGACGCCGATCACGCGAAGCAGCTCCATGTGTTGCTGAACGGTCAGAACAACGGCGCGATGCCCGCCTGGAAACAGCTCAGCGACACCGAACTGGCCGCAGTCGCCACGTACACGAAAAACAGCTGGTCGAACAAGACCGGCCAGCTCGTGCAGCCCGCCGAAGTGGTTGCCGCACGCAAGTAGCCAGACGTACCCGCACAGAACATCACAGGAATTGGCATGAGCGCAGTCATTCACAACCCCGGCCACACAGGGCACGACCACGCCCACGACGACCACGGCGCGCCGCAGGGCTGGCGCCGCTGGCTGTACGCGACGAACCACAAGGACATCGGCACGATGTAC
>JAZJZJ010000282.1:0-3635 GCA_040389925.1 Pseudomonadota bacterium
CGACGTGATCGCGGTCGACGACCTGACCGACGGCCCGAAGTACCGCAACCTGCTCGGCGCGCGGCTCAGCGACTACTTCGACAAGAGCGAGTTCTACACGCGCTTCGCGGAGCGCAAGTTCGGCACCATCGATGCGGTGTTCCACGAAGGCGCGTGTTCCGACACGATGGAGCACGACGGCCGCTTCATGCTCGACACGAACTATCGCTGCTCGAAGGACCTGCTCGATGCCTGCCAGGTGCAAGGCACGCGCCTGCTCTACGCGAGCTCGGCCGCCACCTACGGCGGCAGCGCCTCGTTCGTCGAGCGGCCCGAGTTCGAGCGCCCGCTGAACGTCTACGGCTACTCGAAGCTGCTGTTCGACAACGTCGTGCGGCGCATGCTGCCGCAGAGCACGACCCAGGTCGTCGGCTTCCGCTACTTCAACGTCTATGGCCCGCGCGAACAGCACAAGGGGCGCATGGCCTCGGTCGCGTTCCACCACTTCAACCAGTTCCGCGAGACCGGCAAGGTCCGCCTGTTCGGCGAGTACGGCGGCTACGGGCCGGGGCAGCAAAGCCGCGACTTCGTGTTCGTGAACGACGTGGTCGCGGTGAACCTGTGGTTCCTGCAGCACCCCGAGTGCAGCGGCATCTTCAACCTCGGCACCGGCCGCGCCCAGCCGTTCAACGACGTCGCGCTGGCCACCGTCAACGCGGCGCGGGCGCTGAAGGGCGAAGCGGCGTTGCCTCTGGGCGAGTTGGTGACGCAGGGGCTGGTCGAGTACGTCCCGTTCCCCGAGGCGCTGGTCGGCAAGTACCAGTCGTTCACGCAGGCCGACCTGAATGCGCTGCGCGGCACCGGCTGCGATCACGCCTTCGCCGATGTGGGAACGGGTGTGAAGGCGTATGTCGACTGGCTGGCGACACAGGCCTGACGAGATTCCGCCGGGAACGCGTCAACCTGCAAGCCGAACTCGAAGCCGTCAAGGGCATCGGCCCGGCAATCTCGGCCAAGATCGTCGAAGAGCGCAAGAAAAGCGCGTTCAAGGACTGGCAAGACATGATGACCCGCTTCAAGGGCGTCGGCGAGGGCAGTGCCGCGAAGTTCTCGACCGAGGGCCTGACTGTCAACGGCGCCGCGTTCGCTGGCGCACCGGCCAAGGCTGCAGCGCCTGCTGCCCCCGCCGCCGCGAAGAAGGAAGAGAAGAAGGCCGCCGCGCCGGCCGCTGCGCCCGCTGCCACGCCGGCACCTGCCGCTGCCACCACCGCCGCCCCGGCTGCCAAGCCCGCCGCTGCCGCGCCGGCCCCGGCCAGCGCCGCGAAGAAGTAAGACGCGCGCGGACCGCTCGGTCCGCTCGATGAACGCCCCGCCTCGTGCGGGGCGTCTTGCGTTGGCGGCTCCTCCTTTCGGGGGTGACCTTTCGGGCCGCCCCGTGATGGCGATGTTCAGACCGGCCCGGCGCCGGAACACTTCAGTTCGGGCTTGCAATGTCGCAACGCCCGACACCTCTGGAGACTCGCATGAACATCATCAAAGCCATCCTGACCACCGCCCTCGCCCTGTTGTCCGCCGCCGCGTTCGCGGTCGTCGACGTGAACAAGGCCAGCCAGGCCGAACTCGAATCGATCAAGGGCATCGGCCCGTCGATGTCGACGAAGATTCTCGACGCGCGCAAGACCGGCTCGTTCAAGGACTGGTCCGACCTGCAGTCGCGCGTCAAGGGCGTGCGGGCCGGCAACTCGGCCAAGTTCTCGGCCGACGGGCTGACGGTCAACGGTGCGGCGTTCAGCGCGGCCGCGGCGGGCGACACCTCGGTCAAGCCCGCCAAGGCGAAATCGAACACGTCGAGCAAGGCCGAAGCGACGAAGAAGTAAAGTGACGCAGCACAGCGCCCCGGCTTGCGCCCGGGGCGTCCCTACTGCGCTTGCTGCCAGCCGAAAAACGCGATCACGTCGTCGCGGCGCTGCAGCGTATCGGCCACGCCGAGCGCGATCAGCTCGCGCGTGTAGCCCGATTCGAACAGCAGGTAGCTCGCCAGCGCCGCGCCGCGGGCGTCGTCGCCCCTGCCCTGCACGCCGATGCCGCGCAGCATCGTGCGGATCGGCGCCGGCAACTCGCCCAGATGCTTCGCCGCGATGTCGTCGAGGCGCTGGCTCGGCGCGATCACCAGCACCTCGATCGGCTTCAGGCTGGTCGCGGCGCGCGCCTCGGGCGTGAGCAGCGCGAGCGTGCTGTTGATGCGCTGCAGGCGTTCGACGTCGACCGCGAGTGCGTCCAGGAAAATGCTCGACAGCGCGTGCCCCGCGATCTGCGCCAGGTTCGGGTACTCGCTGCTGCCGGCGCGCTCGCCCGGTGGCTCGTGCATGCGGCCGGCGCCGACGACAAGGATGCGCTCACCGCCCAGGTGCACGGCCGGCGAGATCGGTGCGGCCTGACGCATCGAGCCGTCGCCGCAATACTCAACGTGGTCGACGAGGTTCAGCGCCACGGCCGGAAACACGAATGGGATCGCCGACGACGCGAGCAGGTGCGGCACCGTGATCGCATCACGCACCGCGATGCGCTGCGAGCGCGTCCACGGCACGATGTCCTTGAGCGCGTCGTAGAAGGTCACGTGCAGGCCCGAGCCGTAGCTCGACGCGGTGACCGCGAGCGCCTGCAGATGCCCGTCGCGCATCATCTGGCGCGTGCGCTCGGTGCTGATCAGTCGATTCAGCAGCACCTCGAGCGGCGCGTTGTCGAGCAGCGAGCGCGGCCGCGCGCGACGCCAGCGCGCGATCGCCCAGCCGATCGACATCATCGTCAGCCAGCGCGCGCCGGTGCGGATCACGCCGAACGAATCGGCGCGGTAGACCTGCTCGGCGTGAAAGTTCTCCCAGACCTCGCACAGGCCGTCGACCGCACCGCTGAAGTCATCGGCGCGGCAGGCCAGCGCCGCCGCGTTGATCGCGCCGGCCGAGGTGCCGGTGATGACCGGGAACGGGTTCGGCGCCGAACCCTGCCCGCAGTCGCGCCGGATCTGCGCGATCGCCTTCAGCACGCCGACCTGGTAGGCGGCGCGCGCGCCGCCGCCGGTCAGCACCAGGCCGGTGGTGATTCCGTTCGCGGCGGTCGAGCCCATCACGCGTTATCGGCGCGCTCGAACGCGGACTGAAACCGCCGCGTCATTTGCAGGTCATTCGCAGGTCATTCGTAGACAACGACCGCTTGCCCGTGATGCGCGCCGGCGCGCCAGCGGTCGAGCGCCGCGTCGGTCGGGTAGAAGCGCGCGGCCTCGCCCAGATCGAGCTCGCCGCTCGCGGCCTCGCGCTTGAGTTCGAGCCGCACCGTGAGGCCTTGCGGCAGATCGCCATGCTCGGTCACGATGCGCCGCGACGGAAAGTCGCGCAGCACCTCGGCCACCGGCGGCACGCTGCCGTTGACTGCGACGCGCAGGTACTTGCCGAAGCGGCAGCGCGCCGAGGCCAGATCCCACACGCTCGCGACCGTGAGCCGCAGGCCGCCCGAGAAGCGATCGGGCTGGACCTTGCCCTGCACGATGATCAGCTCGTCGTCCTTCAGCAGATCCTTGTTCGCGTTCAGCAGGTCTTCGTTCGCGACCGCCTCGATCGCCTCGCTCTTGTCGTCGAGCTTGAAGATCGCGACCCGGCCGC
>JAZJZJ010000283.1:0-7533 GCA_040389925.1 Pseudomonadota bacterium
GGCCGGCGACATGCTGTTCATCAAGGGCAAGGTCAAGCGCAAGTTCGTCGAGGATGGCCGCGCGTTGGTCGAGATCGAACAGGAAGCGCGGAATCAGGACGACGAGTTGTCGGTGCTGGGCGGTGGAATCGTCGAACTGCCGCGCCGCGCCTGATATGAAACCCCCACGCTCGCTTCGCTCGCTGCCCCCCGAAGGGGCGCTGAGTCCCTTCGGAACGGCCTGGCGGTACTGAGATGACCACACCCTTGCCGAGCGCGCTGGACGGCCTGCGGGTTCTTGACCTGTCGCGCGTACTGGCCGGGCCGCTGTGCGCGCAGATGCTCGCCGACCACGGCGCCAGCGTCATCAAGGTCGAGCCGCCGGACGGCGACGAGGCACGCCGCTTCGGCCCGCCGCTGGACGAACGCGGCGAGGTCGCGTACTTCGGCGCGCTGAATCGCGGCAAGCGTTCGATCGCCGTCGATCTGTCGCGCCCGGCGGGCCGCGCCGTGCTCGAGAAGCTGCTGGCCGACGCCGATGTGCTGATCGAGAACTTTCTGCCCGGCACGATGGAAAAGTGGGGCTTGGGCTACGAGGACGTGCTGGCGTCGCGCTACCCGCACCTCATCCATTGCAGCGTCAGCGGCTTCGGCGCCGATGGGCCACTCGGCGGCCTGCCCGGCTATGACGCCGTACTGCAGGCGATCTGCGGCCTGATGAGCGTCAACGGCACGCCCGACTCCGGTCCGCTGCGCCTGGGTGTGCCGGTGGTCGACTACCTGACCGGCTACAACGCGTTCAGCGGCGTGCTGCTGGCGCTGGCCGCGCGCGAGCGCGGCGGTCGCGGCCAGCGCGTCGAGGCGACGCTGTTCGACACCGGACTGGCGCTGCTGATCCCGCACGCGTCGAACTGGTTCTACTCGGGGCGCATCCCGCAGCGCATGGGCAGCTCGCACCCGAACATCGCACCTTACGACCGCTATGCCGCCGCCGACGGCGAGGTGTTTCTCGGTGTCGTCAACAACGGCCAGTTCAAACGCTTTTGCGAGTGCGTGGCACGGCCGGATCTCGCCACCGACCCGCGCTTTGCCGACAGCTCGGTGCGGCTGGCGAATCGCGACGCGCTGCGCACCGAGATCGAGCGCACGCTGCTCGGCTTCGAGGCCGCTCCGCTGTGCGCGGACCTGATGCGCCGTGGCGTGCCGGCAGGTCCGGTCAACGACGTGGCGCAGGCGCTCTCGCAGCCGCACGCGGCGCACCGCGCGATGGTGGTGGACGAGCATGGCCGGCGCTCGCTCGGCCTGCCGGTGAAGCTGTCGTCCACGCCCGGGCGCCCGGGCGACCTGCCGCCGCGCCTGAGCGAACACGCGGCCGCGATCCTGGCCGAACTCGGTTGCGACATTGCGGCTGCCGAGGCCCTGCACGCCAATGGCACGGTCATGCGCCCGCCGGCGTGACGCGCTCGCGCGGCGACCAGAAAGAAAAGGAGACAGTCCGATGAACCCCACCCGATGCGCGCGCCGCGCGCTCCTGATCGCCGCTGCGGTGCTGCCGCTGCTCGCCGCGGCCCAGTCGTACCCGAACCGCAGTGTGCGCATCACCGTCCCCTACCCCGCCGGCCAGGGCACCGACGTGGCCACACGCCATTTCGCCGAGAAGCTCTCCAAGGCGCTGGGGCAGTCCTTCTACGTCGAAGAACAAGGCCGGCGCGGGCGGCAACATCGGTGCCGACGCCGAAGGCCGCGCCCGACGGCTACACGCTGACGATGGGCACGAACGCCACGCACGCTCAAAACCGGTTCCTCTACGGCGCGATGCCCTTCGATGCCGCGGCCGATTTCGAACCGGTCATCCTGACCGGCATGTTGCCGATGGTGATCGCTGCGAGCCAGTCGCTTCCAGCCTCGTCGGTCAGCGAACTGATCGCGGCGGCCAGGAAGCGCCCCGGCAAGGTCGACGTCGCGCTGCCCAGCACCAGCGCCCGCATCGTGCTCGAGCTGCTGCGCGAGCGGGCGGGGACACCGTTTTTCGGCGTGCCTTACAAGGGCTCGGCGGCGGCCATGACCGACGTGATCGGGGGCCAGTTGCCGCTGACGATCGAAACCGTGACCGCCATGCGTCCGCAGGTCGAGGCGGGCCGGCTCAAAGCCATCGCGATCACCTCGCTGCAGGGCAGCGAGCTGATGCCGGGCGTCAAATCGGTCGCCGAGCAGGGTGTGGCAGGCTTCGAGATGACAGCGTGGAACGCGCTGTACGCGCCGCTCGGCACGCCGCGCGCGGTGATCGAGACCCTGAACGCCGAGATGGTGAAGATCCCGGCGCAGCCAGAGACGCGCCAGCGCCTGCTGCAGCTCGGCATCGAACCCGCTGGTGGCAGCCCGGAACGGCTGCGCAGCTTTGCCGACAACGAGCGCGCCAAATGGGGCCCGTTGATCAAGGCAGCGGGCATCATGGTCGATTGAGTCAGCTGCGGCCGCGGCGCGCCGCCAGCGTCACTTCAAGCCGGCCTTGAAGGCATCGAGCACCTCAGTGCCAGCGCGACCACGCCGGTCGAGGTTGTCGGCCCAGTCCTTGGCAACCTCGTGCATCGCGTTCGACACCACGGCCTTGTCGGCCGCCGACAGCGTGACCAGCTGAACCCCGGCCTGCTTGACCTTGTCCATCTCGCCGGCCTCGTCACGCTCGACCTGCGCGCAGGTGCTTCGGGCGGTTTCTTCGCCCATCGCCGTGAGTTCCTTCTGAAGGGGCACGGGCAGGCTCTGCCAGCGCTTTTCGCTGATCACGTAGTTGGCCACGAAGGAACCGAAGTTCTCACCGACCGTTGCAGTCTTGGACAGCTTGTGGATGTCGTACGGCACCAGGCTGTTGAACGGGAACAGCACGCCTTCGATCGTGCCGCGCGAGAGCGCCTCGTAGACCTCGGGCGTGGGGATCAACACCGGGGTCGCCTTGATCTTCTTCAGCACCAGTTCCTTGGCCGACCCCGATGCGCGGATCTTCATGCCTTCCAGGTCCTTCAGCGACGCGAAGGGCTTGCGCGTGACCACCTGGTAAGGCGGCAGCACGATCGTGAACAGCAGGCGCACCCCGTTCGGCTCGAATTCCTTCTTCGACAGCAGGCCACCGAACTTGGCGAGGTTCCAGTAGGCGAGCGTGCCCTTGCACGAGCCGGTGAAGCTCAGCGGCAACTCCGCGACCACCGACAGCGGCATCTTGTCGGAGACGAATCCGGGCGCGACATAGGTGATGTCGAGCACGCCCGACTGGGTCAGCGACAGAAAGTCCTTGGCCTTGCCCATCTGTTCGGCCGGGTAATACTCGAACTCGACGCCCTTGCCGGCAGGGCTGGCCTTAAGCCGATCGATCATCGGCTGGATCATGTACCTCGGCAGGTAGTGGCCGACCGGGAAAGAGTCGGCAATCTTGAGCTTGATCGCTGTCTGCGCGCCCGCGCCAGCGGCGCCGCCGATGCACAGTACCGTGGCCAGGGTCGGGAGCAGGCGGCGGAGGGTCGTTGACATGTCTCGTTCCTTTGGTTGTCGAGGCAGCGTGGCCTCAGCTATGGCGCCATCTGCGCCGGAAGCCACAGAATGATCGCCGGAAACGCCACCAGCACGACGAGCAGCAGCAAGTGGCTGAAGACATGCGGCCAGACCCCGGCGAACACCTCTTGCAGCGGCCGATTCGCATAGCGAGAGACGACGAAGACGTTCAGCCCCACCGGGGGTGTCACCAGGCCGACCTCGGCAACGACGATGACGATCACGCCGAACCACACCGGATCGAAACCGAGCGACTTGACCAGCGGCAGCACCACCGGGATCGTCAGGATCAGGATCGCCACCTGGTCCATCACGCAGCCCAGCAGCAGGAAGCCGAACAGGATGAACGCCATCACGAGCCAGCGCGACACCTGCAACGCACCGACCCACTGCACGATGACCTGGGTGACCTGCGTCAGCGTGAAGAAGTAGCCGAAGATCTTCGCGCACACGACGATCATGATGATCATGCAGCTGGCTTGGCCGGCGTGGGTCAGCGCCTTCATCAGCGACGCACGGTTGACCTTGCCTTCCAGCGCCGCCAGCAAGAAGCCACCGAAGGCGCCGATGCCGGCGGCTTCGGTCGGTGTCGCAATGCCGGTGTAGATCACACCGGTGACGGCCATGAACAGCAGCAGCATCGGCCCGACGACCTTCAGCGACGCGAGCTTCTCGCGCAGCGTGTAGGCCTTGCCGCGCGGCGCGCAGGCCGGGTCGAGCGTGACCAGGACCCAGACCGTGGCGATGATTGTCAGCGTCACCAGGATGCCCGGGATCACGCCGCCGACCAGCAACTGGCCGATGCTGACGTCGGCGATGATGCCGTACAGCACCAGCGCAATGCTCGGCGGGATCAGCATCGCGAGGGTTCCGGAGATCGCCACGACCCCCGCAGCGAGCTTGGGGTCGTAACCCTGCTTGAGCATTGCCGGCAAAGTGGTCGAGGACAGTGTCGCGGCCGAGGCCGTGCTCGAGCCCGAGATCGCGCCGAAGCCGGCGCCGGCGATGGCGGTGGCCATCGCCAGCCCGCCCGGCACGCGGCCGACCCAGGCCGCGGCCGCCTTGAAGAGATTGTCGGCCACGCCGCTGAGGATCACGAACTCTGCCATCAGGATGAACATCGGCACCGAGATCAGTTCGTAGGTTGCTGCGGTCGACAGCGGCGTCGTCGCGAGCACGCCGGTCAGCGTCTGCACCCCGCCCACCAGATACAGGCCCAGGCTGCCGGCGACGGCGAGCGCAAACGCCACCGGCATGCCCGCGGCCAGCAGCACGAACAACAACAGCACGACGCCGCTGGCGATCATGTGCCGAGGTCCTCGGTGCCCGAGATCGGCGGCAACGCAATCACCTCGCGCCCCGAGGCCAGCGTCGCGATGTAGCCGGCGGCGTCGAGGGCCAGCCGCAGCGCCAGCAGCCCGAAGCCCAGCGGCAGCAGGATGCTGACGGTCCAGCTCGGCGCCCCGATGCCGCTGGTGGAGACGGAGCCGACCTGGAACTCGCCCCAGGTGTGCTGCGCCGCGACGACCGCGCACAGGCCGAAGACCGGCGCAGCCAGCGCGCTGGTCGCGGCCTGCAGAACATAGCGGGTGGTCCGGCCCATGCGGTTGTGCAGGATGTCGACCGCGACATGGCCGTGCGCCTTCAGCGTGTGCGACACCGCGAGGAAGAACACCCCCGGCATCAGGTAGCTCGACACCATCTCGTACGACCAGGACAGCGGGGCGTTGAACAGGTAGCGCAGCGCCACATCGGCCACGACGAGCAGCATCAACAGCATCAGCATCACGCCGCCGATCGCCATCAACGCGGCATCGAGGCCGTCGGCAGCGGCGCGCAGCCGGACGAAGCCCGAGGCGTTGGAGCCCTGACCGGGTGGCACGTGCTTGGGCTGGGTCATCGCCGTCGCTGCCGCGTCATGAGCGGCGCTGATCGAACGCGCGCCCGTAAACCATCGACGCAATCGTGTTGCGCAGGATCTCGGTCGTGCCGCCGCCAAGCGCGAAGCCGCGCGAGTCGCGCACCATGCGCTCCAGCGGCAGCGCGCGCGTGAAGCCGGCGTGGCCGTGGATCTGCAGTGCCTCGTTGGTGACGCGCTGCACCATCTCGTTGGCGTAGAGCTTGGCCATCGCCGCTTCGAGCGGGTCGGGAAAGCCCTCGACCAGGTTCGTCGCCGCGCGGTAGATCATCAGGCGCGCAGCATGCAGCTGCACCGCCATGTCGGCGATCTTCCACTGCAGACCCTGGAACTCGCAGATCGGCCGCCCGAATTGCTCGCGCTCCTGCGAATACTTTTTGGCGGCCTCGTAGGCCGCCTGCGCCACGCCCAGGCACATCGCGGCATTGCCGACGCGCTCGGGGCCGAACGAGCTCATCAGGCGCTTGAAACTGCGCGTCGAGTCGGGGTCGCCGGCGAGGATGACGTTTTGCATCGGCACGCGGCAATGGTCGAAGTAGAGCTCGACCTCGGGCATGCCGCGCCCGCCCATCTTGCGGTCCGGGTGACCGACCTCGAAGCCCTTCATGCCGCGCTCAACCACCAGCGCCCCGATACCGCGCGGGCCCTGCGTCTTGCCCCAGCGCGCGAACACGAAGATGTGGCTGGCCAGGTGGCCGCCGGTGCAATAGGCCTTCTGCCCGTTGAGCACGATGTGGTCGCCGTCAGGCGTGGCCGAGGTGATCATGTCGGTCATGCCCGAGCCGGCGCCGGGCTCGCTGATGCCGATCGCGAAGTTGTAGTCGCCGTTCGCGCAGCCCGGCAGCCAGCGCTGCTTCTGCTCCTCGGACGCCAGCACCGCCAGCGCGCGCGACGGCCCGTTGAGCGCGAGCTGCGCCACCAGCGCGGTGTTGAAGCACACCCGCGCTACTTCTTCGAGCAGGATGGTGCCCTGGATCACCGGCGCGCCCGAGCCGCCGTGGGCCTCCGGGATCACCATGCCGAGGTAGCCGAGTTTCGCGAGCAGGTCGCGGTTCTCGGTCGGGAACTCCTCCTTTTCGTCCCAGTACGCGGCCTTGGCGCTGAAGGCGCGCTCGGCGGTCTTGCGGATGTCCTGGCGGAAGGATTCGAGTTCGGGGTCGAGCTGGAACATGGGGGTACTCCGGTGTCAATGGCCGACGAACTTGGGCTTGCGCTTTTCCATGAAGGCCGCGACGCCTTCCTTGCGGTCGTCGCTGTGCAGCACCAGGTTCTGGGCTTGGGCTTCATAGTCGAGAAATGCCTCGAGGCTGGGGTGCATCGCGTTGCGGAACATGCGCTTGCCCACCGCGAGCGCGAAGGTGGCAGATTCGGCCAGTTCCTCGGCCAGCGCAACGGCACGCGCGTCGAGCAGGTCGTCGGGCACGACCTCGTTGACCATGCCGAGCTGTCGCCCCTCTTCGGCCGGCACCATGCGCGCCGACATCATCAGCTCGCGCGCCCGCAGCACGCCGATGTACTGCGTCAGGAAGTAGGCCGCGGCGCCGTCGGGCGCCAGACCGATCTTCTTGAACACCAGACTGAACTTGGCGTTGTCCGACGCGAGGATCAGGTCACAGGCCAGTGCCAGACTCCAGCCGACGCCCACGGTGGCGCCACGCACCACAGCGATCACCGGCTTGTCGAGATTGGCCAGACCGGTGATCACACGGTGCGCGCGCTGGACGCGCTGCCGGCCGGTGAGCACGTCCAGGCTCTGCATCGTGCCGACGTCGGCACCGGCGCAGAACGCGCGACCCTCGCCGCGCAGCAGCACGGCGCGCACCGCGCCGTCCTTCTGCAAGCTCAGGGTCGCGTCGGAGAGCTGCTCCATCATCTCCGGCGTCAGCGCGTTGAGGCGCTCGGGCCGATCCAGCACGAGATGCGCGACCGCGCCGTGGCGCTCGATTCGAACCGTCATGAAATTCTCCAGTTGGCGTGGCAGGCCCCGAAGCCCGCGATCAGATCACTTGTTGTTGCCCTGCGCGTACTGCACCGCGATGCGGCCGACGCGCTCGCGCGCGATCACGAGCTTCATGATCTGCGCCGTGCCGTCG
>JAZJZJ010000284.1:0-7231 GCA_040389925.1 Pseudomonadota bacterium
GTGCCGAACTGGCGCGTCGGCTTCATCGCGGCGCCGCGCGCGCTGGTCGATCGGCTGGTCGACACCAAGCTCTTGTCGACGCTGACCACACCGGCGCTGACCGAGCAGGCGCTCGCGCATTGCTTGGAGCAGGGCTTGCTGCGGCGCCACACCGAGCGCGTGATGGCCAAGCTCGAGGCGGCGCGCGAGCGCACCGTCAAGCTGGCCGAAGCGCACGGCTGCACATTCGCCTCGCCGCCGCGCGGGCTGTTCGGCTGGGTCGACGTGGGCGTCGACACCGAACGGCTCGCGCAGGTCATGCTGGACGAGTGGCTGCTCGCGCCGGGTGCGCTGTTCCACGCCACACCCCGGCCGACGACGCTGATGCGCATCAACTTCGCGACCACTCAGGACGCGCGCTTCTGGAAGGCGCTGGATCGCGCCCGCAGCGACCTTCGCGCGAGTCGACCGGGCGCGCGCCAGGGTTAAACCAGGCCGCCGCTATCGGTAAGCGGCGGTTACAGGCGAAAATGACGGTTCCATGCACGGCGAGCTCTTCGACTCCACCATTCCGTTCGGCGAACCCGAACTGCTGAAGGCGAGCACCTATCGGCGCTACCTGGAAGACCTCGACAGCACCGCGGCGCCCGGCGGCCCGAGCGCCAAGTTGTCGCAGCTGAGCGCGTCGCTGCAGGCCGACCTGGGGCGTTTCGAACAGGACGGCAACAGCTCGGAGACGGTCGAGGTGGTCGCCGCCTGCATCAGGCATTCTTCGAGAGTGACCATTTACTTGCAGTGTGCGCATCGGGTCGTCCCGCTGACCGTGTTCCCGCACGACCGGCTGGTGCACTGCCCGATGGCGATGAACGAACTGGTCGAGCGCTACCTGCCCGACCTGCGCGTGATGCACATCGAGCCGGCCACTTTGCGCCCCCCCGGCGACCCGCAGCGCGAACTGGTCGGCGAGGACCATCTGCACCACCCGCTGACGCCGCTGCTGTGGGCGCTGGCGTTGCGCGGCCCGCGGCGCGAATTGCTGCCGGAGATCGCCGGCCCGGCCGTGTACCGGGTGTCGCCGGCACTCGACCTCAACGCCCTGCCGGTCTCGGGGGCGCTGCGTGCGGCGATCGTCCGGCTCGGCCAGCAGGCGATCTCGTTCAGCGGCATCGCCGCATGGCCGGCCTTCGACCGCGAGCGCGCGGCGCGCCTGCTGAACGGGCTGTACCTGCAGGCCGGGCTGATCGTGAGCCGCTCGCACCCGGATGCGGTGCGCGAGAGCTGGTTCGGCACCAAGTCGTAGCGCGGCTCAGCGCGCGCCAAGACACGCGCGCTTGCTAGCGCGCGCCCAGAATCTCCCAGCGCTCCATCGCGGCGAGCAACGCATCGTCGATTGCCGCAACGCGCGTTTGCGCCTTCATCGCGCGGGCGGCTTCCTTCGCGTACGACTCGGGCTGCGCCAGGAACGTCGCCAGCTCCTGCTGCTCGGCTTCGAGTGCCTCGATCTTCTTCGGCAACTCGTCGAGCTCGCGCTGCTCCTTGTAGCTGAGCTTGCGCGGCTTCGCGGCGGCCGGCGCAGCGGCGGACGCCACAGCGGCCTTCGCCGCAGGAGGCGTGTCCTTCGCCTTCGCCGCGCGCGCCGCCTGGTCGCGGATCGACTGCGCGCGATCGCGCTGGATCTTCCAGTCTTCGTAGCCGCCTTCGTACTCGCGCCAGCGGCCCGGCGACTCGTCGCCTTCCCACACGATCGTGCTGGTCACGACGTTGTCGAGAAAGCGCCGGTCGTGGCTGACCAGAAACACCGTGCCCTTGTACGACTGCAGCAGTTCTTCGAGCAACTCCAGCGTGTCGATGTCGAGGTCGTTGGTCGGCTCGTCGAGCACCAGCACGTTGGCGGGCAACGCGAACAGGCGGGCCAGCAGCACGCGGTTGCGCTCGCCGCCGCTGAGCGTGCGCACCGGCGAGTTGGCGCGTTCGGGCGAGAACAAAAAATCGTTCAGGTAGCTCATCACATGCTTGCGCTGGCCCGCGAACTCGACCCACTCGCTGCCCGGGCTGATCGTGTCGGCCAGCGTCGCGTCGAGGTTCAGGCTGCTGCGCATCTGGTCGAAATACGCAACCTCGATCTTGCTGCCCTGGCGGATCTTGCCGCTGTCGGGCTGCAGGTCGCCGAGGATCAGCTTCAGCAGCGTCGTCTTGCCGGCGCCGTTCGGGCCGATCAGGCCGACCTTGTCGCCGCGCAGAATCGTCGCGCTGAAATCCTTCACGATGATCTTCGGGGTGTCGTGGTCGGTGAAGCGCAGCGAGACATCCTTCAGCTCGGCGACGATCTTGCCGCTCGGCGCGCCGGCATCGACTTCGAGCCGCACCTGGCCGAGCGAATCGCGGCGCTTCTGGCGCTGGTCGCGCAGCACCTCCAGGCGCTGGATGCGCGCGACGCTGCGCGTGCGGCGCGCTTCGACACCCTTGCGGATCCAGACCTCTTCAGCCGCCAGCAGCTTGTCGGCGCGCGCGTTCGCGAGCGCATCCGACGCGAGCTGCTCTTCCTTCATGCGCTCGTAGGCCGTGAAGTTGCCGGGGTAGCTGCGGATGATGCCGCGGTCGAGTTCGATGATCCGCGTCGCGACGCCGTCGAGGAACGCGCGGTCGTGGGTGATCAGCATCACCGCGCCCTTGAAGCCGCGGAGAAGCTCCTCCAGCCATGCGATGGAATCGAGGTCGAGGTGGTTGGTCGGCTCGTCGAGCAGCAGCACGTCGGGCACCGCGACCAGCGCTTGGGCGAGCGCGACGCGCTTCTTCATGCCACCCGAGAGCTGGCCGATCTCGCGCGTGCCGTCGAGGTGCAGCTGCGCGAGCGTGGTGTCGACCCGCTGCTCCCAGTTCCAGGCGTCGAGCGCCTCGATGCGCGTCTGCAGCGCATCGAGGTCGACGCCGTCGGCGTGTTCCTCATACGCCTGGCGCACCGCGCGCGCCTCGGCCACGCCTTCGCTGACGGCCTCGAACACGCTGTGGCCGGGCTCGAACACCGGCTCCTGCGGCACGTAGCAGATGCGCACGCCCTGCGTCATCTGCAGCAGGCCGTCGTCGAGTTTTTCGAGGCCGGCGACGATCTTCAGCATCGACGACTTGCCCGCGCCGTTGCGGCCGATCAGGCCGAGGCGTTCGCCGATTTCGAGCGAGAACGCCGCGTTGTCGAGCAGGGCCACGTGGCCGAAGGCGAGGTGGGCGTTGGAGAGGGAAAGAATGGCCATGGGGCGATTGTCGCCGGCCTTCGGTGTTAACCCGGATTCAGCGCGCTCGCCCTGCCTGTGGCAGCGCTTTCGGCGCGGTCGAACTGGTCGAGCCGCGCGGTCGGCGGTCGGCGGTCGGCGGTCGGCGGTCGGCGTGATTCAGAATATTGGTTGACAACTAAACGATCTCCTTCTAAATTGCAGATATGCTTTAGTTCTAAAGCATTCGAGTCGGGCGATTTCCTGGCAACTGCGAAAGCGAACTCACCATGAATGCATTGACACTCACGATCGTCCTTGTCCACGGCGGCTTCGTCGACGGCTCCGGCTGGGAGGGCGTCTACAACATCCTGAAGAAGGACGGCTACAACGTCGCCATCGTCCAGAACCCGACGACCTCGCTTGCCGACGACGTGGCCTTCACCAAGCGGGTCATTGCCGCCCAGCCAGGCAAGAGTCTTCTCGTGGGCCACTCCTACGGCGGTGTCGTCATCACCGAGGCGGGAACCGATCCGAAGGTGGCTGGCCTGGTCTACGTGGCCGCCTTCGCGCCGGACAAGGGCGAGTCTGTCGCCTCGCTCATCAAGAACCCGCCGCCCGGTGCCCCGGTGCCGCCCATCCTGCCTCCGCAAGACGGCTTTCTGATGCTCGATCAGGCGAAGTTCGTTGCGTCGTTCGCTGCCGACGTGAGCGAGCCCAAGGCCGGTTTCATGGCGGCATCGCAGGTCCCGTGGGGTGTCAACGCGCTGGCGGGTGAGGTGACCGTGCCGGCGTGGAAATCCAGGCCGAGTTGGTACCTCGTCGCCTCTGACGACAAGATGATTCCGCCGCCTGCGCAGCGCCAGATGTCGCAGCGGGCCGGATCCACGGTCAGTGAAGCTCCCGGCAGCCACGCGATCTACGTTTCCCAGCCGCAGGCGGTTGCCGCGCTCATCGAGAAGGCGGCGGCGGCGCTCTCCAGGTAAGCTGAAACTCGGCAGTACCTGCACGCGGGACTCAGCCGAGTGCGCGCTCCAGCGCATCGACGAACACTTTCGCCACGTCGAAACCGCTTTGCGTCGTGATCTCCTGGAACCCGGTCGGGCTGGTCACGTTGATCTCGGTCAGGCAATCGCCGATCACGTCGAGGCCGACCAGCAGCAGCCCGCGCTTGGCGAGGATCGGCCCGATGGCTTCGGCGATCTCGCGATCGCGCGCAGAGAGCGGCTGTGCCACGCCCTTGCCGCCGACCGCGAGGTTGCCGCGAATCTCGCTGCCCTGCGGGATGCGCGCGAGTGAATGCGGCACCGCCACGCCGTCGATCACGAGGATGCGCTTGTCGCCCTTCGTGATCTCGGTCAGGTAACGCTGCACCATCACGGTTTCCGCGCCGCCCTTGTTGAGCGTTTCGATGATGCTGCCGAGGTTCAGGCCGTCGGGGCCGACGCGGAAGATGCCCATGCCGCCCATGCCGTCGAGCGGCTTCAGGATGATGTCGCGGTGCTCGGCGTGGAAGCGCTTGATGTCGGCCTCGCTGCGCGTCACCAAGGTCGGGCCGATGAACTGCGGGAATTCGAGGATCGCGAGTTTCTCGGGGTGATCGCGCAGCGCGCGCGGGCTGTTGAACACGCGCGCACCTTCGCGCTCGGCCTGTTCGAGCAGGTGCGTCGCGTAGAAGTACTCGCTGTCGAACGGCGGGTCCTTGCGCATCACGATCGCATCGACATCGGCGAGCGCGGTGACTTGCGGTTCGCCTTGCGGCTTGAACCAGTCGTACGCGTCACCGGTGAGCGTGAACGAGCGCAGCGGCGCGCTGACCTTGCCGCCGCGCTGCCACATCACGTCTTGCGGTTCGCAGGCGAGCAACTCATGGCCGCGCGAGGCGGCCTCGCGCATCATCGCGAAGGTCGAGTCCTTGTACGTCTTGAAGCTTGTCAGCGGGTCGGCGACGAAGAGCAGTTTCATGATGGGTTCGCAGGTCACGTCAGGCAGCGGCGCGGGGCCGCCACTGTTGCACAAAAAGCGCCAACGCGCCGGCGACCACGCCCCAGAACGCCGAGCCGATGCCGGCCAGGCTGACACCACTGAGCGTGACGAGAAAGGTGATCAGCGCGGCCTCGCGGTGCGTTTCTTCCTTGAGCGCGACCGCCAGCCCGCCGCCGATGCTGCCAAGCAGTGCAAGGCCCGCGATCGCGACGACGAGCTCGCGCGGGAAGGCAGTCAACACGCCGGTCACCGCCGCGCCGAACAAGCCGACGACGCAGTAAAGCGCGCCGCACGAAACCGCCGCCATGTAGCGCTTGTCGAGGTCGGGATGCGCCTCGCGGCCCATGCAGATCGCCGCGGTGATCGCCGACAGGTTCAGCGCAAAAGCACCGAACGGCGCGAGCAGCAGCGTCGCGACACCGGTCAGCGTGATGATCTTCGAGATCGGCATGTCGTAGTTCGCGGCGCGGATCGCCGCGACGCCGGGCAGGTTCTGCGACGCCATCGTCACGACGAACAGCGGCAGCGCCAAACTGACCGTCGCGCGCCAGGTGAATTCAGGCATCGTGAACACCGGCACGGTCAGCCCCCACTGCACGCCGTCGAGGTGCAACTGACCCTCGATGCCGGCGTACGCGATGCCGGCCAGCAGCACGCTCGGTACCGCGTAGCGCGCCCAGAAGCGCCGGCCGACGAGGTAGGTCAGGAGCATCAGCAAGACCAAGCCGAGCGCCGACTTCAGCGCGACGAAGGCATCGAGCCCGAAGCGCGTGAGCACGCCGGCGAGCAACGCGCTCGCGATCGGCATCGGGATCCGGCCGAGCAGCTTCTCGAACCAGCCGGTCACGCCGAACAGCGTGATCAGCGCGGCGCAGGCGACGAACGCGCCGGTCGCCTCGGCCATGCCGAAGCCACCGGCGACGCCGGCGGTGGCCAGCACAGCCGCGCCGGGCGTGCTCCACGCGACCATCACCGGCTGGCGCAGCCACAGCGAGGGCAGCAGCGTGCACAGCCCCATGCCGAGGCCGAGCGCCCACATCCACGAGCTGATCTGCGCGGGCGTGGCGCCGAGCGCGGTCGCGGCCGAGAACACGATCGCCACCGAGCTGGTGAAGCCGACCAGCACGGCGACGAAGCCGGCCGTCGCGGCGGAGAGCGAGAGGTCCTGGAAGGGCGAGCGCATCGCCGTGAGCATAGCCGCGCGTGCCGCCGGGCCGCGGCCGTGGCGGGTCAGATCTCGAGCTTGGAGCCCAACTCGACCACCCGGTTCGTCGGCAGGCTCAGAAAGTCGGCCGCCCCGGCCGCATTGCGGTGCATGCTCGCGAACAGCTTCTCGCGCCAGTCGGCCATCCCACTGCCGATCGTCGGGATCACGATGTCGCGCGAGAGAAAGTAGGACGTGTCCATCTCGTCGATCACGCAGCCGCGGCGTTCGAGCAGCGCGAGCGCCTCGGGCACGTCGGGCTCGTTCTTGAAGCCGAAGTTCAGCGTCACCTGCCAGCAGTCGTGGCCCAGCGCCTCCATCTCGCAGCGCTTGTCGAAGCCGATCCACGGCACCTCGTGCTGCTTGACGGTGACGAACAGGTTGGTCTCGTGCAGCACCTTGTTGTGCTTCATGTTGTGCAGCAGCGCGTTCGGCGTGATGCCCTGGTCGGCGACCAGAAACACCGCGGTCCCCTGCACGCGCGTGGGCGGGCTGACGAACACGGCTTCGAGGAAACTCTTCAGGTCGATCGCGTCTTCGCGCAGGCGCGCCGACATCAACCGGCGGCCCTGCTTCCAGGTCATCATCAGCGTGAACATCACCGCACCGATCGCGACCGGGAACCAGCCGCCGTCGAACACCTTGACGACGTTGGCGCTGAAGTAGACGAAGTCGACGATGAAAAAGAAAAAGGTCGCGCCGAAGCACAGCGACCACGGGTACTTCCAAGCGTAGCGGATCACGAAGAACGTCATCGTGGTGGTGATCAGCATGTCGATCGTCACCGCGATGCCGTAAGCCGCCGCGAGCTTGGTGGTCGAGCCGAACACGACGACCGCGATCACGATGCAGACGT
>JAZJZJ010000285.1:0-1682 GCA_040389925.1 Pseudomonadota bacterium
GATCGCGTTCCGCGAGCCGCCCAAGAGCATGTTCCCGGCCGGCTCGGGCGTCGGCGCGCAGGGGCCGGACCACCTGACCTTCGACCTCGCCGACGCGTCGAAGATGTCGCTGTCGTTCTACGGCAAGCGCCCTGGCCCGGGCATGCGCCTGGACAAACTGAGCCTGCAGTTCGCGATGCACGACACCGGCCTGATCGGCGACGTGCTCGAAGCCTACGAGCGCCTGATCCTCGACGCGATGCGCGGCGACCGCACGCTGTTCACTACCGCCGAGGGCATCGAGCGACTCTGGGAAGTATCCACTCACTTGCTCGAATCGCCTCCGCCGGTGAGGCTCTATCCGCCGGGCTCGTGGGGGCCCAAGTCGATCCACCAGCTGATCGCGCCGCATGCGTGGCGCTTGCCGTTCGAGCGCGCATGGCGCGACCCGAACAAGGCGGGCGGTTGAGCCGAGCTACAACGACGCCGTGATCTCGTACGAGCGCAGCCGCGCGGCGTGGTCGAAGATCTGCGACGTGATCATCAGCTCGTCGGCGCCCGTGCGTTCGATGAAAGCGAGCAGCTCGCGGCGCACCGTGTCGGACGCGCCGACGGCGGCACAGGACAGCACCGAGTCGAGCAGCGCGTTCTCTTGCGGGCCGACGCTCTCGCGGTAGCCGGCCTTCGGCGGCTGCAACTGACCCGGCCGGCCGCTGCGCAGGGCCACGAACGCCTGCTGCATCGACGTGGCAAGGAACTGCGCTTCTTCATCGGTGTCGGCCGCGAACACGTTGAAGCCGAGCATCACATACGGCTTGGCGAGCTGCGCCGAGGGCTTGAACTGCTGCCGGTACAGCGCGACCGCCTGCATCATCTGCGCCGGTGCGAAGTGCGACGCGAACGCATACGGCAGCCCGAGCGCGGCGGCGAGCTGCGCACCGAACAGGCTGGAGCCGAGAATCCACAGCGGCACGTTCAGCCCGCGCCCGGGCACCGCGCGCACCGGCTGGCGCGGCTCGGCCGAGAAGTAGTCGGCGAGTTCGAGCACGTCTTGCGGGAACTCGTCGGCATCGGACGCGAGGTTGCGACGCATTGCGCTCGCGGTGATCTGGTCGGAACCGGGCGCGCGGCCGAGGCCGAGGTCGATGCGGCCCGGGTACAGCGATTCGAGCGTGCCGAACTGCTCGGCGATCACCAGCGGCGAGTGGTTCGGCAGCATGATGCCGCCGGCGCCGACGCGGATCGTTTTCGTGCCGCCGGCCACATGGCCGATCAGCACGGCCGTGGCCGCACTCGCGATGCCGGGCATGCCGTGGTGCTCGGCGAGCCAGAAGCGCTTGAAACCCCAAGCTTCCGCGTGCTGCGCCAGATCGAGGGTGTTGCGAAACGATTGCGCGGCGTCGCTGCCCTGCGTGATCGGCGACAGGTCGAGGACCGAGAAAGGTGTGTTCATCGGCTTCATCTGAGGGCGACCGGCCGGCGCACAACCATCAGCCGCGCGGCGCGGCGAAGTCTTCCTCGAAAAACTCGGCGTCGCCGCGCGTGCCCGCCGCACGGCGCTCGGCCTCCTGCGCACGCAGCTGGACGCGGCGGATCTTGCCGCTGATCGTCTTCGGCAGCTCGGCGACGAACTCGATCCGGCGCACCCGCTTGTACGGCGCCAGCCGCTCGCGCGCGAACGCGAAGATCGCCTGCGCGAGCGC
>JAZJZJ010000286.1:0-8364 GCA_040389925.1 Pseudomonadota bacterium
GCTGCTGCGCGAGGTCTGCGACGAGTTCTGGCTCGTCACCGACGGCGCGGTCAAGCCCTTCGACGGCGACCTCGACGACTACCAGAAGTGGCTGCTCGAGCAATCGCGCGAAGCCTCGCGCGAGCAGTCGAAGGGCGCGAAGACGAAGCGCAACAAGGCGGCTGCGCCGGCACCTGTCGCCGCGCCTGCACCGGCGCGCAACGAAGACCTGAAGCCGCTGCGCAAGGAACTCGCCAGCACCGACCAGCGCTTGGCCGCGCTCACGCGCGAGCGCGACACGTGCGAAGCGGCGCTGGGCAAGGCAGGGCTCTCGCCGGCTGACCGCGCCGCGCAAGGCAAGCAGCTGAAACGGCTCGCCGACGAGATCGAAACGCTCGAATCGCGCTGGCTGGAGCTGAGCACGCGTCTGGAACAGGCGGCCGCCTAGACCCAAACCGCGCGGCTGCGCGGCCTCCTCCCACGTCGACCTCAGGGTCATATTACATTGTTCGCAATACAATTGCGAGCATTCGATTATGATTCGGCCATGTCGACGTCGAACCCCTCCAAACTGCCACGCGCCCGGGATTTGCAGCGGCTCGATCACCAGCTCTGCTTCGCGCTCTATTCGAGCTCGCTGGTGATGACCAAGCTCTACAAGCCGGTGCTCGGCGCGCTCGGTCTGACCTACCCGCAGTACCTGGTGCTGCTGGTGTTGTGGGAGACCGATGCGATCGGCGTCGGCGAACTCGGCGAGCGCCTGTACCTCGATTCGGGCACGCTGACACCGTTGCTCAAGCGCATGGAAGCGGCCGGCCTGCTGGCACGCGAACGCGCCGCCAGCGACGAGCGCCGGGTCATCGTCACGCTCACCACCGCCGGCCGGGCGCTGCGCCGCAAGGCCGAAAGCGTGCCGATGCAGGTCGCGTGCGCCACCGGCTGCAAGCTCGACGAAATTTCCCAACTCACCGCGCAACTGCAGGCGCTGCGCTCGAACGTGGCGAGCCAGCTCGCGCTGGCCGCCTGATCTTTTCCCCCATCCCGTTCAACCCTAGGAACGCACCATGAAGCTCGACAAAGTTCTCTACACCGCGCACGCCACCTCGACTGGCGGCCGCGAAGGCACCTCGAGGTCGTCCGACGGCGTGCTCGACCTGAAGCTGACCACGCCGAAGGAAATGGGCGGCAACGGCGCCACCGGCACCAACCCCGAACAGTTGTTCGCGGCCGGCTATTCGGCCTGCTTCATCGGCGCGATGAAGTACATCGCGATGACGCAGAAGATCGCGCTGCCGGCCGACACGTCGATCAAGGCCGACGTCGGCATCGGCCCGATCCCGGCCGGCTTCGGCATTCAGGTCATGCTGAACGTGACGATCCCGGGCATGGAACGCGCCGCGGCCGAGAAGCTGGTCGCCGCCGCGCACGGCGTCTGCCCGTACTCGAACGCGACCCGCGGCAACATCGAGGTGACGCTGAACGTGCTCTGACGCCGAGGCGGCCGGAGCGCCGGCGCGTCGGTCGCGCCAGCGGTGCCCGGCCGGCGCGAGAAGCACCGCGTTTCGCGCCTTCCTTCACGAGATCGACAAGGCGCCGGGGTGTATGGTTCCGGGTACGGATCGATGATCCCGGTATCCGCGCACCACGCTTGCATTGCACCGATCGCCTTGGACTTTCCGCCCCTCACGTTTCCGTCGCTGCCCGATCTGCCTGCCGACCCTTGGCAATGGCCGGCACCGCCGTTTGCGTGGCGCCACCGGGCGGCGCCGGAGGTCGACATTGCCCAGCCCTGCCGTCTCGAAAGCCTGTCCGGCAGCGTCGTCGTCGGCGAGTTGCTCGGCTTCGATGCGACGGCGCAATCGCTGGTCTTTCGCAGCAGTGACGGCGGCCCCCAAGCGACGCTCTCGTTCAAGCGTTTCGCGCGCCTGACGCTCACCACGCCGCTCGTCTTGGCGACGCCAATCGCCGGCACACCGGCCGAACGCGTCCCGGCCGCCGCGCACGAGCGTGACTACCGACTGAGTTCTTCGCGCGCCGGCGCGCTGCGACTTTCCGGCCGCACCGCCGGCCATGTCGAGACCGCCGCGGGCCTGTTCCTGTTCACCCCCGTCGACGACGAAGTGGGCCTGCACCGCGTGTTCGTTCCGCGTTCGGCCTACACGCAGTGCGAGTTCGGCGAGTCGGCCGAAGAGATCGCATCGCGGCGCTGGATCGCCAGCCCGCGGGAACTGCTCGATGCGATCGAGCGGCAGCAGCGCATGCCGGTGCTGCCACTGGGTCAATCCCTGCTCGCACTCGGCCTGCTGACCCAACGACAGCTCGATCGAGCGCTAGCGCGCCAGCCCGGCAACATCGCGCTGGGCGAGATGCTGGTCGCCGAAGGCACCGTCTCGCGCGCCGATCTGCAGACGGCGCTGGCCCACAAGATGGGCTTCCCGCTGGTCGACCTCGCCCGCTTCCCGGTCGATCCGCAGGCGCTCGCGAAGCTCCTGCCGCGCGATGCCGTTCGCTACCGCGTCGTGCCGTTGATGTTCGACGCCGAGCGCATGATCGTCGCCGTCGACAAGCCCGGCCGCATCGTCAAGCTGCGCGCGCTGAATGTGTTTTCCCAGCTCAGGATCGTGCCGGTGCTGGCGCCGCGCGCCCAGATCAGCCTGGCGCTCGACAGCATGGCGAGCGACGTGTGGTCCGGGCACGTGGCCCAAGCCAACGGGTTCTTTTCGACCACCGTCTGACCGACCGCGGGAGGCGCGGATCGGTGGCGCGATCCCGCGCCTCGAACCGGCGCGGCGGGCTTAGCGCAGTGTGCTGTCCGGCCGAGTGTCGGCGAAGCGATCCCGCGTGTCGAATGCGGTGTCCAGCCCCGAGATCGGGACGGTCGACGCACCGGCGCGCCGGGCCTCGAGGTCCTTCAGACTGTCGACCGGCAGGGTCTCGCCGAACAGCGACGGCTTGAACGCGGTCTCGCGCGCGCGGTCATCGCTGGCCCACAGCAGCAGCGAGCGCGCCGACATCGGCTTGGCGAACAGAAAGCCCTGCAGTTCGTCGCAGCCCATGCGCACGAGCAAATCGCGCTGGCTCTCGGTCTCCACGCCCTCGGCCACGACCTTCAGGCCGAGCGCGTGGGCGAGGCGGATCACGGCGTCGACCACGGCGCGCGCGTCGGCACTGGTTTCGATGTCCATCACGAAGCTGCGGTCGATCTTCAGCTCCTCGGCCGGCAGCCGGCGCAGGTAGCTCAGGCTCGAGTAGCCGGTCCCGAAGTCGTCGATCGACAGGTGCACACCGGCGTCACCGAGGCGCTGGAAGGTCGCTTGCGTGGCACGCGTGTCCTCCATCGCCACCGACTCGGTGATCTCGCAGGTCAGCAGCGACGGATCGATGCGATGCCGCGCCAGCGCCGTCGTGATGCGATCGACGAGGTCGTCCTGGCGCATCTGGAAGGCTGAGAGGTTGATCGCCACGCGCATGCGCAGCCCCTTGTCGCGCCAGGCGCGCGCCTGGCGGCAGGCATCCTCGATGACCCAGTTGCCGAGCACGCCAATGAGGCCGAAGCGCTCGGCGACCGGGATGAACGTGGCCGGGCCGATCATGCCCTTGCCCGGGTGCTTCCAGCGCAGCAGCGCCTCGGCCGCGGTGACCTTGCCGCTGCGGGCATCGATCTTGGGCTGATAGAACAGTTCGAGTTCGTTCTTCTCGAGCGCGAGACGCAAGTCGCGTTGCAGGTCGAGTTGCTCGTGCGCGTCGGCCTCCATGCTGGGCTCGAAGAAGCAGTAGCAGGCGCCGCCCGAGCGCTTGGCGGCGTACATCGCCGCATCGGCGCGCGCGATCAGTTTGGTCTGCGCACCGCCGTCGGGATAGAAGACGATGCCGATCGAGCACGAGATCACGATCTCGCGGCTGCCGATCGAGTACGGCTGGCTCAGCTCGCCGAGCATGCGCGACGCGACTTGCGCGGCGCTCTGCTCGTCGACGTCGCCTTCGAGCAGCATCAGGAACTCGTCGCCACCGACGCGCGCCATCGTGTCGGCCGAGCGTGACAGGCGCCGCAACCGGTCGCCGACCTGGCGCAACACCGCGTCGCCGCTGCTGTGGCCGTAGGAGTCGTTGATCGGCTTGAAGCCGTCGAGGTCGACGAACAGCACCGCCAAGCGCGCCTGCGACTGGTCCGAGCGCACGACCGCGGCGACCAGCTTGTCCTCGAACACGAGCCGGTTCGGCAGTCCCGTCAGCGCGTCGTGGTAGGCGATCTTCTCCAGGTTTGAGTTGGCTTGGCGCAGCGAGCGCTCCAGGCCGTCGGATCGGTCGAGCAGGTGGCGCTCGATGCGTGACATAAAGCGCATCACGCCCAAGCCGAGGGCGGCGGCGACGCCGGCCAGCAGGGCGACGTGAAGCGCAGGCAGGCCGCCGCTGCCCTCCGGCGCGCCGGACGCCACCTCGCCGTGGGTCGCCAGTGCCAGCACCGCGACCAACCCGAGGCCCGCAGCGAGCGCGCTCCACGGGAGTTGCCATGCGGGCAGTTGCAGCAGGCCCTCGCTCGCCAACACGAAACGCACCAGCAAGGCGGCCGTGGCCGTGGTCGCCGCCGTCGACAGCCATGACGTGCTCCACGCCCAGGCCCAGACGTTGACGGGCTGAAGTGACACGAGCAACAGGCCGATGGCCGCCGCCAGTCCGATGACCAGACCAGTGCCGATGCCGACGCCGGCGCGCCAGCCCGGCAGCGTCACCGCCGCAGCGGCGAGCACGCCGAACGCAGCACCCAGGCTGACCAGCCACGAGGCGAGCAGCAGGGCCGGGTCATGCGACAAGTCCTTGCCAACCTGCTGCGACAGCAGCATCAGCAACAACGCCGCCCACACGCTGGTGCCGAACGCGACCGAGCCGCCCATCAGCCAGCCCCACGGGCTCGCATGCCGCTTGGCGCGCGCGCGGCGGACCGTTTCGAGGGCCACGTGGGGCAGGTACAGGCACAGCGATACGGCAGCCAGGAACAGGGCGACGCATGCGGGCGAGATGTCCATCAGACGTCCTTTCCGGGTGGAAGATGCAGGGCGCGCGTTGCAAGCGCACGGCTTGCGGCGCGGGTCCTCACCGGACCAGGCTCCGGGTCAGTATCGGCGGCTGGCGCCTACACTTGAGGCCGAGCGCACGTTGGCGCGCGCCGGCCTAAAGTATTCGCGGAGTCAACCGATACGCCGAACATGAACGCCCAATCTCCACTCCTCCTGCTGCTGTCGCTGCCACTGTGCGCGCTGCTGACTTGGGCAGCCGCGCGCTGGTTCTATCGGCGCTCGATACGCCGGCTGACCGATCGGATCGCCAAGATCCAGGTCGACCGCGAAGCGCTGACGGAGCAGGTCAAGCGGGCCCGACAGCAGCTCGGCCAGGTTCAGCTCGATATGGCAACCTGGCGCAAGGCGGTCGCGACGGCACGCCAGGCCCAGAGCGGCGCCAAGCCCGCCGAACCGCAGCCGGCCGCGTCACCCGTGGCAGCGGCCGAGCCCGCGTCGAGCATCAAGTCGCGGCTCGACATCCCGAGCGGACTCGTGTTCGAGATGTCGACGACGCAGGCGCACGGCTTCGCCGACACGCAGCCGTTCGAGGAAGCGCGCGCCTGATCCGCTGCGACGCGACGGCCGCGGCCGTCCGGGCGCCCAGCCCTACCCTGGAATTTGCGGCGCGAGCAGCCGCAGCAACAACTCGACCCGCGCCTTCGCCGGCGTGAGGTCGTCTGCCGTGGGCAGCGCCGCATCGGGCGCCGCCAGCACCCGCCCGTCGCAGCGGCTGCTGCACAGCACCTGAACGCCGTTGCGCTGCAGATCGAGCAAGGCCGTCTCGAGGTCGAGATGGAGCGTGCCGTTGCCGGTGCCCGCGACCACCAGCCCGTCGACACCGTCGTTGCCGAGCGCCCGCACGAGCGCGCCGCTCGCGCCGGCATGGCTCGTGACGATCTCGACCCGCGGCCAACCCGCGACATCGTTCGGTAACGCGTCGACCCCGATCGCGACGCCGCCGGGCCAGTTTCGGAACAGCCGAAGGGCGCCCTCCTCCACCACACCGATGGGACCGGCGTCGCCTGAGCGAAATGCGTCGACCCGGTACGGATGCACCTTGCGCACATCGCGCGCGCCGTGAATCCGGCCCTGCAGGACCGCGACCACACCGCGCGCGCCGGGTGTGCGCGCCACCGCGAGCGCATCGCGCAGGTTTTGCGGGCCGTCGCTGAGCAGGGCCGTCGCCGGGCGCATCGCCGCGGTCATCACCAGCGGCTTCGCCGGCGCGAGCACACGTTGCAGGAACCAGGCCGTTTCCTCGAGCGTGTCGGTGCCATGGGTCACGACGAGCGCGCCGACCTCGGGCCGCGCGAGGTGGTGGGCACAGCGCCGCGCCAAGTGCAGCCAGACCGCGTGGCTCATGTCTTTGCTGTCGACCTGCGCCACCTGCTCGGCTTCGACCGGGCCGCTGTCGTGGGCCCGCGCGGCATCGAGCAAGGTCGCCACGGGCAACTGCGCGGCGTCGTAGCCGATGTTGTCGGCGCGGTCGGTCGACGTCCCCGCAATGGTTCCGCCCGTCCCGAGCACGACGACGACCGACGCTTTGCTTTGCATTTTTTTGTCGACTGGATGAAAATACAGGTACTGGATGAATCGTCAGCAAACACAGACTCCACGCAAACGCCAAGCAAGTGCACTGCGCGCTGACGCTCACCCGCCATCATGAAGGAAAAGCCGTGTACGAACCGCCCAAGCTCACCGATCGGCAGCAGCAGATCCTCGATCTCGTGCAAAGCGCGATCGAGCGCACCGGCGCCCCGCCGACCCGGGCCGAGATCGCCAGCGAGCTCGGCTTCAAATCGGCCAACGCGGCCGAGGAGCACCTGCAGGCGCTGGCACGCAAGGGCGTGATCGAGCTGGTCGGCGGCACCTCGCGCGGCATCCGGCTGCGTTCCGAAACGCTGCGCCAGTTGAATCAGCAGCGCGGCAAGCAGTTCACGCTGCCGCTGCCGAGCTTGGCGCAACTCAGCTTGCCGCTGATCGGGCGGGTCGCGGCCGGCAGCCCGATCTTGGCGCAGGAGCATGTCGACCAGACCTACCTGATGGAAGCCAGCATGTTCCCGCGCCGGCCCGATTACCTGCTGAAGGTGCGCGGCATGAGCATGCGCGATGCCGGCATCATCGACGGTGACTTACTCGCAGTGCAGCGCACCAAGGAAGCGAAGAACGGCCAGATCGTGGTCGCACGGCTCGGCGACGAGGTCACGGTCAAGCGCTTTCGCCGCACCCGCAACAGCATCGAGCTGATCCCCGAGAACCCTGACTTCCAGACCATCGTCGTGCCGACCAGCGGCGCCGATGCCGGCGAGATGCAGTTCGAGCTCGAGGGCCTGGCCGTCGGCCTGATTCGCAACAACATGATGATGTGAACACTATGGGCGCGTCGACGATCAAAGCCCCGAAGGCCGCCAGCGCGGCGGAGTGCACTGCCCTCGAGCAGTTGCCCAACATCGGCCCGTCGCTTGCCGCCGACCTGCGCCTGATCGGCATCGAGCGCCCGGCCGACCTGCGCGGCAAAGATGCCTTCGTGCTGTATCAGAAGCTCTGCGCTGCCACCGACTCTCGCCAAGACCCGTGCGTGCTCGACACCTTCATGGCCGCGGTCGACTTCATGCGCGGCGCCCCGGCCGCGCCGTGGTGGCATTACACGCCGCAGCGCAAGGCGCTGTTCGGCCAAGTCTGAGCAAGCCCCGACCGGCCGCGCGCCAGGCTCACTGCTTCGGCGCCCCCAGAAAATCCATCTTGCCGATCTCGACGCCGTTGTGGCGCAGCAGCGCGTACGTCGTCGTGACGTGGAAGAAGAAGTTCGGCAGCACGTAGTGCTTGAGATACGCCTCGCCCTTCATCACCATCGGGCCGGCACGGCGCGGGATCGTCACGTCCTTGTCTTCGGTGCCGTCGATCTTCGCGGCCGGCACCGATTGGATGAATTCGATCGTCGCGCGCACGCGCTCGCGCAAGTCGGCCAGGCTCGCTTCGCTGTCGTCGAACTTCGGCGCCTCGACGCCGCCCAAACGCGCCATCGCGAATTTCGCGCCGTCGCAGGCGATCTGGATCTGGGTCGTGAACGGCAGCATGTCGGGCGCCAGGCGCGCGCTCAGGTACACGCTCGGCTCGAACTTCTTCGCCAGCGCATGGGCCTCGGCCTTGTCGAGCCAGGTGCTCAGGTTCTTGAGCATCGAGATAAAGATCGGCGCGCTGGCCGAGTGCATGGTGATCGACATGGATCTGTCTCCGGTGGTTGTTGGCATGCGAGCGGGCATGAAACCACGCATGCTAGCGGCCTTCGCGAGCACGTGCACAATCAAGGCCGAGCCTGCAGGCAGCA
>JAZJZJ010000287.1:0-12049 GCA_040389925.1 Pseudomonadota bacterium
TGATCTTGCCGTTGCCGCGCACCGGGCCGTCCAGGCGCTGCAGGTTGCAGTTGATGACGAAGATCAGGTTGTCGAGCTTCTCGCGCGCGGCCAGGCCGATCGCGCCCAGCGATTCGGGTTCGTCCATCTCGCCGTCGCCGCAGAAGACCCAGACCTTGCGGTTCGACGTGTCGGCGATGCCGCGCGCGTGCAGGTACTTGAGGAAGCGCGCCTGGTAGATCGCCATCAGCGGCCCGAGGCCCATCGAGACGGTCGGGAACTGCCAGAACTCGGGCATCAGCTTCGGATGCGGGTAGCTCGAGATGCCCTTGCCGTCGACCTCTTGGCGGAAGTTCAGCAACTGCTCTTCGCTGATCCGGCCTTCCATGAAAGCCCGCGCATAGATCCCGGGCGACGAGTGGCCCTGGATGTACAGCAGGTCGCCGCCGTGGCCTTCGCTCTCGGCGTGCCAGAAGTGGTTGAAGCCGGTGCCGAACATGGTCGCGAGCGACGCGAAACTCGAGATGTGACCACCGAGATCACCGCCATCCGCCGGATGCAGGCGGTTCGCCTTCACGACCATCGCCATCGCGTTCCAGCGCATATAGGTGCGCAGCCGCTCCTCGATCTCGATGTTGCCGGGCGTGCGCTCTTCCTGGTCGGTCGGGATCGTGTTGACGTACGCGGTGGTGGCCGAAAACGGCACGTCGATGCCGGCCTGGCGCGCGTGGTCAATCAGCGTTTCGAGCAGGAAGTGGGCTCGATCGCCGCCCTCTGCGCCAATGACGGCCGTCAGGGCGTCGAGCCATTCCCGGGTTTCCTGGGCATCCGCATCGTTGGCGGCGGCACCGAGGAATGAATCAGGCTGTGCTGACATGCTTGTCTCCGTGGGTGAGTTGATCACTGCGTTTATGGGCTGCGCGGGAGTCTCGCACAACCGCGATTTTTTTCCAAATGGTGCGAGTTGATTTCATATTGCAATAATTGCAAGCTGCTCATGACGTCGTTCTGCGCGTTCTGCCGGGCGTCGAAGGGTTTGCGGCGCCAACCTTGATAATCCGTCGATGCACCCCGCCATCGAGGCCGCCCCACCGCCGCGTTCGTCACGCACCTGGCCCGAAAAACTGTTCGGCCGCTGGTGGCGGCGGCAGTCGGCGGCGCGTCAGGATCGGTACGCAACGCTCGGCCCGCTGATCTCGGTGCTGCTCTTCCTCGCAGCCATCATCTTGGCGTTCTGGTATCTGCGCAATGAGGAATTCGAGCGGGAGCAGGAATCCGTCAAGCGCGATACCGAAATCGCCCAGACCCAGATCCGCCTGTACTTGATCGAGAACCAGGAGCAACTCGTGCGCATCGCGCGCGAGATCGTGACCCGCGCGATCGACCACGACCAGTTCATCACCCAGGGTGGCGCGTTCACGAGCGAACGGCCGGAGATCACGAACCTGGTGTGGGTCAACGCGGCGCGCCAGCCGCGCGCGAGCTATTCGGCGACCAGTTTTCCACCCGAGGCCGGCATCACGCCCGACGACTCGCCCGCCTCGCTGCCGATCGACGGCAAGGACACGCCAACCGAAGCCGCCTTTGTGGCGGCCCGCACGCTGCGCCAGCCGGTGTATTCGCGGCCGTTCACCGACGCTTTTGGCAACGCCGTGTTCCAGGTGCAAGTGCCGTTGCTGGAACGCAGCGCGTTCGCCGGCGTGCTGATCGCCGAATACTCGATCGAAGGCCTGATGCGGCGCAATGTGCCGATCGAGGTGTCGCGCCGCCACGCGGTCACGCTGGTCGATGCGAGCGACCGCGTCTATGCCAGCACCGTCACGCAGATGCCCGGTGCGAAGCCGCCCAAGCCGTCGATCGTCTACCAGCTGCCGCTGGCACCGGCTGCGAACGGGCTGATCCTGCGTACGCACGGCTACCGCACCTCGATCGGCCTGATCAGCAACACGCTGTTCTGGATGGTCGCGGCGCTGTCGGTGCTGACGGTCTGGATGCTGCTCGGCACCTGGCGCCACATGCGCCGTCGCCTGCAGATGCAGAGCACGCTGGTGACCGAGACCAACTTCCGCCGTGCGATGGAAAACTCGATGCTGACCGGCATGCGCGCGATGGACATGGAAGGCCGCATCACCTACGTCAACCCGGCGTTCTGCGCGATGACCGGCTTCTTCGAGTCCGAGCTCGTCGGCCGCACGCCGCCGCTGCCGCACTGGCCGCCCGATCGGCTCGAAGAGAACGCGCGTTTCCTGCAACAGGAGTTGCAGGGCCGCAGCCCGGCCGGCGGCATCGAGGTGAAGGTGATGCGCAAGGACGGCTCGCTGTTCGACTCGCGCATGTACGTCTCGCCGCTGATCGACCCGAAAGGCGTGCAGACCGGCTGGATGACGTCGATGACCAACATCACCGAGGCCAAACGCATCCGCGACCAGCTCTCGGCTTCGCACGAGCGTTTCACGACCGTGCTCGAAGGGCTGGACGCCGCGGTCTCGGTGCTGTCGGTCCAGCAGGGCGAGTTGCTGTTCGCGAACCGCTCGTACCGCCTGTGGTTCGGTGCCGAGTCGCAAGGCCACGCGCTGCTCGCCGGCGCCGAAGCCGGCATCCCCTTTCTTGCGGAGATGGACGACTCGGTCGACAACTTCGGCGGCCTGCCGACCCAGGAGCTGACCGAGGCCGGCTCCGATTCGCGCGAGGTCTTCATCGAGCCGCTGGCCAAATGGTTCGAGGTGCGCGCGCGCTATCTGCAGTGGACCGACGGGCGCCTGGCGCAAATGCTGATCGCCACCGACATCACCGCGCGCCGCAGCGCCGAGGCGCTGGCCCAGAGTCAGGCCGAGAAGGCCCAGGTGACGAGCCGGCTGGTGACGATGGGCGAGATGGCGTCATCGGTCGCCCACGAACTGAATCAGCCGCTGACCGCGATCACGAACTACTGCAACGGCATCATCACACGGGTCAACAACAACGCAATTGCCAAGGACGAGTTGATTGCCGCGCTCGAAAAGACCTCGAAGCAGGCGCAGCGCGCCGGCCAGATCATTCACCGTATCCGCTCGTTCGTGAAGCGCAGCGAGCCGCAGCGCCAACCGTCACAGGCAACGAGCATCGTCGAAGACGCGGTCGAACTCGCCGGCATCGAACTGCGCCGGCGCAACGTCGCGATCCACACCTATGTGGCACAGCGACTGCCGGTGCTGATGGTCGACCCGATCCTGATCGAGCAGGTGGTGCTGAACCTGCTGAAAAACGCCGCCGAGGCGATCGACAACGCCAAGCTGCCGCCGGCACGCCGCAACATCGAGCTGCGCGTCGTGCCGCGCCACACGCCCGACGAGGGCGAGGTGATCGAGTTCAGCGTCACCGACATGGGCCCGGGCCTCGCCCCGGAAGTGATTGCGCGCATGTATGAAGCCTTCTTCTCGACCAAGGTCGACGGGCTGGGCATCGGCCTGAGTTTGTGCCGCTCGATCATCGAGAGCCACCGCGGCCGGATCAAGGCGCAGAACCTCTACAATGGCGAAACCGCAGTGGGCTGCCGGTTTTCGTTCACGCTGCCGGTTCAAAGCTCGTCATCCGGGCCCTTCTCAATCTCCAAGGCAACAGTCACCTCATGAGCTTGATCCCCAAGAAAGGCACCGTGTATGTCGTCGATGACGACGAGGCGGTGCGAGACTCGTTGCAATGGCTGCTCGAAGGCAAGGACTACCGGGTCAAGTGCTTCGACTCGGCCGAGTCGTTTCTGTCGCGCTTCGACCCGCGCGAAGTCGCCTGCCTGATCGCCGACATCCGCATGGACGGCATGAGCGGTCTGGAGTTGCAAGACCGCCTGCTCGAACGCCGCTCGCCGCTGCCCGTCACCTTCATCACCGGCCATGGCGACGTGCCGATGGCAGTGACGACGATGAAGAAAGGCGCCGAAGACTTCATCGAGAAGCCGTTCAAGGAAGACGAACTGGTCGCCTTGGTCGAGAAAATGCTCGACCGCGCCCGGGTCGATTTCTCGAAGCACCAGGAGGCCGCGAGCCGCGACGCACTGCTGTCGAGGCTGACCACGCGCGAGGCACAGGTGCTCGAGCGCATCGTCGCCGGGCGCCTGAACAAGCAGATCGCCGACGACCTCGGCATCAGCATCAAGACGGTCGAAGCGCACCGCGCCAACATCATGGAAAAGCTCAACGCCAACACCGTGGCCGATCTGCTGAAGATCGCGCTGGGGGCGCAGGCCAAGGCTTGACCGTTTCGCATCATTTCAAAGGCCGCTTCGTTAGCGGCCTTTTGCATTCAAGGAGCCCGTGATGGCCGCCCAACTGATCGACGGCAACGCCCTCGCCAAATCCATCCGCGCCGAAGTCGCCGAGCGCGCTGCCGCCCTCACCGCCCGCGGCCACCAACCCGGTTTGGCGGTGATCCTGGTCGGCGAGGACCCGGCTTCGCAGGTCTACGTCAAGCACAAGGTCAACGACTGCGTCGGTGCCGGGATCCGCTCGGTGCTCGAAACGTACCCGGCCGACTTCGCGGAAGAGCCGCTGCTCGCCCGCATCGCGGCGCTGAACGCCGACCCGACGATCCACGGCATCCTCGTGCAGATGCCGCTGCCCAAACACATCAACCCGCATCGCGTGATCGAGGCGATCTCGGTGGCCAAGGATGTCGATGGTTTCTCGACGCTCAGCGCCGGCGAGCTGATGACCGGCCTGCCCGGCTTTCGCCCGTGCACGCCGTACGGCTGCATGAAGCTGATCGCGACCACCGGCGTCGACTTGCGCGGCAAGCACGCGGTCGTGATCGGGCGCAGCAACACTGTCGGCAAGCCGATGGCGCTGCTGCTCTTGCAAGCCAACGCGACCGTCTCCATTTGCCACAGCGGGACGAAAGACATCGGCGCGCTGACCCGCGAGGCCGACGTCGTCGTCGCCGCGGTCGGCAAGCGCAACGTGCTGACCGCCGACATGGTCAAGCCCGGCGCGATCGTGATCGACGTCGGCATGAACCGCAACGACGACGGCAAGCTCTGTGGCGATGTCGACTTCGCCGGCGTCTCGCGGGTGGCGGGCTGGGTCACGCCGGTGCCGGGCGGTGTCGGGCCGATGACACGCGCGATGCTGCTCGTGAACACGCTGGAATCTGCCGAAAGAGCGGCAGCGCGCTGAAGCCGCGCGAACTGAAGAGAGGCGAGACCGAATGGACACCACCGCGAACCCCCTGCTGAGCGCCGCCGGCCTGCCGCGTTTCGACGCGATCCGCCCCGAGCACATCACGCCGGCGATGGACGCCTTGCTCGCCGCGGCCGACACCGCGCTCGACCTCGCCACCAGCGACACCGTGCCGGCCGACTACGACGCTCTCTCGGCCGTGCTCGATGTCGCGACCGAACGCCTCGGTCGCGCCTGGGGCGCGATCGGCCACCTGAACGCTGTCGCCGATTCGCCCGCGCTGCGCGCCGCGTACACCGCGAACATGCCCAAGGTCGTCGACCTCTACACCCGCCTGGGCGCCGACGAGCGCCTGTTCGCCAAGTACCAGGCCGTGCTCGCCGACCCGCGCTCGGCGCAGCTCTCGGCGCCGCGCCAGCGCGCGCTCGCCAACGCGCTGCGCGACTTCAAGCTCTCGGGTGCCGAACTCGTCGGTGCGGCGAAGCAGCGCTATGCCGAGTTGCAAGACCAGCAGGCCGAGGTCGGCCAAAAGTTCTCGGAGCACGTGCTCGACGCAACCGACGGCTACGCGTATTACGCAAGCCTCGAAGAGCTTGCCGGCGTGCCAGCCGACGTGGTGCAGGCCGCGCGCAACGACGCCGAAGCCGCGGGCCAGGCCGGCCACAAGCTGACCTTGCAGTTTCCGCGCTTCTTCCCGGTGATGGAGTACGCGCAAGACCGCGCGTTGCGCGAGCGCCTGTATCGCGCGAACAGCACGCGCGCGAGCGAGTTCGGCCCGGCTGCGCTCGACAACACGCCGCTGATCCGCGAGCTGCTCACGCTGCGTCAGGAAGAGGCGGCGCTGCTCGGCTACGCCAGCCCGGCCGAGCTGTCACTGGTGCCCAAGATGGCCGAGTCGCCCGCGCAGGTGATCGGTTTTCTCGAAGACCTGGGCCACCGCGCGCGCCCCGGCGCGCTGCGCGACCTGGCCGAACTGCGCGAATTCGCGCGCACCGAACTCGGTCTGCCCGAGCTCGAGGCTTGGGACATTCCGTTCGCGAGCCAGAAGCTGAAGGAGCAGCGCTACGCCTTCAGCGAGCAGGAGGTGAAGCAGTACTTCACCGAGCCGAAAGTGCTCGAGGGCCTGTTCCACATCGTCGAGACCGTGTTCGAACTGCGCATCCGCCCCGACACCGCGCCGGTGTGGCATCCGAGCGTGCGTTTTTTCCGCATCGAGCGCGATGACCGCGAAGCCGTCGACGGCGCGCCGAGGCTGGTCGGCCAGTTCTACCTCGACCTGTTCGCGCGCCCCGGCAAGCGCCCCGGCGCCTGGATGGACGACGTGCGCGACCGCTGGCTGCGCCCCGAAGGCGAACTGCAGACGCCGGTGGCGCACCTCGTCTGCAACTTTGCGGCGCCGGTGGTTGTCGATGGTGTCGAACGCCCGGCGCTGCTGACGCACGACGACGTGACCACGCTGTTTCACGAGTTCGGCCACGGCCTGCAACTGATGCTGACGCAGATCGACGACCTCGGCGTCTCGGGCATTTCCGGCGTCGAGTGGGACGCGGTCGAGCTGCCGAGCCAGTTCATGGAGAATTTCTGCTGGGAATGGGACGTGGTCAAGCGCATGACCGCGCACGTCGACACCGCTGAGCCGCTGCCGCGCGCACTGTTCGACCGCATGCTCGCGGCGAAGAACTTCCACAGCGGAATCGCCACGTTGCGGCAGGTCGAGTTTTCGCTGATCGACATGCGCCTGCACACGGAGCCGCAGGCCCAGACGCGCGTGACCGAGATCGTCGACGCGGTCCGGGCCGATGTCGCCGTGCTGGTGCCGCCGCCGTTCGCGCGTCAGTTGAACACCTTCACGCACATCTTCGACGGCGGCTACGCGGCCGGCTACTACAGCTACAAGTGGGCCGAGGTGCTCTCGGCCGACGCCTGGAGCGCGTTCGAGGAAGCGCCCGACGTGCTCGATGTCGACACCGGCCGGCGCTACCGTCAGGCCGTGCTCGAGACCGGCGGCAGCCGCAGCACGATGGACAGCTTCAAGGCCTTCCGCGGCCGCGAGCCGAAAATCGATGCGCTGTTGCGACACCAGGGGCTGAGCTGAGGCGCCGGTCGCCGGACAAACTGCGCCTTCCGGCACGGGCGACCGCGCCTCGGCTTGAAGCCCGTTGCCGCGTGGGTTAGATTCAGGCATCGCATGCCGCCCCGGAGATTCCATGAACCTTGACTGCGTCAACGACCGTGCGCGCACGAACCGGTTGGGCTGGCTGGGCTGGGCAGCGCTGGTCGCGCTGCTCGCCGCCCTGCCCGCGCACGCCCAGTACAAGGTGATCGGCGCCGACGGCAAGGTCACCTACACCGACCGGCCGCCGGCACCCGGCGGCGGCAAAGTCACCTCGTTGAGCAGCCGGGGCATCGACATCGGTCCGACCGACGCGACCTTGCCGCTCGAGCTGCGCGCGCCTGCCGCCAAGTACCCGGTCACGCTCTACACCGTCAGCGGCGCCTGCGAGCCGTGCGAATCGGCGCGCCGGCTGCTGCGCCAGCGCGGCATCCCTTACGGCGAGAAGCAGGTGCAAAGCGCCGAAGACAGCGAAGCGCTGCAGCGCCTGTCGGGCGGCCGCGACGCGCCGACGCTGGCGATCGGCTCGCAGATGATGCGCGGCTTGGCACCCGAGGTCTGGGGCTCCTACCTCGACGCCGCCGGCTACCCGCGCGAATCGCGCCTGCCGGCGAGCTACCAGTACGCGGCGGCGACGCCGATCGTCGAGCGCCGCGACGCTGCGGCGACGAAGCCCGCGGCCGCCGCGTCGCAGCCCGACGCCCCGACCGCGCCGCCGCCGGCGAGCCCGAGCGGCATCAAGTTCTAGCCGGCGGTCAGCGGGGCAACGCCAGCGTTGCCCCGATGCGCCTGGCCTGGACGCTGCCGACCGCAACCAGCGCGCCCATCACCCAGAACAGTGAGGCCGCGCCCAGCGCCGCGCCGGCGACGCCGAACGCCAGCGGCATCACCGCACTCGAAAAGTTGATCGTCATCGCGCGCAGCGCGATCGCCTCGCCGTGGCGGTCGTGCGGCGTCAGCTGGTGCAAGGTCGACATGATCATCGGCTGCACCGAGCCGAGCGCCAAGCCGAGCACGACGGCGCAGGCGCACATCGTCCACGGCGATTGCACCAGCGGGTAAACCGCGAACACCGCGCCGGTGACGAGCATCGCCCCGACGAGCACCTGCGACTCGCGCAGCCGGTGCGCGAGCGCGGGAATGGCGAACCGCACCAGCGCCACCGCGCCGGCGAACACGCCGAGCACGATGCCAATCGCCGAGGCGCTGAAACCGCGCTCGTGGCCGAGGATCGGGATCACGAAGGTGTGCACGTCCCAGCTCGCCGAGACCAGCCAGTTCACCGCCAGCAGGCGCCGCAGGCCCGGCGTGCGCAGCAGATCCCACGAACTCTGCGCGAGCGGCTGCCTTGGTCGCGGCGGCGGGGTCTCGACCGGCACGCGCCGCGCCCACGCGAGGCCGAGCAGCGGCAGCAACATCAGCGCCGCGAACGCAACGCGAAAGCCGACGAGGTCAATCAGCACGCCGGCGAGCACCGGGCCGGCCACGTTCGCCAGCGCCGGCGCGAGGCCGAGCCAGCTGAACACGCGCTTCAGTTCGGTCGCATCGACCGCGCTGCGCCCGGCAGTGCGCTGGATCGCGATCAGCCCGTAGTTCGCGCCCGCGCCGCTGAAGATCGCGGCGCCGCACAGCGCGATGAAATCGAACGGCGCGGCGAACAGGGTGGCGAGCACCGCGAACACGCCACCGAGCACCGTCAGCGCGACCGCGACGTACAGCGGCCGGTGGTAGCCGTGCCGATCGGCCAAGCGTCCGGCCTGCAGCGCGAGCACGATCGGCGCCGCCGCGAACAGCCCGATGAGTACGCCGACCGCCCACTCGGCATGGCTTTGCCGCAGCACCCACAGCGGCGCCGCCATGCGGATGCCGGCCATCGTCGAATGCAGACAGATCTGGCCGATGATCAGCGCGACCAGCACGTTGGCGAGCGGCAATGCGTGGCTGCGCGCGGGCCGCGTTGCCTCGGATGAGTCAGGCACTGTCGTCGTCCGCGATGTCCAATTCGGCACCCGGGAGCAGCTGCTGCGACCGGTCATCGGAGAGTGCTTCGACCGACTTCAGCTTGCGCGTCATCACGTTGGTTCGCGTCTGGGCTTCGTCGATCGTGTTGGCGGCTTCGTCGAGCTTCTTTCTCGTCTTCGCGAGCACGAGGCCGAACTTGCTGAACTCCGTCTTGACCGCGCCCAGCACCTCCCAGACTTCGGCGCTGCGCTTCTCCAGCGCGAGCGTGCGAAAGCCCATCTGCAGGCTGTTCAAGGTGGCGAGCAAGGTCGTCGGCCCGGCCAGCATGATCTTGTGCTCGCGCTGCAGCGCCTCGACCAGCCCGGGCCGGCGCAGCGCCTCGGCATACAGCCCCTCGGTCGGCACGAACAGGATGCCGAAGTCGGCGGTATGCGGCGCGGCGATGTACTTCTCGCGGATCGTGCGCGCCTCGGCACGCAGCCGCATTTCGATCGCCTTCGCGGCGATCTCGGCGGCGACCGGGTCGGCAAGGGCCTGCGCATCAAGCAGACGTTCGTAATCCTCGCGCGGAAACTTCGCGTCGATCGGCAGCCACAGCGGCACGCCGTCGTCGCGCCGGCCCGGCAGGCGCAGCGCGAAATCGACACGCTGGTTGCTGCCCGGAATGGTCTCGACGTTGCGCCCGAACTGGTCCGCGGTGAACACTTCTTCGAGCAGCGCCGCGAGCTGCACCTCGCCGAAGTTGCCGCGCGTCTTGACGTTGTTCAGCACCCGGCTGAGCGAGCCCACGTCCTTCGCGAGACCCTGCATTTCACCCAGGCCGCGATGCACCTGGTCGAGCCGGTCGGCGACCTGCTTGAAGCTTTCGCCGAGGCGCTGCTCGAGCGTCGCGTGGAGCTTCTCGTCGACCGTCTGGCGCACCTGTTCGAGCTTCTTCTCGTTGTCCTGCTGGATTGCCGTGAGCTTCTGCTCGACCGTCGTGCGCACCTCGGCCATGCGCTGATCGTTCGATTGCGAGAGCGCGCGCAGCTGCTCGATCAGCGTGTCCGAGAAGCGCTTCAGCGACAGCGCCTGCTGCTCGCCCGAGCGGCCCAGCGTGTCGGCCTGGTGCGCTTGCGTCGCCGCGAGCTGGGTGCGAAAGCTGTCGATCTGCTCGTTCTGCGTGCGCGCCACGTCGCCCTGCTGCGTCAGCAAGGTCTGCTGGAAGGTCGCGAGCGTCTGTGCGAGCTCGCCGCGCGTGTTGCCGGCGCTGCGCGCAACCTCGTCGCGCAGGCTGCGTTCGAGTTGCTGCACGTCGGCACGCACCGCGGCTTGCAGTTCGTCGCGCAAAGCCTTCAGCGGCGCCTCGTCGGGGCGGCGCAGCGCGATCCAGAGGGTCAGCAGGACAAGAAAAACGAGGAGCGCCAGCAGCGCGAGCGAAATCCAGTCGAGGGGCATTCGCGCATTGTCGCCTGCGGCGCGGCCGGACCTTCAGGCCGGGCGGGCGCGCACCAGCCGACCGTCAGGCCGGCTGACCACGCACCAGCCGACGCTCGATCAGATCGAACACGCCCTGCACCGCCAGTGCCATCACCGCGGCCGGCAACGCCCCGGCGAGCATCGCGCTGCTGTCGTTGACTGCCAGGCCCGCGACGATGCGCTCGCCGAAGCCGCCGGCGCCGATGAACGCGGCCATCGTCGCTGTGCCGACGTTGATCACCGCGGCGGTCTTGACGCCCGCCATCAGCGTCGGCAGCGCGAGCGGCAGCTGCACCTCGCGCAGGCTTTGCGTGCGCGTCAGGCCGAGCGAGAGCGCGGCCTGCGCCAAGCCCGCGGGCACGCCGTTCAGGCCGGCGTGCGTGTTGCGCACGATCGGCAGCAGCGCATAGAGAAACAGCGCGATCAGCGCCGGCACGAAACCGATGCTACCGAGCAGCGCGATCAGGAACGCGAGCAGCGCCAGCGACGGCACCGTCTGCAGCACCGCGGCCACGCCGAGCACCCAGCCGGCGCTGCGCGGCCAGCGCCACGCGGCCACGCCGAGCGGTACGCCGACGAGGATCGCAATCCCCAGCGAGCCGAACACCAGCAGCAGGTGCTGGCCGGCGAGCCGCGCGAAATCGGGCGCGAACAGGCGCTGCATGAAGCCTTGACGCGCCTTGCCCGCGAGCGCTGCGCCGCCGTCGACGAACTGCTTCGCGACGGCCGCAAAACTCTGCCCGTCGAGCTCGACTTGCGCGTTCATCGCGATCATCGCGGCGGCGTCGATGCGGCCTTCGAGCCGAGCCAGCGGCCGCACGTCGACCGCCACGCGCATCAGCAGCACCGCGTCGTACTTCGGGAAGAAGCCGAGGTCGTCCTGCAGCACGCGCAGCGCGTAGCGGCCGACCTTGGCATCGGTCGAGTAGATGTCGATCAGATCAACGGTCCCGGCACGGATCGCGTCGTAAGCCAGGCCGTGGTCCAAGCCGTTGGCGCTCGCCTGCGGCAGCTTGTAGGCGGCCTTCAGCGCGGGCCAGCCGTCGCCGCGTTCGAGAAACTCGTGCGAGAGGCCGAGCCGCAAGCCTGTCGCCTTCGGCCCGAGCAGATCCGAGATGCGCGTGATGCCGAGCTCGGCCGCACGCGCCTCGGCCATCGCCAGCGCATAGGTGTTGTTGAAGCCGAGCGGCACGGCGGCCTTGAGCCCGCGCGGCGCGAGCCATTCGTTCAGCTCGGCGAGCGACGGATTGCCCTGCCGCTTCAGCAGCTCGCGCACGATCGTGCCGGTGTACTCGGGGTAGATGTCGACCGCGCCGCTGGCGAGCGCCTGCTCGAGGATGCCGGTGTTGCCCAGCCCCTGCCGGTGCTCGGCCGGCACGCCCTGCGC
>JAZJZJ010000288.1:0-6086 GCA_040389925.1 Pseudomonadota bacterium
CGGCAAGGGCGCGTTCACGCACACCTCGTACAACGACTTCGAGATCGTCGCGGCGAATTTGCTCGACGGCGGCGCGCGTCGCGTCTCCGACCGGATCAGCGCCTACGCGCTCTACACCGACCCGCCGCTCGGCCGCATCGGCATGAGCGCGGCCGAGGTGCGCGCGAGCGGCCGCGCCGCGCTCGTCGCGAGCCTCCCGATGGCGCGCGTCGGCCGTGCGCGCGAGCGTGGCGAGACGACCGGCTTCATGAAGGTGCTGGTCGATGCGCAGACTGGGCGCATCCTCGGCGCCGCGCTGTTCGGCATCGAGGCCGACGAGGTCGTGCAATTGCTGGCGCTCGCGATGGCCGCCGACCTGCCGTACACCCGCATCACGCAGACGATGTTCATCCACCCGACGGTGACTGAACTGCTGCCGAGCCTGTTCGCCGCATTGAAGCCGCTCACCTAAACTGCCGCGAAATCCGCACCGACGAGAACCCGATGACCGCTCGCGACATTGCCACCCAACTGATCCACCACGACTACCAGCCGCCCGCCGGCTTCGACGCGCCGCAGCCCGGCGTGTTCAAGGCCTCGACCGTGATCTTCGCGGACGTCGCGGCAATGCGCGCGCGCAACTGGAAAGAGAAGGCCGGCTACACCTACGGTCTGCATGGCACGCCGACCACCTTCACGCTCGAAGAACGGATCGCGACGCTCGAAGGCGGGCTGCACACGGTGCTGGTGCCGAGCGGTCTCGCCGCGATCGCGTTGACCGACATCGCGCTGCTGCGTGCCGGCGACGAGGTGCTGATCCCCGACAACGCCTACAACCCGAACAAGGAACTCGCGCGCCACGAACTCGCCGGTTGGGGCGTCACGCACCGCCTCTACGACCCGATGGACGCGAACGCGCTCGCCGCAAGCGTCACGCCGCAAACGAAGCTGGTGTGGGTCGAGCCGCCCGGTTCGGTGACGATGGAGTTCCCCGATGTCCCGAACCTCGTGCGTGCGGCGCGTTCGAAGGGCGCGCTGGTGGCGCTCGACAACACTTGGGGCGCGGGGCTCGCGTTCAATCCGTTCAAGCTGGCGGGTCGGGGCGACGACGCACTCGGCGTCGACGTCTCGGTGCATGCGCTCACCAAGTACCCCTCGGGCGGCGGTGACGTGCTGATGGGTTCGGCGACGACGCGTGACCCTGCTCTGCACCTGAAGCTCAACGCCGCGCACATGCGCATGGGCTGGGGCATCGGCGCGAACGATGCCGAGGCGCTGCTGCGCGCGTTGCCGAGCCTGCCGCTGCGCTACGACGCGGCCGATCGGGCCGGGCGCGCACTCGCGCGATGGTGGGCGCAGCGGCCCGAGGTGGCGCAGGTGCTGCATCCGGCGTTGAACGGTTCGCCGGGCCATGAACACTGGCACGCGCTGTGCACCAAGTCGGCCGGGCTGTTCTCGATCGTGTTCGACGCCCGCTACAGCGCGCGTCAGGTCGATGCCTTCGTCGACGCGCTGACGCTGTTCAGGATCGGTTTCTCGTGGGCCGGGCCGGTCAGCCTCGTCGTGCCGTACGACCTGTCGATGATGCGCAAACAGCCCAAGTGGCGCGGCACGCTGGTGCGTTTCTCGGTCGGTCTCGAAGCTGTTGACGATCTGATCGCCGATTCACAGCAGGCGCTGGCGGCGCTCGACGGCTGAGTTTCAGCTGCGTTCGCGCAGCCGCATCGTCAACCCGACCGGCATCATCGTGAACGCGAGGTGCTCGACCGCCTCGCCGCCATCCGGCGTCGTGACGTCGGCAATGTCGAAGTGCGTCAGCAGCATCGCCATCGCCATCTTCATTTCGAGCAGCGCAAGGTAGCGGCCAGGGCAGACACGCGGGCCGGCGCCGAAGGGCATCGACACGCGCTTCGCAGAACTCGCGGCGCCGGCGCCGCCGTCAGCCAGCCAGCGCTCGGGCCGGAACGCGAGCGCGTTCGGGAAGTGGCGCTCGCTCAGGCTGTCGCCGCGCATCACGCACCACACGCCGGTGCGCTCGGGCACGCGGATGCCGGCGATCTCGGTGTCGCGCAACGCCTCGATCACCTGGAACGGGCCGACCGGCTTGAGCCGCATCGTCTCGTGCGCGCAGGCTTCGAGGTAGTCGAGGCTCGCCATGTGATCCGGCGTGAATGCGCGCGAATCGAGCGCGAGGGCGCGGACTTCGGCCTGCGCGCGGCGCAGCGTTTCGGGATGACGCTGCAGCAGGTAGATCATCCACGCGAGCGTGTTCGCGGTCGTGTCCTCGCCGGCGAGCAGCATCGTCAAGACGTTGCCGGCGACCTCGCGATCCGTCACGCCGCTGTCGCCTTCATCGGCCGCGACGATCATCGCCTCCAACAGGTTGGGTGGCCGCATGCGGCGCTGCGGCTCGGCCGCGAGCCGCGCGCGCGCCTGCGCGATGAAGCCGGCGATCGCCGCGTTGACGGCGATCACGCTGCGATCGAGCTGCCGATCGGTTGCGCGCGGAAACCAGCGCCACCACGGCAGCATCGAGAACACGCGCTTGAACAGCACCGGAAAGATCTTGTCGAGGTGCTGCTGGATGATCTCGTCATCCGATTCGAGCGTGTTGACGTCGGCGCCGAACGCCAGCCCGGCGATCGCGTCGACCGTGAAACGCATCAGCTCGGGTTGCAGCTCGATCGCCTGCTCGGCGTTGGCGGCGCGCAGCCAACGGCCACGCAGCCGCTGCGTGACCTTCAGCAGCGACGGAAAGTAGGCCTTGACGTGCGTCGGGTCGAAGCCCGCCATCACCATGCGGCGCTGGCGCTTCCAGGCCTCGCCGTTGGCGCCGAAGACGCCCGGCGTCAGGCCCATCTCGAGGCCGATGGTTTCCAGGTGTTTGGTGCGCCGAAACCCGTCGGGTCGGTCGCGCAATGCGGCGCTCAACGCCTCGTGATCGGCCACGCCGAGCAGCGTGCGCCTGCCGAGCCTGAAGCGGAAGAAGGGCCCGAACTCGCGCGCCCAGCCTTCCACCGTCTGGTGCAGCCGCGCCCGGTCGAGCTGGAACGCGTTGCCGACGATCGGCAGGCCGCGCGGCCCGGGCAGGTCGCCGATCTCGCGCAGCGTCGACGTGGCTTCAGTCACGGCTCGGCTTCGATGAAACCTTGTGCCGCATCAGCCGGCCTTTCTCGCGCTCCCAGTCCTTCTTCTTCTCGGTGTTGCGCTTGTCGTGCTCGGCCTTGCCTTTCGCGAGCGCGATCTCGGCCTTCACGTGGCTGCCCTTGAAGTGCAGGTTCAGCGGCACCAGCGTGAAGCCCTTTTGCTCGACCTTGCCGATCAGCCGCTTGATCTCTTCCTTGTGCATCAGCAGCTTCTTGGTGCGATCGGCCTCGGGGTTCACGTGGGTCGAGGCGCTGCGCAGCGCGTTGATGCGGCAGCCGATCAGGTAGAGCTCGCCGTCGCGGATCACGACGTAGCCGTCGGTCAGTTGGACCTGGCCCGCGCGGATCGCCTTGATCTCCCAGCCGTGCAGCACCATGCCGGCCTCGTGGCGCTCCTCGAGGTGGTAGTCAAAATGGGCGCGGCGATTTTCGGCGATGGACATGGGCACTTATCTGGGGCGCAAAGTGCCCAATACAATTTCAGCATTGTATGAAGCGATCAGTGCCAACCCATTCGCTGCGGGCCGCCGCGCCGGGCCGCCCCAAGCAAGGCCCGACCCTCCCGGAGGGTCGCACGCTGTATTCGGCGGGCGGGGTGTCGTCGTGAAGCAGGTCAAGAAGACAGTTCTGCTGTGGTACTCGCCGCACGAGATGTACGCGTTGGTCACCGGCGTGGCCGACTATCCGAAGTTCCTGCCGTGGTGCGAGAAGGCTGAGGTTCTCGAGGAGCGCGAGGCTGGCGTTACGGCACGACTGCACCTTTCGTACCTCGGCGTGCGGCAGGCGTTCACGACCCGCAACGAGCACGTCGCCGACGAGAGCGTGGTGCTGAAGCTGGTGGACGGCCCGTTCTCGGTGCTCGACGGCACTTGGCGCTTCGTGCCGGTGCCGGCCGGCGAGGGCGTCCATGCCAAGGCCTGCAAGATCGAGTTCGAGCTGCGCTACAGCTTCGCCAACGGCGCGCTCGATGCGCTGATCAGCCCGGTGTTCGACCGCATCGCCAACACCTTCGTCGACTCGTTCGTCAAACGCGCCGAGCAGGTCCATGGCGCCCGCTGACGTCGACCACCGCCTGAACGTCAGCGTGGCCTACAGCCCGCGTGCCGGCGAGGTCGACGAGGTGACGCTGCAACTCGCACCCGGCGCGACCGTGGCCGATGCGCTGCGCGAGAGCGGCCTGCAGGCGCGCCATCCGGCGCTCGCGATCGACAGCTTGCCGGTCGGCATCTGGGGCGCGTTTTGCGACCGGGGCGACCGGCTGCGCGATCGCGACCGGGTGGAGTTGTATCGCCCGTTGCGGGTCGATCCGAAAGACGCCCGGCGGCAGCGTCACCGCACCCAGGCCAAGGTCAGGGCGAATCAGCCGCGCTGAGCCCCGTTCACTTGCACTCGGAGGCGATCACGTCGCGCATGCGCCGGCCTTCGGCGGCGCGTGCGGCGTCGTCGAGAATCTCGCGCTCACCCTTGGCGTCGACGCGCGCGATGCGGATCCCGCTGTCGAGCGTGCGCAACTGGTCTTTGGCGCGAGTGCAGTTGTCGGCCCGGGTGGCCGCGATCTTTGCGTCTTCGGCTTTTTTCTTGTCGGCCACCTCTTGCTCGGCCTTCTTGCGCCGGGCTTCGAGCTCGGGGTCGGAGGCCCGCGCGGCCGACAACGGGGCGGCCGAGGCCGCCGAGGCCGGCGCGGCGGCGACCGGCGCGCGCCGCGCCGCGCCCGCACTTGGCCGCTGCAGAATGTCGCTTTCGGGCACGCCCGGGGGCGGCGGCAGGTCGCTGTACTGGGTCTGGCCGCGCTTGTCGCGCCACTTCCACTGCGCTGCCGCCGGCAACGCCAGGCTCAGACCGATCAATGCCGCCAACGCGACCTTGCTCCAACGCGTCATGGCGCTCGCTCGTGCACTTGTCATGGCGTTGGAGTGTATGCGGCAGGCCCGTTTCAGTCCAAGCCGACCGCGTCGAAGCGTGTCTTTGTGCGCGCATCCGTATAATTCGCTTTTGCGTCAGGAGCTTTTCCCATGCGCCTTCTTGGCAAAGCGCTCACCTTCGACGATGTGTTGTTGGTGCCAGCGTTCTCCCAGGTGTTGCCCCGCGACACCGATCTGTCGACCCCCCTTTCCCGCAACATCCGCCTGAACCTGCCCTTGGTGTCCGCCGCCATGGACACGGTGACGGAGGCCCGCCTCGCGATCGCGCTGGCGCAGGAGGGCGGCATCGGCATCATCCACAAAAACCTGACGCCGAAGCAGCAGGCCGCCGAGGTGGCGCGCGTCAAGCGCTATGAATCGGGCGTGCTGCGCGACCCGATCACCGTGACACCGGATACGCCGGTGCGCGCCGTGATGGACCTGTCGCGCCAGCACGGCGTTTCGGGCTTTCCGGTGCTGCAAGGCAAGACGGTCGTCGGCATCGTCACGAACCGCGACCTGCGCTTCGAGACCCGGCTGGATGCGCCCGTCAGCGAAATCATGACGCCGCGCGAGCGCCTCGTGACCGTGCCCGAATCGGCCACGATCGAAGACGGCAAGGCCTTGATGCACAGGCACAAGCTGGAACGCGTGCTGGTCGTGAACAGCGCTTTCGAGCTGCGCGGGCTGATGACGGTGAAGGACATCACCAAGCAGACGAGTTTTCCGAACGCCGCCCGCGACGCGCACGGCAAGCTGCGCGCGGGCGCGGCGGTCGGCGTCGGTGACGGCACCGAAGAGCGCGTCGAGCTGCTCGTGAGGGCCGGCGTCGACGTGATCGTCGTCGACACCGCACACGGCCACAGCGCCGGCGTGATCGAGCGCGTGCGCTGGGTCAAGAAGAACTTCCCGCAGGTCGACGTGATCGGCGGCAACATCGCCACCGGCACGGCCGCGCTGGCGCTGGTCGAGGCGGGTGCCGATGCGGTCAAGGTCGGCATCGGGCCGGGCTCGATCTGCACCACGCGCATCGTCACCGGCGTCGGCGTGCCGCAGATCT
>JAZJZJ010000289.1:0-12060 GCA_040389925.1 Pseudomonadota bacterium
TTGGCGAGGTTGCGCGCGTCCTCGAAGCTGCGCGCGCGCATCACGTTGCCGACCAAGTCGTCGCGGCGGATCTGCAAACTGCCGTAGTCGATCCAGCGCGTCGGGTAGCCGATCTTGGCGTTGAACTTGGCGAGCTTCGCGAGCGCCTCCTGGCGCGTGGCCGGGCCCATCCAGGCCAGCGTGGCGATGCTGTCCTTGTAGGCAGCGAGCAGGTTCGCGACCAGCGCGTCCATGCGCTGCTTGTTCCCGGGCGGGAAGTACGCGGCGACATACAGCTTGCCCAGCCCTTCGCCGATCGACTGGTCGACGAGCTGCACACCGCGCTTCCAGCGCGGCCGGTTCTCCTGCGTGCCGCTCAGCGCGGTGCCGACGAACGCGAAGCGCGCGTCGACGAAGTCCTTGTTCAGGTACGGCGCGAAGGCGCTGAGCAGGTGCGCGCGCGCGTAGGCCTTCCAGGTCGCGAGCGGCACCGATTCGAGCAGCCCGCCCAAGCCCTTCAGGTAACTCGGTTGACGCACCAGCACGTCGGGCGTCTTGCCGGCCAGGCCGGCGCCGCCGAGCCAGGCCGGCCAGTCGACACCGGGCGCGAGCGCCGGCAGCGCGCCGAGCTCAACGCGGTTGTAGCCCTTGATCGGATCGCGGTTCTCGACCGCGCTCCACTGCACGCGCGCGAGTTCGGTCTCGAGCGCGAGGATGGCTTGCGCCGCGGCTTCGGCATCGGACGCGGTAGCGCCCGCCAGCGTCAACAGCTTCGCGAGGTACTCGGCGTACTTCACGCGCACGCTGGCGAACTTGGCGTCGTCGAGTTTCAGGAAGTAGTCGCGGTTCGGCAGCCCGAGGCCCGATTGCACCAGCGAGGGCACGTAGCGCGTGGCGTTGCGGTCGTCCTGCCCGACGTAGATGTCGACCGGCATGTGCGCGCCGAAGCGCGCGAGGCGCGGCATCAGCGCCGCGAACTGCTGGTGGTCGGCGACCGCGTCGATCGCCGCGAGTTCGGCGGCAAGCGGCTTCAGGCCGAGCTTCTCGATCGCCGCCTCGTCCATGAAGCTGGCGTAGAGATCGCCGATCTTCGCCGCCTCGGGGTCACCGCGGCGGCGCTGTGCGTCTTCGACCAGGCTGCGCAGATGCTGCTGGGTCAGGTCGTGCTGTTGCTCGCCGACCCCGATGTAAGCCTTGTCGGGCGGAAAGGTTGCGCTCTTCAGCCAGCGGCCGTTGACGTGGGCGTACAGATCATCCTGTGGGCGCACCGCAGGGTCGACAGCGCTGCGATCGATGCCGCTGACGGGTTTCGCGGCGGGGGTTTGGGCGGTCGCCGCCGTGGCGGCGACGAGCATGGCGGCGGCAAGGGCCAGCGTCAATCTCGACAAGTTCACGAAGTCTCCTCGGCGCGCCGGGGTGCCGGCGCCGGTTGCAATGGTGCTGCGCCGGGTAGACGCAGCGCGCCACTGTAGCGGGCCGCTCGGGAGACGGCCGCTCGCCTGCGACGGGCGGCGGCTTCGTGGGGACGAACTGCGGTCAGGCGGGGCCGGCGCCGGGCCGCCCCAAGCGGCCCCGCACCCTCTCGGGGGGTGGTGCGGTACTCCGCACCGGGGGCTCCATTAAACGGCCTTGACCTTCAACCGCCACGCATGCAACAACGGCTCGGTGTAGCCGCTCGGCTGCGCGAGGCCCTTGAAAACGAGGTCGTGCGCGGCCTGGAACGCAGCCGATTCCTTGAAACGGCCGGCCATCGGCTGGTACAGCGGGTCGCCCTTGTTCTGCTTGTCGACGACCTTGGCCATGCGCTTGAGCGTCGCGTTCACGTCTTTCTTCGAGACCACGCCATGCAGCAGCCAGTTCGCCATGTGCTGGCTGCTGATGCGCAAGGTCGCGCGGTCTTCCATCAGGCCGACGTTGTGGATGTCGGGCACCTTCGAGCAGCCCACGCCCTGGTCGATCCAGCGCACCACGTAGCCGAGGATGCCTTGCGCGTTGTTGTCGAGCTCCTGCTGGCGCTCGGCGTCGCTCCACTTGGCCTTCTTCACGACCGGCACGGTCAGCAGGCCTTCGAGGATCGCCGGCGCCGCCGCGGCCGCATCGGTCTTCTCGAGCGCCTTCTGCACCGCGAACACATCGACCTGGTGGTAGTGCAGCGCGTGCAGCGTGGCCGCGGTCGGGCTCGGCACCCACGCGGTGTTGGCGCCGGCCTTCGGGTGCGCGATCTTCTGTTCGAGCATCGCCGCCATCAGGTCGGGCATCGCCCACATGCCCTTGCCGATTTGCGCCTTGCCGCGCAGGCCGCAGCTCAGGCCGACGAGCACGTTATTGCGCTCGTAGGCGGCGATCCAGGCGCTGCCCTTCATGTCGCCCTTGCGCAGCATCGGCCCGGCCTGCATCGCAGTGTGCATCTCGTCGCCGGTGCGGTCGAGGAAGCCGGTGTTGATGAACGCGACGCGGTCCGCCGCGGCGGCGATGCAGGCCTTCAGGTTGACGCTGGTGCGGCGCTCCTCGTCCATGATGCCGAGCTTGACCGTGGCCTTCGGCAGCCCGAGCAGCTGCTCGACGCGGCCGAACAGCTCGGCGGCGAAGGCCACTTCGGCCGGGCCGTGCATCTTCGGCTTGACGATGTAGACCGAGCCGGTGCGCGAGTTGACGATGCCGTTGGCGCCATGTCTCTGCAGATCGTGCAGCGCGATCGTCGTCGTGATCACGGCGTCCATGATCCCTTCCGGAATCTCCCGGCCGTCGGCGCCCCACAGGATCGCCGGGTTCGTCATCAGGTGGCCGACATTGCGCAGGAACAGCAGCGAGCGGCCGTGCAGCTTCACCTCGCCGCCCTTGCTGCCGACATAGACGCGGTCGGCGTTCAGGCCGCGCGTGAAGGTCTTGCCGCCCTTGCTGACCTCTTCGGTCAACGTCGCCTTCACGATGCCGAGCCAGTTGCCGTAGGCCTGCACCTTGTCGTCGGCATCGACGACGGCGACCGAGTCTTCGAGGTCGAGGATGGTCGACAGCGCCGCTTCGAGCACGAGGTCGGAAACGCCGGCCGGGTCGTCCTTGCCGATCGCGGTCGAGCGGTCGATGCGCAGATCGAGGTGCAGGCCGTTGTGCTGCAGCAGCACGCCCGACGGCGCGGCGGCGTCGCCCTGGTGGCCGATGAACTGCGCGGGCTTTGCGAGGCCGGTCGTCGTGCCGTTCGCGAGCGTGACGACGAGTGCGCCGGCTTCGACGCGATAGCCGGTCGAGTCGACGTGCGAGCCCTTTTTGAGTGGCGCGGTGCGGTCGAGCACGTGGCGCGCATACGAGATCACCTTCGCGCCGCGCACCGGGTTGTAGCCGGCGCCTTTCTCGGCGCCGTCGGCGTCGGAGATCGCATCGGTCCCGTACAGCGCGTCGTACAGCGAGCCCCAGCGCGCGTTCGCCGCGTTCAGTGCGTAGCGCGCGTTCGTGATCGGCACGACCAGTTGCGGGCCGGCCTGCAGCGCAAGCTCGGCATCGACATTCTTCGTCGTCGCTTTCACGACCGGCGGCACCGGCACGAGGTAGCCGATCTTCGTCAGAAAGGCTTGGTACTTCGCCGGGTTCTTGATCGGACCGGGGTGCTTCTTGTGCCAGTGATCGAGCTCGGTCTGCAGCCGGTCGCGCTCGGCGAGCAGCGCGGCGTTCTTCGGCGCGAGGTCGGCGACGATCGCGTCGAAGCCTTTCCAGAACACCGCGGCGTCGATGCCGGTGCCGGGCAAGACCTGCTCCTCGACGAAGCGCTGCAGCGGGGTGGCGATCTGGAGTCCGTGGATTGAGGTGCGATCGGTCATGGTCATGCAGTGGTAGGTTGATCGAAAAAAGAGAGCACATCGCGCAGGCTCGTGCCGGTGCGCGTGGGGTTCGTGTCGAGTTGTTCGAGCGGCAGGTTGAAGCGGTTGACCCAGAGTGTCGTGTAGCCGGCCCAAGTCGCGCCGATCGCGTCCCAGCCGTTGCTCGACACGAACAGGATGTCTTTGGCCGGCAAGTTCAGTGCCTGGGTGCCGAGCGCGTAGGTCGCCGGGTCGGTCTTGAATTTCTTCAGCGCGTGCACGCTGATCACGTGTGCGAGCAGGCCCGAAAAGCCGGCGCTCTTGACGGCCACGCCGAGCATCTCGGGGTCGCCGTTGCTCAGGATGCCGGCCGGGACGCCGCGCGCCTTCAACTCGGCCAGCACCTCGCGGTTTTCGGGGAAGCTGCTGAGGTGGCGGTACTGGTTCATCAGCCGGTCTTCGGCGACGGCGTTCATGTCGAGCCCGAGCCGCAGCGCCGCGAAACGCAGGCCGGCGCGGGTCAACTCCCAGAACGGCTTGTACCGGCCGCTCATCGAGGTCAGGCGCGTGTAGTCGATCTGCTTGTCGCGCCACAGCACCGACAGGCGCTCGCCGAAACCGGGGAACAGCTGCTCGGCCAGCAGCGCGACGCTGTAGACGTCGAACAGCGTGCCGTAGGCGTCGAACAGCACCGCGCGCGGGGTCGTGACAGTGGGCGCTTTCTCCATTTCATGAATTTATTCGATAACCGAACCGGCATTAAGTACGATTCGATCGCCGGATTGATGACTTGATTGAATGGAATCATGAACAAGCTGAACCAGCTCGAATCCTTCGCGTCGGTCGCCACGCGCGGCAGTCTCACCGCCGCAGCCGCGGCGGAAGGCGTCGCGCCGGCCGTGATCGGACGCCGCATCGACGCGCTCGAAGCGCGTCTGGGCGTCAAGCTGCTGGTGCGCACGACGCGCAGGATCAGCCTGACGCACGAGGGCAGTGCCTTCCTCGAAGACTGCCAGCGTCTGCTCGCCGACTTGGCCAACGCCGAGGCCAGCGTCAGCGCCGGCGGCGTGAAGGCGAGCGGGCATTTGCGCATCACCTCGCCGGCCGGTTTCGGGCGCCGCCACGTCGCGCCGCTGGTGCCGCGTTTTCTGGCGCTGCACCCGGAGGTCAGTCTGTCGTTGAACCTGTCGGACCGCGTCGTCGACATCGTCAACGAGAGCTTCGACTGCGCGGTGCGCGTCGGCGATTTGCCCGACAGCAGCCTCGTCAGCGTGCGCCTGGCCGACAACCGGCGCTTGTGCGTTGCGACGCCCGCGTACCTGAAGCGCGCCGGCACGCCGATGCATCCGGCCGAGTTGGCGCGCCACGAGTGCCTGGCCTTGTCGAGCGACGCGAGCCAGACGCGCGGCTGGGCCTTCGAGGTCGATGGCGAGGTGATCCACCTGCGGCCGACCGGGCGCCTGGACTGCACCGACGGCCAGGTGCTGCACGCCTGGTGCTCGGCCGGCCTCGGGCTGGCGTGGCGCTCGGCGTGGGAGGTCGAACAGGAGGTAGCGAACGGCGAACTCGTCAGCGTGCTCGACGCCTTCGCGGCGCCGCCGAACGGCATCTACGCGGTGTTCCCGCACGCCAAGCACTTGGCGCTGCGGGTGCGGCTGTGGATCGACTTCCTGAAGCACAGCTACGGCGACGCCAGCTACTGGCGGCGTGCGCCGCCGAAATGAACAAGGCCCGCGCGCGGCGGGCCTTGCAAGAGGAAACGCTTCGGATCAGGCGCTGAGGCAGCTCTTCATGAACGCCTTGCGCTCGTCGCCCTTGGCGGCCTTGGCCTTCGGGTCGGCGTTGCAGGCCTTCATCTTTTCTTGCTGGGTCACTTTCTTGGCCGACAGGCAGGTCTTCATGAAGGCCTTGCGCTCGTCGCCCTTCTTGTCGACGGCATCCTTGTTGCACTCGGCCATCTTGGATTGCTGCTTGCCCATCGGCGCGCTGGCCGCATCGGCGGCGAAGGCCGAAGTCGAGAGGCAGGCGGCGGCCAAAGCAAAAACGGTCATCAGATGTTTCATCGGAGCTCCTGGAAGGATTGCATGGGGTGGCATCGTGCCGGCGAGCATTGAAGCACGCGCCCCATGCGCCAGCAAGCGCACAACGCACGAGCATGTCCTGCGGTGGACACGCCCGCCGCGTTCAGAGAATCCGGCGCGGATGCGCGAGCGATTCGTGCGCGACATGCAGCCGGCGCACCAGCACGCGGATGAAGGCCTGGTCGAACAGGTGCTTGCAGCCCGGGCTGACCTGCACCAGCGTCTCGGGCGTGAACGAGATCGTCGTCGCCGCTTCGGTCACGATCACGTCGGTGCTGTGGCGCTTCAGGTCCGGGCTCGGCGCGAGGTAGGCCATCTCGCCGACCGAGGTGCCGCTGCGCAGCTGCGCCACCCGCTTGCCGTCGCGAAACACCTCGACCTCGCCCTGCGCCAGGATGTGAAAGCTGTTGCCTTCCTCGCCCTTGCGATACAGCGCATGGCCGAAGTTGAAGCGCTGCCACCTGGCGCGGTGCACGACCTCCCACAGCTCGACGTCGCCGAAGCTCGCAAAGAAGTCGAGCGTACGCAGCAGGTTGAAGCGCTCCGAGTCGAGCACGCCCTGCAGCTGGCCGCGCGGCACCTGCTGGTTCGTGATCAGGCTCGAGAGCGCCTGCGCGAATGCCTCCCAGTCGGGGTAGCGCTGGTCCGGTTGTTTCGCCAGCGCTCGCTGGATCACCACGTCCAGCCCGGCGCTGACACCCTCGCGCAGGCGCGTCAGCGAGTCCGGCTGCACATGGTAGATCTGGTGCATCATGGCCGACTGCACCTGCGCCTCGAACGGCGGCCGCCCGCAAATGAGGTGATACAGCACGGCACCGAGCGAGTACATGTCGGCGCGCGCGTCGAGCGTGCCGCCGTCGAGTTGCTCGGGCGACATGTAGGCCAGCGAGCCCACGCGGTAGATTTGCGTCGTGTCGGCCGCGAGGTTCAGCACGCTGCCGAAGTCGCTGATCTTCACGTCGGTGACCGAGCCGTTGTTCAGCACCGCGAGCAGGTTGGCCGGCTTCACGTCGCGGTGAATCAGGCCCTGCCGGTACACGTAGCCCAGCGCCATCGCGCACTTGAAGCCGATTTCGACGATCAGTTCGAGCGCGAGCAGCTGGTCGGCGCGGCAGTACGGCCGCAGCGTGCTGCCGGCCACGTACTCCATCACGAGGTAGGGCGCGACCGGGTCGGGCACCGCGTCGAAGATCTGCACCACGTTCGGATGGTTCAGGCGGCCGACGAGCGCGGCCTCGGCGGCGAAGAAGCGTTCGGAGTAGCGGCCGTCCATCGCATCGCCGGTCAGGTTCGGGCGCACGCGCTTGATCGCGACATCGATGCCCTTGAACGCGTCGTGGCACAGGAAGACCTCGGCGGTCGCGCCCTCGCCGATCCGCTTCAGCACGCGGTACTTGCCGATGTGACTCGGCAACGCCGGCGCGTCGGGCGGGGTCGGATCGAAGGGGGTCGGGACGGTTTGCATCGGCACAGTCGCTGGAAGGCGCATCTTCGCATTGGCCGGCCGTGCACACCGGGCCGATGCGGGACGCAAAGTGCAACTATTCCCGCTCACCCGCGCGCGGGCCAGGGTGCCGGCCGCCGCGGGGTGGCCCCGTAGAATCGTCGCCATGATCCAAGCCCAACAGGACCTCCTCGCCGCGCTGCTCGCGGCGATCCGCGAGGTCGCACCGGACGCCACGCTCGCGCCGGCCTTCGAGTCGCCCAAGCAGGCCGCGCACGGCGACTTGGCCTGCACCGCCGCGATGCCGCTGGCCAAAGCACTGAAGAAGAACCCGCGCGAGCTCGCGGCCGCACTGGTCGCGGCACTGAACCGCCAGCCGGCCGTGCAGCGTTGGGTCGACGCGCTCGAGATCGCCGGCCCCGGGTTCATCAACCTGCGGCTCAAGCCGGCCGCAAAACAGGCGGTCGTCGGCGAAGTGATCGCTGCCGGCGATTCGTTCGGTCGCCAGCCGGACCGGCCCGATCGGGTACTGGTCGAGTTCGTTTCGGCGAATCCGACCGGCCCGCTGCACCTCGGCCATGCGCGCCAGGCGGCGCTCGGCGATGCGATCTGCAACCTGTTCGAGACCCAGGGCTGGCAGGTCAGCCGCGAGTTCTATTACAACGACGCCGGCGTGCAGATCGCGACGCTCGCGAACTCGGTCCAGGCCCGGTTGCGCGGCCTCAAGCCCGGTGACGCCGGCTGGCCCGAGTCGGCCTACAACGGCGAGTACATCGGCGACATCGCGGCCGACTTTCTCGCCGGCAAGACCGTGCGCGCCGACGACCGCGCGTTCACCGCCTCGGGCGATGTGAACGACCTCGACGGCATCCGCCAGTTCGCGGTCGCCTACCTGCGCCACGAGCAGGATCTGGATCTGCAGGCCTTCGGCGTGCGCTTCGATCACTACTTTCTCGAATCGAGCCTGTACGCGTCGGGCCGGGTCGACGCCACGGTGAAGCGCCTGATCGCCGCCGGCAAGACCTTCGAAGATGGCGGTGCGCTGTGGCTGCGCACCACCGAGTACGGCGACGACAAGGACCGCGTGATGCGCAAGCAAGACGCGAGCTACACGTACTTCGTGCCCGACGTCGCCTACCACCTCAACAAACACGAACGCGGTTTCACCAAGGCGATCAACATCCAGGGCGGCGACCACCACGGCACCGTCGCGCGCGTGCGCGCCGGGCTGCAGGCGGCCGACATGGGCGTGCCGGCGGGCTACCCCGAGTACGTGCTGCACAAGATGGTCACGGTGATGAAGGGCGGCGAAGAGGTCAAGATCTCCAAGCGCGCCGGCAGCTACGTGACGCTGCGCGACCTGATCGACTGGACCAGCCGCGACGCGGTGCGCTTCTTCCTGCTCGCCCGCAAGGCCGACAGCGAGTTCACCTTCGATGTCGACCTGGCGCTGAAGCGCAACGACGAGAACCCGGTGTTCTACGTGCAGTACGCGCATGCGCGGATCTGCTCGGTGATCCGCAACTTCGTCGAGCAGGGCGGCACGCTGGATTCGGCCGCCGAGCTGGCGCTGCTGACCGCCCCGACCGAAGCGGCCCTGATGCTCAGGCTTGCCGAGTTCCCGGCGATGCTCGCGAACGCTGCCGCCGGGCTGGCGCCGCACGACCTCACGTTCTACCTGCGCGACATCGCCAGCGCCTTCCACAGCTATTACGCCGCCGAGCGCGTGCTGGTGGCCGATGCCGCGCTGGCGCGCGCGCGCATCGCGCTGCTGCTCGCGACCCGCCAGGTGATCCGCAACGCGCTCGCGGTGCTCGGCGTCAGCGCGCCGCAGCGCATGGACCGCGACACCCCCGATTCAACCGAGACGCCGGAATCCCCATGAGCAACAAGAACAAGCAGCACGGCGGCTTTGCCGTCGGCCTGATCATCGGCCTGCTGATCGGCCTGACCTTGGCGCTGGGCGTGGCGCTGTACGTCACCAAGGTGCCGATTCCGTTCGTCAACAAGGTGCCGCAGCGCACCGCCGACCAGGACGCGGCCGAGATCCAGAAAAACAAGAACTGGGACCCGAACGGCCCGCTGTACGGCAAGAACCCGGCCAAGCCCGGCACCGCCGCGAGCGGCACGGTCGCGCCGCCGCCGCCGGTCGCCACGCCGCAGCCGGGCGCATTGCCGATGCCAGCCGTGACCGGCGCCGCCACGCCCGCCGCGCCGCGTGCATCGGCGCCCGCGAGCACGCGCGATCCTGCCGCGATCCTGGCCGACAAGGCCGCGGGTTCGACAACAGCGCCGAAGATCACGTCGAGTGCCGCCGGCGGCGCCGATCCGTTCAGCTACTTCGTCCAGGCCGGTGCCTATGGCCGCACCGAAGACGCCGAGGCGCAACGCGCCAAGCTCGCGATGCTGGGCCTGGAAGGCCGGCTCACCGAACGCGAGCAGGCCGGGCGCACCGTGTACCGTGTGCGCCTCGGGCCGTTCGACAAGAAGGGCGACGCCGAGGCCGCGAAAGAGCGACTCGCCGGCGCGGGCATCGAGGCGGCGCTGGTCCGCGTGCAGCGCTAGAAACGACGCCCGGGCCTGAACTTTGCTGAGCCACCCCGACTCTGTCATGCCCGCCGCCCGCCCAACCGAGATCCGACCGACATGAAACGACGCCAGTTCTCGACCACCGTGCTCGGCGCGAGCGCCGCCGCGCTCGCGCTGCCGACTGCCGCGCTCGCGCAGGGCAATCCAGTCGAGGGCCGCCACTATGTGCGCTTGAGTCAGCCGGTGCCGGTGTACGCGCCGGCCGGCAAGTTCGAGGTGATCGAATTCTTCTGGTACGGCTGCCCGCACTGCGCGGCGTTCGAGCCGGCGCTCGAAGCTTGGGTGAAACAATTGCCCGATGACGTCGCGTTTCGGCGCGTGCCGGTCGCGTTCCGCCCCGAAGCCTATGTCGCGCACCAGCGCCTTTTTTACGCACTCGACAGCCTCGGTCTGGTGCCGGCACTGCAGCGCAAGGTGTTCTACGCGATCCACGCCGAGCGCCAGCGGCTCGACAACCCGACCGAACTGGCCGCGTTCGCGAGCAAGAACGGCATCGACCCGGCGCAACTGACGGCGGCGGTCAACTCGTTCGCCATTCAGGCCAAGCTGAAGCAGGCCAACCAGCTGGTCGACGGCTACAAGATCGACGGCGTGCCGGCGATCGGCATCCACGGCCGCTTCTACACCTCGGGCTCGCTGGCCGGCGACAACGAACGCGCGCTGGCCGTGACCGACTACCTGCTGCAACGTCTGCGCAAGCCCGGTTGATCGCCGAGGCATCGAACTCGTGGGCTAGAATGGCCTGCAAGTTTCATGCCTTTATGATCCACACCAACGCCCTCACCCGATACGCGCCAACTCGGCCGCCCCTGCTGCGGGCGTTGGGCGGGTTGATATTGACGGTCGCACTGTGCGCTGCGGCGCAGGCCGAGCGCGCCGACCGCTTGCAGAAGATCAACATCGCGGCCGACCAAAGCGGCCAAATCGACCTGCAGAACCAAGTCGTCGTCTACACCGGCAACGTCGTGATCAGCCGCGGCACGATGGTGATCCGGTCGGCGCGGGTCGAGGTGCGGCAGCTGCCGAGCGGTTACTACACGGCGGTCGCGTTCGGCGCGCCGAACAAGCCGGCCACCTTCCGCCAGAAACGCGACGGCGTCGACGAGTACATCGAAGGCGAGGCCGAGCGGCTCGAATACGACGGCCGCGCCGATCTGGTCAAGTTCATCACCAACGCGCAGCTGCGGCGCCTGCGCGGCGCGACGCCGGCCGACGAGATCGCCGGCAACCTGATCACCTACGACGCGACGACCGAGAAAATGACGGTCTCCGGCGGCGCCAAGGCGACGCCGGCGAACCCGGGCGGGCGCGTCACCGCGACGTTGTCGCCGCGCGAAGGCAGCGAAGCCGCCGCCGAAATGGCGGCCGCCGCCTCGGCGGCGGCCGCGGCGCCGTTGAAGCTCAGCCCGGCGCTCGGCAGCGCTTCGGCGCCTGCGCCTGCACCCGCGCCGGCAGCCAAGGGCAGCAAACCTTGAACATGCTGGCCGCGGGCGCTGACGCTTCGGGCCGCGCGCACTGGCTCGAAGCCAGCGGTCTGCGCAAGTCGTACGGCGCGCGCACCGTCGTGCAGGACGTGCGGCTGTCAGTGCGCAGCGGCGAAGTCGTCGGCCTGCTCGGGCCGAACGGCGCCGGCAAGACGACCAGCTTCTACATGATCGTCGGGCTGGTGCGCTGCGATGCCGGCGAGATCACGATCGAGGGCAAGCGCGTCGAACGGCTGCCGATCCACCAGCGCTCGCGGCTCGGCCTGTCGTACCTGCCGCAGGAGGCCTCGATCTTTCGCAAGCTCACGGTCGAGGAGAACGTGCGCGCGGTGCTCGAACTGCAGATCGACGAACACGGCAAGGCGCTGAAGCCGGCCGTGATCGAAGAGTTGCTGAACGGCCTGCTGCACGATTTGTCGATCGACAAGCTGCGCGCCTCGCCGGCCCCGGCGCTGTCGGGCGGCGAACGCCGCCGCGTCGAGATCGCGCGCGCACTGGCAACACAGCCGCGCTTCATCCTGCTCGACGAACCCTTCGCCGGCGTCGACCCGATCGCGGTGATCGAGATCCAGCGCATCATCAGTTTTCTGAAGAACCGTGGCATCGGCGTGCTGATCACCGACCACAACGTGCGCGAAACGCTGGGCATCTGCGACCGCGCCTACATCATCAGCGAGGGGCGTGTGCTGGCC
>JAZJZJ010000289.1:12070-13097 GCA_040389925.1 Pseudomonadota bacterium
CACGCCGACCGAGATCGTCGACAACGCCGACGTGCGCAAGGTCTACCTCGGCGAGCATTTCAGAATGTAGGGCTGGCTGAGATGAAGCCCACACTGCAGTTCCGGCTGTCGCAGCACCTCGCGCTGACGCCACAACTCCAGCAGTCGATCCGCCTGCTGCAACTCTCCACGCTCGAACTTCATCAGGAAGTCGAGCAGATGCTGGAGAGCAACCCGTTTCTCGAAACCGACGGCGACGACGGCCCGGCGTTCGAGCCGCTGGCCGAGCGCACGACGGTCGCCGAGCGCGTCGGCGAGCGCGAGACCGAACGCGCGACCGAAGCCGGCACCGATGGCGTCGGCTCCGGCGACGAAGCCGCCGCGCCGCTCGACGCCGCCGAGTTCGGCGGCACCGAGCGCGACGACTGGGAGAACGGCACCGAGCGCGAAGACTTCGACGGCATCCGCGAAACCCCCGGCAAGAGCAGCGCGAGCCCCGACGGCGACGATTTCGACGGCGCCGACCGCGACACCGCGATCCCGAGCCTGCAAGACCATCTGCGCGAGCAGCTCTCGAGCCTGCGCCTGTCGGCCACTGATGCCGCCGCCGTGATGGTGCTGATCGAATCGTTGACCGACGACGGCTACCTCGCCGACACGCTCGAAGACATCGCGACGCAACTCACTGGCGGCGAGGACGACCCCGACGGCGAGCGCGACGAACTGATCGAGCGCCTGCAGTGCGGCCTGCGCTATCTGCAAAGCATGGAGCCGACCGGCGTCGGCGCGCGCGACCTCGGCGAGTGCCTCACGCTGCAACTGCGGCTGCAGCCGCGCAGCGAGGCGCAGATGATCGCGATCATCGTCTGCAAGTCGCACCTCGAACTGCTGGCGCGGCGCGACCTGAAGAAGCTCTGCGCGGTGACCGGCGCCGACGAAGACATGCTGCGCGAAGCACAGGCCTTGATCGTCGCGCTCGAACCCAAGCCGGGCCGCCAGTTCGCGCGCGCCGAGGCCAACATCATCATCCCCGACGTGATCGTGCAGA
>JAZJZJ010000290.1:0-15834 GCA_040389925.1 Pseudomonadota bacterium
GTGCCGATCAGGCCCTTCGCGAGCTTGTTGAAGACGTAGTAGTCCTCGGTCAGCAACTGGCCCGAGAGGTAGAAGCCGACGGCATCGGGGCCGTGCTGCTGCACGGTGGCGGCGAAGCGATCGGCGGCGGTGTCGAGGGCGGTGTCCCAGTCGACGACGGCGCGCGCGTCTGCGCGGTGCTTGCGCAACTGCGGCTGCAGCAGCCGCGTCTGCATCGAGATCGTGTGGGTCGCGGTCAGGTGCAGCGTGCTGCCCTTGGTGCACAGGCGCCCGAAGTTGGCCGGGTGGTCCGGGTCGCCGCGCACGCCGGTGATCTGCGCGCCTTGCGTCTCGATGATGACGCCGCAGCCGACGCCGCAGTAGGGGCAGGTCGAGCGCGTCTCGTTCGGCGGCGCCGGAGCGGCGTTCATCGGCATTCCTTCGTGCTCCGCACTCCGGTATTCGCCGAGGGCGTCGAAGGTGCCCCTGCGTGGCCCTTGGGGCGGCCCGGCGGGCTCATGTGGCCGCCGACACCTCGCCGAGCGCGATGCTGTTCAGTTCCTCGAGGTCGAGATGCACCGTGTCGCCGTCGATCTTGACGCTGAAACGCGGCGTGCAGCCTTGGTCTGGCGAACGCGCGCAGCCATCGTCCAACCCGATCGTCCAGTTGTGCAGCGGGCACGCCACGCTCTCGCCGAACACGATGCCCTGACTCAGCGGCCCGCCCTTGTGCGGGCAACTGTCGAGCAGCGCGAACACCTTGTCCTCGGCGTTGCGAAAGATCGCGACATCACCGCCGAGCTTGCGCGGCAGGCGGCGCGCGCCGAGCACCGGGATGTCTTCGACCTTGCAGATTGCTTTCCAGTCGCTCATCAAATCGCTCCCAGCGGCTCGAACTGGCGTGCATCGACGCCGGCCTTCTCGAACTCGAACCACGGATCGGGCTCGCCATCGAGCGAGAACAGCAGCTTCTCATGCAGTGCGCGCCGTCCGGCAGCGTCGTTCAGAATGCGCGCCTTCACGTGATCGAGACCGACCCGGCTGATGTAGTGCACCGTGCGCTCCAGGTACCAGCCTTCTTCGCGGTACAGCTGCAGGAACGCGCCCGAATACTCGATCACCTCGGCGGCTGTCTTCAGCTTGACGAGGAACTGCGCGACATCGGTCTTGATGCCGCCGTTGCCGCCGACGTAGATCTCCCAGCCCGAATCGACGCCGATCACGCCGACGTCCTTGATGCCCGACTCGGCACAGTTGCGCGGGCAGCCGCTGACCGCGAGCTTGACCTTGTGCGGCGCGTACATGCGCCACAGCACGCGCTCGAGCTCGATCCCGAGGGCCGTGCTGTCTTGTGTGCCGAAGCGGCACCATTCGCTGCCGACGCAGGTTTTCACGGTGCGCAAGGTCTTGCCGTAGGCGTGACCGGACGGCATGCCGAGGTCTTTCCAGACCGCAGGCAGGTCTTCCTTCTTCACCCCGAGCAGGTCGATGCGCTGGCCGCCGGTGACCTTGACGGTCGGGATCGCGTACTTGTCGACCACGTCGGCGATGCGGCGCAGCTCGCTCGAATTGGTCGTGCCGCCCCACATGCGCGGGATCACGCTGTAGCTGCCGTCCTTCTGGATGTTGGCGTGGCTGCGTTCGTTGATGAAGTGGCTTTGCGGGTCGTCGATCGCTTCTTTCGGCCAACTGCTGATCAGGTAGTAGTTGACAGCTGGCCGGCAACTCGCGCAGCCGTTCGGGGTGCGCCAGGCCAGCGTGCGGTAGACGCTGTCGATGGTCAGCAGGTGGTCCTTGCGGATCGCCTCGCGCACGTCCTGGTGGCTCGCGTCGGTGCAGGCGCACATCGCCTTTTTGGTCGGCGCCTTCGAGTAGTCGCCGCCGGCCGTGAACATCAGCAGTTGCTCGACCAGGCCGGTGCACGAGCCGCACGAGGCGCTCGCCTTGGTGTGCTTCTTGACCTCTTCGAGCGTGAACAGGCCTTTCTCCTTGATCGCCTTGCAGATCGCGCCCTTGCTGACACCGTTGCAGCCGCAGACCTCGTCGGCATCCAGCATCGTCGCGGCGTGGCTGTGACCTTCGTGGCCGACATCGCCGATGTTCGATTCGCCGAACATCAGCTTGTCGCGGATGTCGCTGACCTTGCGGCCTTCGCGCAGCAGTTTGAAATACCAGGAGCCATCGACCGTGTCGCCGTACATGCAGGCGCCGATCAGCTTGTCGTCCTTGATCACGAGCTTCTTGTAGACGCCGCCGTACGGGTCGCTCATCACGATCTCTTCGCAACCTTCGCCGCCGGTGAAGTTGCCGGCCGAGAACAGGTCGATGCCGGTGACCTTCAGCTTGGTCGACGTGAGCGAACCCTGGTAGCGACCGATGCCGAACTGCGCCAGGTGCGTCGCGCAGACCTTGCCCTGCTCGAACAGCGGCGCGACCAGGCCATACACCGTGCCGCGATGCGCCGCGCACTCGCCGACCGAGTAGATGCGCGGGTCGGTGATGGTTTGCATCGTGTCGTCGACGACGATGCCGCTGCGGTTGTCCTTGCCGCAGTTCAGGCCGATCTTCACCGCGAGCGCGGTGTTCGGGCGGATGCCGGCGGCCATCACGACCAGGTCGGCGGGCACTTCGCTGCCGTCCTTGAACTGGATCGCCATCACACGGCCATCCTTGTCCCCGATCAGTGCCTGCGTCTGCGCGCCCATCAGGAACTTCAGGCCGCGCGACTCGAGTGAGGATTGCAGCAGCTTGCCGGCCACATCGTCGAGCTGGCGCTCCATCAGCCAGGGCATCACGTGGACCACGCTGGTCTGCATGCCGCGCAGCATCAATCCGTTGGCCGCTTCCAGCCCCAGCAGGCCGCCACCGATCACGATCGCGTGCTTGTACCTGGTGGCCGCCTCGATCATCGTGTTCGTGTCGTGGATGTCGCGGTAGGCGATCACGCCCTCGAGGTCCTTGCCCGGGATCGGCAGGATGAACGGGTTCGAGCCGGTGCAGATCAGCAAGCGGTCGTACTCGGCCTCGGTGCCGTCTTCGGCCTTCACGACCCGGTTGCGGCGATCGATGTCGACGACCTTTTTGCCCAGATGCAAGTGAATGTTGTTCTCGGCATACCAGCTCAGCGGGTTCAGCACGATCTCGTCGAGGGTCTGCTCGCCGGCCAGCACCGGGCTCAAGAGAATGCGGTTGTAGTTCGGGTGCGGCTCGGCACCGAAGACCGTGATGTCGTACAGATCGGGCGCAATCTTGATCAACTCTTCGAGCGTGCGCACGCCGGCCATGCCGTTGCCGACCATCACGAGCTTCATCTTCTTCATCGAGCGTTCTCCTGCCGCGCGGGCGCGGCGACAACCTCCTATCAGCAAGCGGGGTGCCAGCCGCTACCCGGTGCGTGCCGCACCACGGCTGCGCAAGAAACTTGCATGGTTCGTCACATTCACCCCGCAGCGCACAAAATCGTGCGCAACAGCACCAACAAGACTCATGAGCTTCGATGTCGAGATCGGCCAGGCCAGCGAACGCGGCCCGCGCGCGCTGAACGAGGATTTCGCCGCGGTGCGCCGCCACGCGCCTGGCGACGAATCGCGCGGCCTGATCGCGGCGGTGGCCGACGGCGTCTCGGCCGGCGGCGAGGGGCGCATGGCCGCGCAGACCAGCGTGCTGAGCCTGGTCGAGGACTACTTCGCCGCCCCCGACACCTGGGACACCACCGTGGTGCTCGATCGCGTGATCTCGGCGCACAACACCTGGCTGGTCGCGCACAACCGCCGCGCCGAGGCCTCGGCGATGACGACGCTGACAGCACTCGCATTGCGCGGCCAGAGCTGGACGCTCGCGCACGTCGGCGACACGCGCGCCTGGCTGCTGCGCGGCGGCGAGTTGCGGCGGCTGACGCACGACCACGCGTTCGATCACCCCGACTTGCGCAGCCGCCTGACGCGCGCCGTCGGGCTCGACGACGCGGTGCACGTCGACTACCTGCAAGGCGATCTGCAGATCGGCGACGTGTTCGTGCTCGCGTCCGACGGCGTTCATGGCGCGTTGAAGGAGACCCGGTTGGGCGAGCTGGCGGGGCAGGGCGATGCGCAAGCTGCGGCCGACACGATCGTCCAGGCCGCGCTTGCGGCAGGCGCGACCGACAACGCGACCGCGCTCGTGCTGCGGGTGCTCGGGCTCACGCGCTTGCAGCTCGCCGACGCAACGGCACTGGCACGCCAGCTGCCGGTGCCCCGGCGGCTGAACGTTGGCGATGCGATCGACGGCCTCGTCGTCACTGCGCGCGTCGCCGACACCGGCGTGCACCTGCTGTACCAGGTGCGCGAGCCCGCCACCGGCGCGTTGAAGGCGCTGAAGACGTTGCACCCCGCGCGCGCGAGCGACCCGCAGGAGCGCGCGATGCTCGCGCACGAGGCGTGGCTCAGCGAGCGCGTCACCGAGCACGCCGATGACGGTTTCGTGCGCCTCACGCGGCGCGCCGACGCGACCGAGTTCTACCTGCTGTACGACTGGCATTCGGGGCAGACGCTCGACCGCGCGCTCGCGCGCCGCGGGCCGAACGGCTTGCCGCTCGAATCCGTGATCGGCTGGGGCCTTGCCGCGGCGCACGCGCTCGGCCGGCTGCACCGGCTCGGCGTCGTGCATCGCGACATCAAGCCCGCGAATCTGCACCTCGGCGACGACGGCCAATTGCGCCTGCTCGACCTCGGTGTCGCGCTCTCGGGCAGCGAACCGGCCGAACAGCGCGAGCTGCACGCCGGCACGCCGAGCTACATGAGCCCCGAGCTGTGGGACGACGCGCCGGCGAGCGCGCAATCCGACCTGTTCGCGCTCGGCGTCACGCTGTACCAGTTGCTGACCGGCCACCTGCCGTACGGCGAGATCGAACCCTGGCAGCAACAGCGCTACCGGCGCGATCCGAAGCCGCCGTCGCGGCTGCGGCCCGACGTGCCGATCTGGCTCGATCACATCGTGCTGAAGGCGGTCGCGCGCGATCCGGTGCAGCGCTTCGAGACGGCCGAGGAGCTGGTGTTGGCGCTCGAGCGCGGCGCCTCGCGCCCGCTCGCCGCGCCGCCCGCGTCACCGCTCGCGGCCCGTGATCCGCTCGCGCTGTGGAAGATCGGCTTCGGCGTCTCGCTGCTGCTGAACGCGCTGCTGATGTTCTGGCTGCTGTTTCTGCCGCGCTGACGCCATTCAGTGACGGCCCGGTCGCAGCCGCAATCCGGCATCGGCGTCGTCGTGTGGCGCGCTCTCGGTGCGAGCGCGCCCACCTTTCTCGGCCCAGGTCCGGGTCCAGCGGATCTGCACGGTGCGCAGCATCACCAGCATCGCCGCCGCGAGCGCCGCGAACGCGACGAAGCCCCACAGGTACGTGCCGGCGAGCTGTTTCGACTGCCCCATCGCATTCGGGATGAAGCCGCCGCCGAGCGCACCAATCTCGCCGATCATCGAACCGGCGACGGCCGTCGTCAGCGGCCAGCGCAGCGGCACGAGCTGAAACAGCGCGCCGTTGCCGGCGCCGAGCATCGCAAAGCACAGCATGAACAGCAGCGTCGTGATCGTCAGCGACTGGCCCGCGAGGCCGCACAGCACCAACGACACGCAGACGCCGATCAGCACCGCACTGAGTGTGTTGATGCCGCCGATGCGGTCCGACACGTAGCCGCCGACCACGCGCACCGCCGAGCCCATCAGCGTGGCCAGCATTGTGAGTTGCCCGGCTTCGACCTTGGTGACCTTGAACTGGTCGTAGAAGTAGGTTGGCAAGAAGCTCGCCAAGCCGATGAAGCCGCCGAAGGTGATGATGTAGATCAGGCTGAAGGCCCAGCCGTCTTTTTCGAACAGGCAGGCGGTGTGATGGCGCAAGGTCTGGTGTTCTTCGCGATCCGGCGGCTCTTTGGCGCAAAACCACATCACGAGCATCGGCACGAGCATCGTTAGCGCGGCCAGGCCGTACACAGCGGTCCAGCCGTACGTCATCGCCAGCGGCGGCGCGAACAGCACCGCCAGCACCGTGCCCGAGTTGCCGGCGCCGGCAATGCCCATCGCCAAGCCTTTGTACTTCGGCGGGAACCAGCCCGAACCGAGCGACAGCGCGACGCCGAAGCTGCCGCCGGCGATGCCCAGCAGCACGCCCATCGCCAGCACCTCGTTGTGCGTGTCGACGAGCGCGTAGCCGTAGACCAGCGCCAGCACGATCAGCCCCATTTCGACCATCGCCGCGTTCTTGCGCCCGATGTACTGGGACAGCACGCCGAGCGGAAAGCGCATCAGCGCCCCGGCGATGATCGGCACCGACACCATGAAGCCCTTTTGCGCGGCGTCGAGGTTGAAGGCTTCGCCGATGAACGGCGCCATCGCGCCGTTCAGCACCCAGATCGCGAAGGTGAAGTCGAAATACAGAAAGGAGGCGAACAGCGTCGGCGCGTGTCCCGCCTTCAGGAAAGTCTTGAACCCAGCCACGGTCGCTCCCGAAAAGTGCCTCCGGTCCCCACGGGTCCGGACGGTCAGGCTCGGGCCAATGCGATTACCGTGCCAAAGCGGTCACCGGGGCGCCGCGCGCGCCAGCGTTTCGATACGCACGGCCAGTGCGCGAAGCTATGATCAAGTTAGGGGTCCGGGCCGCGATTCGGCGCTTCGCGCTTGCCAATGGCGGGCCCCGAGACCAAGATGAAATGGCCGGCCGCGGTGTGCCGCCGACACTGCCCGAAGGACAGGATTCGATGAACGAGACGACACCGGCTCTCTCACGGGAACGCACCGAGCTGACGCGCCTGCTGGCGCGCGAGCTCGACGCCGACGCGGCCGGGCTCGCCGCGGTGCTGCTGGAGATGGTCGACCGGGTCGATGTGCTGCTGTCGATCAAGGAGGTTGCTACCGGTCGTTACCTGCACGTGAACCCGGCGATGGCGGCGCTGTTCGGGCGTTCACCCGCTGCGATGCTGGCCGCGACCGATGCCGACCTGCTCGAACCGGCCCAGGCGGCCGCGATGCGCGCCGCCGAGCAGACTGCGTTGGCGCACGATGCGCCCGCCTTGAGCGAGCACAAGATCGATCGCGACGGGCAGCGGCGCGAGTTCAGCGTCACGCGCATGGCGCTGCCGGGCGCGAACGGCCGGCCGGCGCGCCATGTGTTGTGCGCCTGGGCCGACCGCACCGCCGCGCTGCAGCGCGAGCAGCAGTTGAAGCAGGCGCTGGTGCAACTCGAGCAGCAGCAACTCGCCGTCGAAGCCATGCGCCGGGAGACCCAGGACCCGAGCGTGCGCGACAGCGCGACCGGCCTGTACCAGCGCCTGCACTTCGACGACCAGCTGCGCCGCGAGGTGGATTTGTCGTCGCGCGAGCACCGCGAGTTCGCACTCGTCTCGATCGCGCTCGACCCGCTCAGCGACGCGGTCAGGTCGGCCGGCGATGACGCACCCACCCGCGTACTCGAAGCGCTCGGCCGGCTGCTGCGCAGCAACACCCGCGCGATGGACGCGTCGTGCCGGCTCGATGAAGATCGTTTCGCGGTGCTGCTCTCGGGCGTGGGCTTGGCCACCGCGCATTCGCGCATGGAAGGGCTGCGTCGACAGTGCGCGACCCAGATCGTCGTGCTCGCCGGGCGCGATCTCGGCTTCACCGTGTCGATGGGTGTGGCGAGCTTTCCGCACACCGCGCACAGCGAGGTCGATTTGCTGCAGGCCGCCGAGATCGCGCTGCGCGAGGCGCAAAAGCGCGGTGGCAATCACGTCGCGCTGGCGAGCATTCGATTCGAGCTGGCGGCGAGCTGACTCGGGCTAGAAGCTCAGCGCGCTGCGGACCATCCAGGCCGCCAGGCCGAACAGCAGGCATGCGAACACCCGCTTGAGCTTGCGCACATCCATCGCATGGGCGCTGCGCGCGCCGAACGGCGCGGTGATGACGCTGGCGATCGAGATCGTCAGCAGCGCGGGCAGGTAGATGAAACCAACCGTGCCGCCCGGCATGTCGCGCAGCGACCAGCCGGCGATCACGTAGCCGAGCGTGCCGGCCGCCGCAATCGGGAAGCCCAGTGCCGCCGAGGTCGCGACCGCGTTGTGAATCCTGACGTTGCACCAAGTCATGAACGGCACCGAGACGAACGCACCGCCCGCGCCGACCAGCGACGCGAACAGGCCGATGACGCCGCCGGCGGCGAGCATGCCCGCGGCGCCGGGCAGCTGGCGCGACGGCTTCGGCTTCCTGTCGATCAGCATCTGCGCGGCCGAGAAACTGACGAACAGCGCAAACAGAACCGCCAGTGCCTGCGACGGCAGCGCCTTCGCGATTTGCGCGCCGAGCAGCGAACCGAGCACGATGCCCGGCGCGAGCAGTTTCGCGACCGGCCACAGCACCGCGCCGCGCTGGTGGTGCGCGCGTACCGACGCGATCGAGGTGAAGCAGATCGTCGCCAGCGAGGTCGCGATCGCCATCTTGACGACGTACTCCGCCGGCATGCCTCTGGCCGACAGAAGGAAGGTCATGAACGGCACCAGCAGCATGCCACCGCCGATGCCGAGCAAGCCGGCGAGAAAGCCGGTGACCGACCCGAGAGCCAGCAGTTCGACGACCAGTTGCCAGCCGAGGCCGCCGCTCATGCGCGGCGATTCATGCGGGCTTCTTCAGCAAGGCCAGCACCGCGCGCCATTCGTCGGCCGTGACCGGGGTGATCGACAGCCGGTTGCCGCGCTCGAGCACGCGCATCGTCGCGAGCGACGGTGCGGCACGCATCGCGGCCAGCGGCAGCAGCGCCGTCTTGCGCACCAGCTTCACGTCGACGTGCGACCAGCGCGGCGCGTCGGGCTTCGACTTGGCGTCGAAGTAGTGGCTGTTCGGATCGAACTGCGTGTCGTCGGCATACGCGGCGCTCGCGACTTCGGCCAGGCCGGCGATGCCCGGCTCGGGGCAGGACGAGTGATAGAACAGCACGCCGTCGCCCACGCGCATTTCATCGCGCATGAAATTGCGCGCCTGGTAGTTGCGCACGCCGATCCAGGCAACCGTCTGCTTCAGGGCTTTCGCAAGATCGTCGATCGAGCACTCCGAGGGCTCGCTCTTCATCAACCAATGGCGCATCTATGGAACCCCTCGTCCGACGAGTACGTCGGCCGATCCCCCGAGGGGATCTCGCCCGGCTGGGCCACGAAGGGGCCCCTTCGTGGCCCTTGGCGGCCGGGCGCTCGGGCTCGCGTAGCGCATCGTTGTGTTGAATAAGGTGTCCGCCGCGAACCGTGAGCCGCATTCCTGAACCAGGAGTTCAGGTGGGCGAGGTCAGACCGGCTTCGGGTTCATCTGACGCGAGACGATCACACCAACCGGACGATGTTCCAAGCCCTTGCTCAAAGAGCATTGGTTCAAGGAAATATAAAACTCACGCGAATGCGACGGACGATTTCATTCTACGGCGCATGCGTGACCCGCGCGTGGCAATCAGAGCAATTGCCCGTCGGCGCCGAGGGCTTGATCGAGGCGCGCGATCAGGTGATCGATATCGACTTCGCCGCTGGATGACGACGCGGCGCTCGTTGTGCGCACCGCTGGTCGCCCGGCGAGCGCGTAGGCGAGATTGAGTGCCGCCAGCACCGCGATGCGTTCGCGCGCCTTGACCTTGCCACCGTCGCGAATCGCGCTCATTTCGCGGTCGACGTTGCTGACCGCTTCGAGCAGCGCGATCTCGCCGCCCTCGGGGCAACCGAGCAGGTAGCTCTGGCCGAGGATCGTGACTTCGATCTGCTTCATGGCTTGGGACTCTCGGCGTCGCCGGCATCGGGGGCCGCCACCGATTCGGTCGGCAGGCGCTCGAGCAAGGCGTCGATGCGGCTGCGCGCGGCGTTCAGGCGCGATCGGAGGTTGTCGCGTTCGTGGGTTACGCCGGCCACCTGCTGTTCGAGCAGCGCGTTGGTGCGCTGCAGCTCGGCGTGCCGCACGAGCAGGCGCTCGACCCGCTCGGCGAGTTCTTCGATCTTCGACATGGCGCGTGGCAGCTGGGAGACGAGGTGGCGCGATTGTAAAGGTCGAGCATCACTACAATGCGCGCTGTTGGTGCCCGTGCCGGCGTTCCGCTGGCACAGTTAAACGGGAAGCAGAAGGAAGTCACATCCTGCACGTGGCGACCGAATCTGCGCTGCCCCCGCAACGGTACGGCGGACGAATCGCGGTGATCCAAGCCAGCGCGATTCCGCTCTTGCGCGCTCACACCACTGAAAGCCGCGTGCTTTCGGGAAGGTCGCAAGGGTTGATCCGCCAGCCCGGATACCGGCCAACAAGCGGCGGCGTGCTCACCGGGCGCGCCGCCATATCGCAAACGCCCGCGGGGAAGCGGGTCGTTCGCAACTTGTTCGAGTTCGATACCACCATGACCGTTCGCATATCGGCGCCACGCGCGCCCCGGGCTGCTCCCAGCCTGCTCTGCCTTGCCGTGCTCGCTTCTTTCGCAGCACCGTCTCTTGCTCAAACCCAGCTGACCCCGATCGTCGTCACCGGCAGTCGCGAACCGCAGCCGCTCGACCGTGCCACTGCCGATGTCGTCGTGATCGACGCCGACCGCATCCGCGCCAGCAGCGCCGACTCGGTCGAGGACCTGCTGCGCCGCGAGGCCGGCGTGCAAGTCTCGCGCAACGGCGGACCGGGCCACACCGCCGGTGTGTTCATCCGCGGTGCCGGTTCGGGCAACACGGTGGTGTTGATCGACGGCGTGCGCATCGGCTCGGGCACGCTGGGGCAGGTGGAGTTCGAGGCGCTCGGGCTGGCGCAGATCGAGCGCATCGAGGTGCTGCGCGGGCCGGGCTCGAGCCTGTACGGGGCCGATGCGGTCGGTGGCGTAGTCCAAATCTTCACGAGGCGCGGCGAGGGCGATCCGCGCTTCACCGCGAACGGCGCGATCGGCGGCAAGCGTTCGTACGATGGCAATGTCGGTGTCAGCGGCGCGGCTGGCGGCTTCGACTATGCGGCCTCGCTCGGCCGCGAGAAGAGCCGCGGCGTCTCGGTGCTGAAGCCCGGCGACCAGTTCGGCAACTACAACCCCGACGACGACGGCTACACGCGCGACACCGGCCAGTTCAAGCTCGGCTTCACGCCGGCGGCCGGTCACCGCATCGGCCTGAACGTGGTCGAGAGCCGCCTGAACGCGCAGTACGATGCGAGCGAGTACGCGCCGCCGATTTGGTCGCAAGATGCGTCACCCGACTTCCGCAACAAGCTGAAGACCAGCGTGGCCTCGCTCGACTACCGCGGCGTGATCACGCCGAACTGGACCACGACCGCGCAGCTCGCCCACAATGACGACGACCTGAAAAGCGGCGGCAACATCGTCGACCGCTTTCGCACCCGGCGGGACCAGTTGACCTGGCAGAACGCGCTGAAGCTCGGCAGCGATCACCAACTGATGCTGGCCTGGGAGCACCTGAGCGAGAAGGCCGATTCGACCGCGTACCTTGCCGAGGAGAAGCGCCACAACAACGCCTTCGTGCTCGGCTACACCGGCGAGTTCGGCGCGCAGGTGCTGACGGCCGATGTGCGACGCGATCAGAACTCGGTCTACGGCGGTGAAACGACCGGGCGACTCGGGTGGAGCATGGAACTCGCCAAGGGACTGCGCGTGCGCGCGCTCGCCGGCACGACCTTCCGTGCGCCGAGCTTCAACGAGCTGTTCTACCCGGGCTATGGCGTGCCGAGCGTGACGCCGGAGCGCGGCCGCAGCGTCGAGCTCGGCCTCAACTGGCGAGTCGGCGACAGCGAGGCCTCGGCCACGGTCTACCAGAACCGGGTGCGCGACCTGATCGCGTATGAAGGCAACAACGCGTTCTGCCCGGCCGACCCGTCGTACAGCTTCGGCTGCGCGCGCAACATCGGGCGCGCGCGGTTGCAGGGCGCGACGCTGTCGGGCGCCCACCGCTTCGGCGCGCTGCGCATCAGCGGCACGGTCGACTTTCTCGATGCCAAGGATCTCGACACCGGCAACCGCCTGACCCGCCGCGCCGCGCATCAGGAGAGCCTCGCGGCCGACTACGAGGTCGGCGCCTGGCGTTTCGGCGCGGCACTGCTCGCGGTCGGCGCACGGCCCGACGGCTCGGTCACGCTGGGCAGTTACGCGACCGTCGACCTGAGCGCGCGCTGGCGTGTCGCAAAGCAGTGGCAGCTCGAAGCCAAGCTGTTGAACGCGACCGATCGCCAGTACGAACCGGCACGCGACTACCAGCCGCTGGGTCGCCAGGCGTGGATCGGTCTGCGTTACGACAGCAAGGGGCTCTGAGCCCGATGGCCACGCACGAGTTCGTCCTCGGCGGCCAGCGCAGCGGCAAGTCAAGGGGCGCCGAGGCGCGCGCCGCCGCGTGGCTCGCGCGTGACCCGGAAGGTTCGGGCCACACCGCCGTGCTGATCGCCACCGCGCTCGCCGGTGACGACGAGATGCGTGCGCGCATCGCGCGTCACCGGGCCGACCGTGCGCGGCGCGTGGCCGGTCTCGCCACGATCGAGGTGCCGCGCGACTTGGCCGCGGCGCTGCGGGCCTACAGCGCGCCGCACCGGCTCGTGCTGATCGACTGCCTGAGTCTGTGGCTGACGAACCTGCTGATGCCGATCGAAGGCGAGGCACTCGCCGACGCCGCACTCGCCGACGCGCGCGACGGCCTGCGCGATGCGCTTGCCACGGCGTCGGGTCCGGTCGTGCTGGTGTCCAACGAGATCGGCTTGGGGCTTGTGCCGCTGACGCGCGAGGCGCGGCGCTTTGTCGACGAACTCGGGCGGCTGCATCAGATGGTCGCGGCGGTCTGCACGAATGTCACACTGATGGTCGCCGGGATCGAAGTGCCGGTGAAGCGGGGCAGGCCTTGAACGGCCTGCTTCGCCTTCTCGTCGCGGGCGGGCTGGCGGCACTGTCGCTGGCCGCGTCGGCGCAAGTAACGCTGCGCGACGATCGCGGCGCGACGCTGACTCTCGCCGCGCCGCCGCAGCGCATCGTCAGCCTGCTGCCCTCGTTGACCGAGAGCGTCTGCGCACTCGGCGCCTGCGCGCGCCTGGTCGGCACCGACCGCTTCTCGAACTGGCCGGCCAGCGTGCTCGCGCTGCCCAAGCTCGGCGGGCTCGACGACGCGCAGATCGAGCGCATCGTCGCGTTGCGGCCCGACGTGGTGCTGCTCTCGGCCTCGGCGCGCGTCACCGACCGGCTCGAAGCGCTTGGCGTCAAGGTGCTGGTGCTCGAATCGCGCGACCACGCCGACGTGAAGCGCAGCCTGACCACCCTCGCGCAGTTGCTCGGCGCGCCGGCCGAGGCCGAGCGCGTCTGGGCCGGCATCGAGCGCGAGACGCGCGCGGCGGTCGATCGCGTGCCGGCGGCGCTGCGCGGCCAGCGCGTCTATTTCGAGGTCGACCCGACGCCGTACGCCGCCGGCCCCGCGTCGTTCATCGGCGAGACGCTCGCGCGCCTCGGCCTCGCGAACGCGGTGCCGGCCGAGCTCGGGCCGTTCCCGAAGCTGAACCCGGAGTACGTCGTGCGCCTGCAGCCCGACATCGTGATGGCCGTGAAGCCGACCCTCGCCGAGATGCCGAAACGGCCGGGCTGGTCTGCGCTGCGCGCGTTGAAGGACGGGCGCGTCTGCGGCTTCGCGAGCGCGCGCTACGAACTGCTGACCCGCCCCGGGCCGCGGATGGGCGAAGCGGCCGGCGTGATCGCCGAGTGCCTCGTGAACATTGCGGAAAAGGCTCACAAGTGAGTGAGCTCGATCGCCAGCGTCGCCGCCGCCTTGCGACCGGGCTCGCGCTCGTCACCGTGCTGCTGCTGATCGGCGGGCTGGCTGCGGGCGGCGAGGGCTGGTCGCTGACGCAGCTGGTGCAGACCTGGCACAGCGCCGACGGCGCGCTGATCGTCGGCCAGATTCGCGCCCCGCGCACGCTCGGCGCGTGGCTGGTCGGCGCGTTGCTCGGCCTCGCGGGCGCGACCGCGCAGGGCCTGTTTCGCAATCCGCTCGCCGACCCGTACCTGCTCGGCTCGGCGTCGGGCGCGTCGCTCGGCGTTGTGCTCGTGCTCGCGGCGAGCGCGCTCGGCGGGCACGCGATCAGCCTCGCCACGGCCGATGCGATCGCGCGCATCGGCCTCGTCGCCGCGGCCTTCGCGGGCGCGCTGCTCGGCGTGATGCTGACGCTCACGCTGGCGCGCGGCGCGCAACAGACGACGCGCTTGCTGCTCGCCGGCGTGGTCGTCGGCGTGGTGCTGGCGGCCATCAGCGATCTCGTCACGAGCGCCGCACCCGATGCGCTGCGCGGCAAGCAGGCCTTCATGCTCGGCAGCACCGGCTTTCTCGGCTGGGGCAGCTGCGCGGCGCTCGCGCTCGGCCTCGTGCTGACCTTGCCGCCGAGCTGGCGTCTCGCGCGCGCGCTCGACGCGCTGACGCTCGGCGCCGACAGCGCGAACAGCCTCGGCCTGGCGCTGCCGCGCATCCGCGTCGCGCTGGTCGCGTCGCTCGCGCTCGCGACCGGCATCGCGGTGTCGCAGGCCGGGCTGATCGCGTTCGTCGGCCTGGTTGCGCCGCACCTCGTGCGCCGCTTTGCGCCGGCCACGCACGGCTTCACGTTGATCGCCAGCGCGGCCGCCGGCGGCACGCTGTTGCTGATGGCCGACGTGCTCGCGCGCAGCCTGATCGCGCCGCTCGAGGTGCCGGTCGGCGTGCTCACCGCGCTGCTCGGCGGCGGCTACCTGATCTGGCTGCTGCATCGCCGGCAGGTCGCGTCATGACGAACTTGCGCGCCGACACGGTCAGCGTCGCGCTCGGCAGCACGCAGGCCCTGCGCGACGTGAGCCTCAGCTTGCCGTCGGGCTGGACCGCGATCGTCGGCCCGAACGGCGCCGGCAAGTCGACGCTGCTGCGCACGCTCGCCGGGCTGCAGCCGCCCGCTTCGGGCGAGGTGCTGCTGAACGAACGTTCGCTCGCGCAAACGCCGCCACGAGCGCGTGCGCGGCAGATCGCCTGGCTCGCGCAGCAGGGCGAAGCGAGCGGCGAGCTCACGGTGCGCGAGCTCGTGCACCTCGGCCGCTTGCCCGCGCTCGGCCTGTTCACCGCGCCGACCGCCGACGACGAGGCGCGGGTCGACGAGGCGATGCGCGATGCCGAATGCAGCGCCTGGCAGCTGCGCCGGCTGCCCGAGCTTTCCGGTGGCGAGCGCCAGCGCGTGCTGCTCGCGCGCGCGCTGGCGGTCGGCGCGCCGTGGCTGCTGCTGGATGAGCCGACCACCCACCTCGACCCGCCGCACCAGGTCGCGCTGGTGCGGCTGATGCGGCGCCAGGTGCAGGCGGGCGTGCGCGTCGTCAGCGTGTTGCACGACCTGTCGCTCGCGCTGCTGGCTGACACGCTGCTCGTGATGCAGGCCGGCCGCATCGTGGCGCAGGGCGGACGCGATGACCCGGCGCTGCACGCCGCGCTGATCGAGGTGTTCGGCGGCGCGATCCGGATCCTGCCGCTCGGCTCGCGCTGGGTCGCGGTGCCGCACCTGGAACCGTGATGGGAAGCGCGATCGCGATCGCTGCGCTGCCGCTGGCCTGGGCGCTCGACCTCGCGTTCGGCGAGCCGCGCAGCGCGCTGCACCCGGTCGCCTGGCTGGGGCGTGCGCTCGCGCCGGTCGGACGCGTGCTGCGCGACGCGCCCGCGGCTGCCGCGTTCATCGGTGGCGCGCTGGTGTGGCTCGGGTGCGCCACGGCGCTGGGCGCGGGCGCGTGGTGGATTCAGGCGCAGCTGCTGGGTGCCTCGCCCTGGCTCGGCGTGCCGCTGCTGGCGCTGCTGCTGAAACCGACGTTCGCATGGCGCATGTTGCGCGACGAGGTCGCGGCGGTCGAGCGCGCGCTCGAAAGCGGCGTGGCGGAAGGCC
>JAZJZJ010000290.1:15844-25350 GCA_040389925.1 Pseudomonadota bacterium
GCCTCGCCCGCATCGTCAGCCGCGACGTGAGCGCGCTCGATGCCGACGCGATTCGCGCGACGGCGATCGAGAGCCTCGCCGAGAACCTGAACGACTCGCTGATCGCGCCGCTGTTCTGGTATGCCGCCGCAGGCTTGCCGGGTGCGGTCGTCTATCGCTTCGCGAACACGCTCGATGCGATGTGGGGCTACCGCGGGCATTGGGAGTGGGCGGGCAAGTGGAGCGCGCGCGCCGACGATGTGCTCTCGTGGCTGCCGGCGCGCATCACCGCGCTGCTGCTGATGCCGCTGCGTGCCGAGGCTTGGCGCGCGTTGCCGGCCGAGGCGCGCCGCACGCCGTCGCCGAACGGCGGCTGGCCGATGGGCGCGATGGCGTTGACGCTGGGCGTGCGGCTGCGCAAGCCGGGTGTCTATGCGTTGAACGCCGGCGCGCCATCGCCATGCGCCGCGGCCGTCGTCGGAGCCCGCCGGGTCGCGACCCGCGCCGCGTGGCTGGCGCTGCTTGCCGCGACGCTTGCGGTCGGGGTCGGATCGGCATGACGGCCCGCGCCGTGATGGTGCTCGGCACCACCAGCCATGCCGGCAAGAGCTGGCTCGCGACCGCGCTGTGCCGCTGGTATGCGCGCCAGGGGCTGAAGGTCGCGCCGTTCAAGGCGCAGAACATGAGCAACAACGCGCGCGTCGTACCAGCGCCATCGGGCGCGCTGGGCGAGATCGGCAGCGCGCAGTACTTCCAGGCGCTGGCCGCACGCGCCGAGCCGGAGGTGCGGATGAACCCGGTGCTGCTCAAGCCCGAGCACGACACCGCGAGTCAGGTCGTGGTGCTCGGCGAGGTGCGCGCCGATCTCGCGCAGCGGCCGTGGCGGGAGCGCAGCGAGCTGCTCTGGCCGTTCGCGCGTGACGCGCTGCAGGCGCTGATGCGCGAGAACGACCTGGTCGTGATCGAGGGCGCCGGCTCGCCCGCCGAGATCAACCTGCACGCCAGCGACTACGTCAACATGCGCACCGCGCGCGCGGCAAGCGCCGCCTGCCTGCTCGTCACCGACATCGACCGCGGCGGTGCGTTCGCGCACCTGTACGGCACGCACCGCTTGCTGCCGGCGGACGAGCGCGCGCTGATCCGCGGCTTCGTGCTGAACCGCTTTCGCGGCGACGCGGCACTGCTCGCGCCCGGCCCGCAGCAACTGCAGCAGCTCACCGGCGTGCCGACCGTGGCGGTGCTGCCGATGTGGCACGGTCACGGCCTGCCGGAAGAAGACGGCGTGTTCGATGCGCGCGCCAGCGGCGACGCCGCGGGCCTGCACATCGCGATCGTCGCGTTCCCGCGCATCAGCAACCTCGACGAGTTCCAGCCGCTGCGCGACGCACCCGGCGTGCGCCTGAGCTGGGTGCGCGCGCCGGGCGAGCTCGACACTGCCGACTGGATCATCCTGCCCGGCTCGAAGCACACCAGCGGCGACCTCGCCTGGCTGCGCGCGCAAGGCCTCGACGGCACGATCGCGCGCCACGCCGCGGCCGGCAAATGCGTGCTCGGCCTGTGCGGCGGGCTGCAGATGCTCGGGCGCGAGTTGGCCGACCCCGAGGGCGTCGACGGCTCGGCCCGGGGCCTCGGCCTGCTGCCGTTGCAGACACGCTTCGAGCGCGTCAAGCTGCTGCGTCGAACGGCCGCGCGCTTCGGCGGCACGGCGGGCGCGTGGGCGGCGCTCGCGGATGTGGCCTGCGAAGGCTATGAGATTCGCCACGGCCGAACGCGGCTCACCGACGACGCGACCGACACCGGGGTTGCGTTGCGCAACGCGGCCGGTGAGGCGATCGGCTGGCAGCGCGGCAGTGTGCTGGGCCTCTACGTGCACGGTCTGTTCGAATCGCCTGCGGTGATGCGTGCGCTGTTCGGCCATGCGCCGCGCGCGCTCGACGGCGTGTTCGACGGCCTTGCCGATTTCATCGACCTCCACTTCGAACCCGGCGTGCTGGCACGCCTGGCGCAGCCCTGACATGAGCACCTCTCACGAATCACCGCTCGCACAACGCTTGCAGCAGCGCCTCGATCAACTCACCAAGCCGCGCGGCTCGCTTGGCCGGCTCGAGGCGCTCGCGCTGCAGATCGGCCTGATCCAGCACAGCGAGCGGCCGGCGCTGCACGCGCCGCAGCTGGTCGTGTTCGCGGCCGATCATGGTCTCGCGGCGCAGGGCGTGTCGGCCTACCCGAGCGAGGTCACGGTGCAGATGGTCGAGAACTTTCTCGCCGGCGGTGCGGCCGTCAGCGTGCTCGCGCGCCAGCACGGCCTGGCGCTGACGGTGGTCGATGCCGGCGTGCGCAGCGAACTCGCGCCGCGCGCCGGGCTGCTGACCGCCAGGATCGCCGCCGGCACCGCCGATGCGTCGCTCGGCCCGGCGATGAGCGCGTCGCAGTGTCGCGAGGCGGTCGAGCGCGGCCGCGACATCGTGCGCCGGTTGCCGGGCAACGCGCTGCTGCTCGGCGAGATGGGCATCGCCAACACCTCGAGCGCGGCGCTGCTGTTGGCGCGGCTGGCCGGCATCGACATCGCAGAGTGCGTCGGCCGCGGCACCGGGCTGGACGATGCCGGCCTCGCTCACAAGGGCGTGGTGCTGCGCCGCGTGCTCGCGCTGCATGCCGACGCGCGCGAGCCGTTCGCCGCGCTCGCGGCCTTCGGTGGCTTCGAGATCGCGATGCTGGCCGGTGCGGCGTTGCAGGCGGCCCGGGAGCGGCGCGTGATCGTCGTCGACGGCTTCATCGTCGGCGCCGCGATCCTGGTCGCTTCGATGACCGAGCCGGCCGTGCTCGATTGCTGCGTGTTCTCGCACCGCTCCGACGAAGCCGGCCACGGCCTGATGCTCGATGCGCTGGGCGCGCAGCCGCTGCTGCAACTCGGCCTTCGCCTCGGCGAGGGATCGGGCGCCGCACTCGCGTGGCCCTTGATCGACAGCGCGGTGCGGCTGCTGAACGAGATGGCGAGCTTCGCGTCGGCGGGCGTCTCGGCGCGCCGCGCAACATGAGCGCCACATGATTCACGAGCTGCGTCTGTTCTTCGTCGCGCTGCAGTTCCTGACGCGCGTGCCGGCGCCCGCGTGGGTCGGTTTCGAGCCCGACTGGCTGAACCGGAGCGCACGCTGGTTTCCGCTCGTGGGCCTGTGCGTCGGCGCGGCCGCGGCGCTGGTGCTGGCGGTCGCGAGCCAGGTGTTCCCGCCGGCGGTCGCGGTCGGGTTGTCGATCGCCGCGACGCTGCTGCTGACCGGCGGCTTCCACGAAGACGGGCTGGCCGACACGGCCGATGCGCTCGGCGGCTCGGTCGGCCGCGCGCGTGCGCTCGAGATCATGAAGGACTCGCGCATCGGCAGCTACGGCGCGCTCGCGCTGATCGTGGTGCTCGGGCTGAAGGCGGCGGCACTCGCTGCGATGTTGCCGGCGCTTGCGATTCCCGCGCTGCTGCTCGCGCACACCGCGAGCCGCGCTGCCGCGGTCGTGCTGATCCGCGCGCTGCCGTACGCCGGCGACATCGAGAACGCGAAGGCAAAGCCGCTGGCGCGGCGCGTCTCGCGCGTCGGCGTGGCGGTGGCGATCGGCACGGTGTTTGGCGTGGGCGCCTTGCTGGTCGTGGCGGTGCCGGCGCAGGCGAGCGCGGTCGTGACGAGCCTCGTGCTGAGCGCGATCGGCACCGCCTGGAGCGTGCGCTGGCTGCGTCGCCGGCTCGGTGGCTATACCGGCGATGCGCTCGGCGCGACGCAGCAGATCACCGAGTTGCTGGCGCTGCTGGGCTGGTTGGGGATCGCGCGTTGGGCGAACTGAGCCTGTGGCGCCACGCGAGGCCGAGCGGCGTCGAGGGGCGCTGCATCGGGCGCACCGACGTGCGCGTCGATCGCCGCAAGAGCAAGCGGCTCGCGCACCGCATCCGCGCATGGGCGCGGCGGCAGGGTGCGCCGCGCGTGGTGGTCACCTCGCCGCTGCGCCGCGCTGCCGACGCGGGCCGCTGGCTGGCGCGCTGGGGTTGGCAGCACCGGCTCGATGCGCGCCTGCTCGAACTCGACTTCGGCGATTGGGACGGGCGCGATTGGGCCGCGATCCCGCGCGAAGCGATCGACGCGTGGTGCGCCGATTTCGCGCACCACGCGCCCGGCGGCGGCGAGCCGGTCGCGGCGCTGCTCGCGCGCTGCGCCGGGTTCATCGCCGATGCGCATGGCGCCTGCGTCGTCGGCCACGCCGGCTGGATCAGTGCGGCGCTGTGGCTCGAACGATCGGGCGGTGCGCCGCCCGAGGCGAGCGCCTGGCCGGGCGCGGTCGGCTACGGCGCGCGGGTGGCGCTCACTCGGACTTGAGATCGGGTGGCAGATCGAGCGGCATCGGCATCGTCGCCAGCCGGTTCGGCGTGCTCGTCTCCCAGAGCGCGCCCGGGGCCGTGTCGATCGACGCGTTCACCACGTGCATCAGCGTCAGGCTTGCGCGCGAGGCGATCTTGCGCAGCGACTGCAATTGACGCTGGGTCCAGTCGACCGGCATGCCCAGCTGCTCGCAGCTGAAGGTACCGAACAGCACGCCGTTGACCGAAAAGCTCATGTCCAACAGCGAGACCACGCCCTCCGCGGCCAAGTACTCGCCCAACGCAGCGGCGTTGACCGGGTCGGCACCTGCCTGACCGACCGCGACGCTGCCGTCGCGCCGCAGGCGCTCGAGGTACTGGCTGTCGCTCGGATGGACGATGTCGGCCGCGCCCACCATGCGGTCGAGGTTGGCATCGAACATCGCGACGCAGCGCGACGCGCGGTGATCATCGGTGTCGACGAACACACGCAGCCCGGCGCGCGTGCAGCCGATCTCGGCGGCGACGAAGCGCATCAGCTGTTCGAGGTAGCGGGCGCTGTCGATCTCGCCCCGTTCGAGGCGGCCCGAGATGACCTGCATGTCAGGTTGGTCCGGCATGCTCGAATTATCCGGCGCGATCTGTTGTGCCAAAGCGACTAAATGGCTCGCTGGCGTGAACTGTGTGGCAGCTCTGCCGGCGCGGAGGCGGTCGAGATCGCGGGCCAAGCGTCGCACCAGCGTGTCACCGCGCACTGTGCACACAGTGGCCGGCGTGCTTGGCAGACGTAGCGGCCGTGCAGGATCAGCCAGTGGTGCGCGTCGACCAGATAGGCCGGTGGAATGCGCGCGAGCAGCTTCAGTTCGACGTCGAGCGGATTCTTTCCCGGCGCGAGGCCGGTGCGATTCGCGACGCGGAAGATGTGCGTGTCGACCGCCATCGTCGGCTCGCCGAAGGCCACGTTGAGCACGACGTTGGCGGTCTTGCGGCCGACGCCGGGCAGGGCTTCGAGCTCGGTGCGCGTGCCGGGCACCTTGCCGCCATGCCGCGCGATCAGGATGCGGCAGGTCTCGAGCAGGTTCTTCGCCTTGGTGCGGTACAGGCCGATCGTGCGGATGTGTTCGGTCAGGCCATCGAGGCCGAGCGCGAGCATCTTGACGGGCGTGTTGGCGACGGGGAAAAGCCGCCGCGTCGCCTTGTTGACGCCCACGTCGGTGGCCTGCGCCGACAGCAGCACCGCCGCCAGCAGCTCGAACACGTTGGTGTACTCGAGCTCGGTCTCGGGTTGCGGGTTCGCGGCCTTCAGGGTCGCGAAGAAGGGCTCGATGTCCTGCGTTTTCATGGCACGGGCGTCAGGTCACGCGTTCGGCGCGCGCGCGTGCCAGGGCCGCCGCGACGACGCTGCGTTTGTCGGGTGCGGGTTGGGGCTGGCTGCGCGCCTGTTCATCGCGCTGCAGGCGCTGCACATGCCAGCCGTAACGTTCGCGCGCCTCGACCGCCTGTGGCGCGCTCCACGCATTCCAGCCGGTGCGGGCGCCGGTGATTGGCACGAGCGCAATGCAATCGACCGGGCAGGGCGGCAGGCACAGCTCGCAGCCGGTGCATTGGGCGGCGATCACGGTGTGCATGCCTTTCGGCCCGCCGACGATGGCGTCGACCGGGCAGGCCTTCAGGCACAGCGTGCAGCCGATGCACCAGGCTTCGTCGATCACTGCGAGTTGGCGCGGCGTCTCGATGCCGTTCACTGCATTCAGCGGCAACGCCGGCCGACCGGTGAGGGCGGCGAGCCGCGCAATGCCTTCGCTACCGCCAGGCGGACACTGGTTGATTTCGGCCTCGCCGACCGCGATCGCCTGCGCATAGCGGCTGCAGTCGGGATAGCCGCAGCGCGTGCATTGGGTCTGTGGCAGCGCGTCGTCGAGCGCCTGGACGAGCCCGGCGTTCACCTTGCCTTGCGCGTGGCCTTCTTCGCGACCGGTTTGGCGGCAGCCTTCGGCACCAGCCTGAGTGCCAGCTGGGGCGACGCCGGCTTGGCGGCCACGGCCTTGGGTGCCGCCGCTTTCGGCTTGGCGGCCTTGGCGGCCGGCTGGTGGCTGGCGATGAAATCGCGCACGGTCGGGTAGACCTTCTCGCGCCAGCGGCGACCCGAGAAGATGCCGTAGTGGCCGGCACCGATCACGTCGTAGTGAAACTGGCGCTCTTTCGGGACGCCAGTGCACAGGCCGTGCGCGGCGCGGGTCTGGCCGGCGCCGGAGATGTCGTCGAGCTCGCCTTCGATCGTCAGCAGCGCGGTGGTCCTGATGTCTTGCGGCTTGACGAGCTCGCCGTTGACCTCCCAAGTGCCGTTGACAAGCGCGAAGTCCTGGAACACGACCTTGATCGTGTCGAGGTAGTACTCGGCCGGCATATCGAGCACCGCGTTGTACTCGTCGTAGAAAGACCGGTGGAAGTCGACGCTGTCGTCGTCACCGCGGATCAGGTCGCGGAAGTAGTCGTAGTGCGAGCTCATGTGGCGATCCGGATTCATCGCGACGAAGCCGGTGTGCTGCAGAAAGCCCGGGTAAACCGCGCGCCCGCTGCCGGGAAAGTTCGTCGGCACGCGGTAGATCACGTTGTTCTCGAACCATTCGAACGGCTTGTTGGTCGCGAGGTTGTTGACGGCTGTCGGGCTCTTGCGGGCGTCGATCGGGCCGCCCATCATCGTCATCGTGCGCGGCGTGACCTCGCCGCGGCTGGCCATCAGCGAGATCGCCGCGAGCACCGGCACGGTCGGCTGGCACACCGACATCACGTTCACTTCGGGGCCGATGTGGCGGATGAATTCCTGCACATAGGTCACGTAGTCGTCGAGGTGGAACGGGCCGGCGTCCTTCGGCACCATGCGCGCGTCGGTCCAGTCGGTGATGAACACCTTGTGGTCCTTGAGCAGCTCGCGCACGGTCTCGCGCAGCAGCGTCGAGTGGTGGCCGGAGAGAGGGGCGACGACCAGCACGGTCGGCTGGTCTTTCAGGCGCGTGAGCACGCCCACGTCGTCGGTGAAGCGCTTGAAGCGCAGCAGGCGGCAGAAGGGCTTCTCGATCGCCACCTGCTGCTGCACCGCCACGTCGACACCGTCGACCTTGACCGAGTTGATGCCGAACTCGGGCTTCTCGTACTCCTTCGACAGCCGGTGCATCAGATCGAGCCCGGCCGAGACGCGCTGCGCCCCGGGGGTGTGCGCGAACGGCGACAGCGGATGGTTGTAGAGCTTCGACGCCGCGCTGGAGAACTCGGCGAAGGGGCTCAGCAGTGCGCGCTGGGTTTCATAGAGCTGATACAGCATCGTGGTGCCTGGTGAGTGACTCGGCACGGGCCGGAGCGGGCCGTGGCAAAACATTTGTGCAACGCACCATTCTAGGCTTGCACGCCCCATCTTGCAGGGTCTGCATCCGGGGTGAAACCCGGATCAGCGCCCCGTTTCGAGGCTTCCGTCACCCGAACGTGCGAATCAGGCCGACACTTTCACGATCGCGGCGACGGTCGCGTCGATGTTTCGGGTGTTCAGCGCGGCCACGCAGATGCGCCCCGAGTCGACACCGTAGATGCCGAACTCGCTGCGCAGGCGCTCCATTTGCGGCTTCGTCAGGCCCGAGTAGCTGAACATGCCTTTCTGGCGCGTGATGAAGCTGACATCCTGCTTCAGCCCGGCCGCTTCGAGCTTGGCCTGCAGCGCCACGCGCATTTCCTTGATGCGCACGCGCATGCCGGCGAGCTCGCCTTCCCACATCGCGCGCAGCGCGGGCGTGGTCAGCACGAGAGCGACGACCTGCGCGCCGTGCGTCGGCGGGTTCGAGTAGTTGGTGCGGATCACGCGCTTGAGCTGGCTCAGCACGCGGTCGGCTTCGTCCTTCGATTCGCAGACGACGCTGAGCGCGCCGACGCGTTCGCCGTAAAGCGAGAAGCTCTTCGAGAAGCTGGTCGAGACGAAGAAGTCGAGGTCGGCAGCCATGAACTGCCCCACGACCGCGCCGTCTTCCTGGAGGCCTTCGCCGAAGCCCTGGTAGGCCATGTCGAGGAAAGGCACGAGGCCGCGCGACTTGACGGTGGCGATCACTTTCGCCCACTGGTCGGGTGTGATGTCGTAGCCGGTCGGGTTGTGGCAGCAGGCGTGCAGCACGACGATCGTGCCGGCGGCGGCTTGGCCCAGCGTGGCGAGCATGCCGTCGAAGTCGATGCCACGGTTCGCTGCGTCGTAGTACGGATAGGACTCGACCGGGAAGCCGGCGCCTTCGAACAGCGCGCGGTGGTTCTCCCAGCTCGGGTCGCTGATCAGCACGGTGGCATCGGCGTTCATGCGCTTGAGGAAATCGGCGCCGATCTTCAGCCCGCCGGTGCCGCCGACGGCTTGCACGGTCGCGATGCGGCCGGCCTTCACGGCTGCGCTGTCGGCGCCGAACACGAGGCCTTGCACGGCCTTGTCGTAGGCGGCGATGCCGTCGATCGGCAGGTAGCCCCTTGCCTTCGGCGCTTCCATCATCATCTTCTCGGCGGCCTGCACGCATTCGAGCAGCGGGAGCTTGCCGTTGTCGTCGAAGTACACGCCGACGCCCAAGTTGACCTTCGCGGGGTTCGGATCGGCGTTGAACTGCTCGTTCAGTCCCAGGATCGGGTCGCGGGGGGCCATTTCGACGGCGGCGAAGAGGGAAGACATGGTCAGTCCTTGTCAGTAGAGAAGCGTTTGCGTTTCCGTTAACCTGTTCGGTTGCTTAACGGGAAAACCCGGAGATTTTATCTGCCATGGCCGAGCTGTCCGAAGTCATCGATCCCGCTGGTGTTGCCAATTCGGCTGTTTCCGAGCCCGAAGGTCGGTTCGTTACCTATCCCGATTCGCCGTTCCAGCTGTTCCAGCCGTATCCGCCGGCAGGCGATCAGCCGACGGCGATCGCCGGCCTCGTCGAGGGCCTGAACGACGGCCTGAGCTTCCAGACCCTGCTCGGCGTCACCGGCTCGGGCAAGACCTTCACGATGGCCAACGTGATCGCGCAGATGGGCCGCCCGGCGATCGTGTTCGCGCCGAACAAGACGCTCGCGGCGCAGCTCTACGCCGAGTTTCGCGAGTTCTTCCCGAAGAACGCGGTCGAGTATTTCGTCAGCTATTACGACTACTACCAGCCCGAGGCCTACGTGCCGCAGCGCGACCTGTTCATCGAGA
>JAZJZJ010000291.1:0-5953 GCA_040389925.1 Pseudomonadota bacterium
AGCCGCTGGCCTACAACAAGGACAACCAGGAGGACAAGGAGCCGCTGTTCGACACCGTCGACACGGTCAAAGACACGCTGCGCATCTTCATCGAGCTGGTCGCCGGCATCACCGTGAAACCCGAGGCGATGGAGCGCGCCGCGTTGCGCGGCTACGCGACCGCGACCGACCTGGCCGACTACCTCGTCAAGAAGGGCCTGCCGTTCCGCGACGCGCACGAAGTGGTGGCGCACGCAGTCAAGCTCGCAATCCAGCAGGGCGTGGACCTGAGCGCGCTGCCGCTGGCCACACTGCAGTCGTTCAACCCGACGATCACCGACGACGTGTACGACGTGCTGAGCCTGCGCGGCTCGCTGAACGCGCGCAACCTGCTCGGCGGCACCGCGCCGGCGCAGGTGCGCGCCCAAGTGGCGCGACACCGGGCGCGGCTGAGCTGAGCGGCGCCGGCTGCATCAACACAGCGGCAGTTCGATCGTCGCCGCCAGCGGCACGCGATCGATGCGCTCGGCGCTGGCGACGATGACCGCGCGATCGGCGCGATCTGCCAACCGCGCAAGCGCGTCCCACAGGCATCGGATCGACGCCGCATCGAGCCCGCCGGTCGGTTCGTCGAGCAGCGTCAGCGCGCGCCCCGACGCGAGCGCAGCGGCGAGCCAGACCTTGCGCTTCGAGCCGGTCGAAAGCATGTAGAGCGGCTTGTCGAGGTGCGGCGCGAGCGCGAAGCCGTCGACGAGGGTCTGCCACGCGGCCGCATCGAACGCCGCGTCGCCAACGCTCAGCGACGCGGTGCAGGCGCGCGCGGTGACCTGATCGAACCCATCGGTCGCGGGCTCGCACAGGAACACGTTGCGGCGGTAGGCGTCCGGGTCGGCGTCGAGACGGCGGCCTGCGAGCGTGAGGCGGCCAGTCGCCGGCAACGCGCCGGCCAGCACGCGCAACAAGGTCGACTTGCCGCTGCCGGTGTCGCCGTGCAGCAGCGTCACGCCGGCGCCAATGCGGGTCGTCCAGCCGGACGCGAGCGGCGCTTGTCCGGCGTACGCGAAACCGAGGTCGTGCAGATCGAGCAGGGTCGAGGTGTTCATGCGCGCCAGCGTACACGCGGCGCTCAGCGCCCCGGCAACTCGGTCGCGTCGAACATGCTCAGGGTCGGCGGCTGATCGACGAGCGCCGCGACCGCCTTGCCGAAACCGCGCGAGGCCGGCAGCTTCAGGTGCGCGCCGATCGCATCGCGGTCGGCCCAGCGCTCGAAAAAGACCAGCCGCATCGGATCGTCCACGTCGATGGCGACGCCGTGCTCCAGGCAACCCCGTTCGGCGCGCGAGCGCGCAACGTGTTGCCGGCTCAGCGCCAGCACCTCGGCGAACGTTTCGGGTCGGGCGTGAAGCGTGCCGGTGACGATGATCATGGCGTGTCTCCTGGTGCGCTGTCGTGATCCGCCTTCACGATACCCCAGCCGGAAGCGCGCGAAACGGCACGCGGTAGAGCCACAGGCGCCGGCCGTCGGCGCATTCGATGACCTTGGTCGCGGCGAAGCCGGGCGCGTCGAACTCGAGGCTGACGAGCCACGCGCCGGCCTTCATTTCGCGCGTCGCCTTCTCGGCCGCGCGGTCCATGCTTTCGGGGCGCTGGAACACGTAGACGATGTCGCAATCGGACCAGTCGGCGGCCCAGATGTCGGCGCGGCGAACCGTCGCGAAACCGCAGCGCCACGCGCACAGCAGGCGCAGCGGCCAGCTCCATTCGAGGCCGTGCAGCGCGGCGTCCGGGTACTCGCGGCGCAGCTCGCGCAGCCCGTCGCCGAGGCCGCAGCCGGCGTCGAGGATGCGCGCGCGTGGCGCCAGCGGTGCGAGCTTCGCGAGGCCATCGAGCGCGCCGACCGGCGTGGGGAACAGCGGCGCGTCGCGCCACGCATTGAGCGGATAGACCAGCGCGAGCAGTGCGAGCGGCAGCAGCCAGCCCCATGCCGGCAAGCCAGCGGCCAGGCCGGAGACGGCGAGCGACAGCGGAAAGCCGGCGGCGATGAAGACACGGCGCCACGGCGTGCTGCCGACAACGCTCAACGCGGCGCCGAGCCCGACGCTGGCGGCGATCGAGAGTGCCAGCGGCGTGCCGACCGAGCGCAGCAACGCGAACAGCGCCCAGCCGAGCGCCCACGCCAGCAGAGCCGGCAGCGGCCAGATCAGGCGCAGGCCGGCCACATCACACTCATCAGAACTTGAAGGCCAAGCGCAAGCCGCCCCAATGCCTGCCGTTCACGGTGATCGGTGCCGCGGCTTCCTTCATCACGATGAAGCTGCCGCCGCCCATGTCGCGGCGATAGGTCTGCAGCAGGAACGGCCGTTCGTTGCGTGCCGACGCGAGGCCGGTGCGGTCGTTGAAGATGCGACGGTAGCGGCTGTTCGCGCTGTCCCACGCGAGGTCACCGCGCTGCGGCTGGTTGTACTTCCGGTTGTGCGTGGCGACGTAGCCGTTGCGATCGACCGCGATGCAGAACACGACCTTCGGGCTCAACGCGAGCACGCGTTCCTGGACCTGCGGAAACAGCTTGTCGGCGAGCGCAACGAAGCGCGTCGTGTGCTGCGCCGGATTCGTTCGCGGCATCGGCTGATACGCCTCGTCGAACAGGTGCTGCGCCGAGATCGAACCGCTCGCGAGCGCCGCTTCGAGCAGGCCGGCGATCTGGTCGGCCGCGGCGATGGCGGCGTCGATGAACGGCGTGTCTTCGGTCTCGATGCCGCATTCGGCGACGAGCTCGATCAGGTGCTCCGACACGTCGAGAAAGGTCTCGCTGTGCTTCATCGCTGCGCCGAGGGCGCGGCCGGTCTGGCCCATCTCGGCGGCGATGCCGCTCATTTGCGAATCGAGGCCGCCGCAGATCGCACGGCTCTGCTCGGCAGCCTGCGTGATGCTGGTGACGGCCGAGCGCACGTCGCCCAGCGCCGCATGGAACTCGCCCTGCTGAACCGCGTTCGGGTCGAAGCGGATCTCGCGTGCCAGCGCGTCGATGCGCTTGTCGAGCACACCAACGGTGCGCATGATCTCCTTCGACGAGAACTCGACTTGGCCGGCCAGATCCTTGACGGCATCGGCGACGACGCCGAAGCCACGCCCGGCGTCGCCGGCGCGCTTGGCTTCGACCGACGCATTGAATGCGACCAGCCGCGTCTGCAGCGCGATCTGGCTGATGCTCTCGGCCGCCCGCGCCACGTCGCGCAGCGTCGCGACGACCTCGCCGACCTCGCGGCCCACCTCTTCGACCGCCACGCGCACACGGTCGACCGCGCCGAGCCCGGCGCTCGAAACGCTGGCGATGCCGGCTTGCGAGGCGTTGATGTCCTTGACCTGCACGCTGAGCGCGCCGACGGCCTGCGCGCTGCGCTCAGACGCCTTCGTCGAGTCGTCGATCAGCCCGCGCACCTCGGCCGACTCGCGGCCGATCGTCGCGGCCTGCTTGCTGATCGAACGGATCGCACCTTGCAGGTCGGGCTCCACCGCGCCCGGATCGGCCGGCCTCGGCGCTGCGTGCTTCATCTGCAGCATGGGTCAGGTTCCCCGGATCAGTAGGCGCGCAGCTTCACGCGCAGGCGCGCGATCGACTGGCTGTGCAGCTGGCAGACGCGCGACTCGGTCACCTTCAACACCGCCGCGATCTCCTTCAGATTCATGTCGTGCTCGTAGTACATGCTCATCACGTACTGCTCACGCTCGGGCAAGACCTTGATCGCCTCGACCAGCGCCTCGCGCATGCGCTGATCCTGCAGTTGCGCGAGCGGGTTGCTGTCTTCGTCGCCGACGTGGCGATCGAGGAAATCGTTGTCGCCGTCGTCGCCCGACATGTCTTCGAGGTAGACGAGTTGCGTGCCGCGCACCTTGCCGAGCAGTTCCTGGTATTCGGTCAGCGTCGTGCCCATCTCGGTCGCGATCTCGCTCTCGACCGGGGCGCGGCCGAGCTTCTGCTCGAGCCGGTGCACCGCCGATTCGATCGTGCGCTGCTGCTTGCGGGTGCCGCGCGAGAGGTAGTCGTTGCCGCGCAGTTCATCGAGCATCGCGCCGCGGATGCGCTGGGTCGCGAAGGTCTCGAACTGCACGCCTTGCGCCGCGTCGAAGCGCGTCATCGCGTCGGCCAGGCCGATCATGCCGACCTGGATCAGGTCATCGATCTCGACGTTGGCCGGCAGCTTCGCGATCATCTGGTGCGCGAGGCGGCGCACCAGACCGCTGTACTGCTTCAAGGTCGTGTTCAGGTCGAGCTGGCCTTTGGCGGTGTACATCGAGTGCTCCGAAGTAGTCAGTTGTGAGCCCATGCGCGTGCGCCTCCGGTGTTGTTCATGAGGTGCGGCGCGAATGCGGCCAATCCATCGCCATCGGCCGAGCGCAGTTGCTCGCGCACGAGGCGGCGCAATTCGGGCGTCGGCGCCTCGGTGGCATCGCAGGCCGGGTCGATCTGCACCCAGTCGCGCAGCACCGCGCCGAGAAAATCGTCGGCGCAGGTCGCGATCTGCATCGCGATGCGCTCCGCCCTTGGCGAATGCTTCGCAGCACCGAGCAAGAGGTCATGCACGATGAGGCCGGCGCGCTGCGTCAGCAGCTTCATCGCGGCATAGGCGTGGGTCACGCTGGCCGGGCGGTCGTCGGCGAGCAGCAAGGGACGCACGCGATCGATCTGGGCGCTGCGCGAGAACAGGCGGCAGATGTCGGAGGCGCTGGCGTGCACCAGCAGCACGTCGCAATGCGGCGCGGCTTCGATCACGGCCTGCAGGAAGGCGTTGGTCGAGCCGGTCGAGTCGACGAAGCGCAGCGGCAGGCCGCGCGCGGCGAGGTACGAGACCTGGGTCGAGAGCGGCTCGATGCATTCGGCCAGATCGAGCAGCGCCATCTCGCCCGGCGATGGCGCGCGCTCGGCCGCGTCGATGACCAGCGTGTGCTTGCCGTGCTCGGCGAAAGCCGTGCACAGGCGCTCGAGCATCACGCCGCCGAACGCGACGTTCGGGTTCGAGACGACGGGCAGCACACACACGCGCGAGTGGGCGAAGAGACGGCGCAGGCCATCGGCCTGGTCGAGCGGCATGGGTCGGGACATGGGTTCGTGCGTCGCGTCGAAAAAGAGGTTCATCGGATCGGGTGCAAGCAGGCGCAATCAGGCGTTCAGCGCCGGGCGCGCGTCGGGTCGTGCGCCGTGGCCGAGCGGCGCCGTGAAGATCAGGCTCACGTCACTCGCATCGAGCTTGTAGGCACTGCTGCCGCCGGCGCGCAGCGCGCGGTGCACGAGCGCGTTGGCCGACAGGCGGTGCCAGTCTTCCGGCACGCGCTGGCCGTTGGCGACGCCGATCACCTTCAGCTTCATGCGGATCAACGCGTCGAGCGCTGGCCCCAGCTTGACGGCCTCGTCCATCTTCGACAGCACGATGCCGGCGCACATCGCGGCGTGGTACGAAATCATCACGTCCTCGATGGTCTCGCCCTGCGATGCGGCATTGATCACCAGCAGCTTGCGGATCGAGCGGTGGCTCAGCATGTCGAGCAGCTCGCGGGTACGGGCATCGCGCTGCGCCATGCCGGCGGTATCGATCAGCACCATCTTCTTGCCGGCGAGCAGTTCCAGCAGGTCTTCGAGCGAAGCGCGATCGTGCGCGGTATGCACCGGCACGCCGAGGATGCGACCGTAGGCGCGCAGCTGCTCGTGGGCGCCGATGCGGTAGGCGTCGAGCGTGATCAGGCCGAGGTTGTTGGCGCCGTACTTGGCGGCGAACGCGGCCGCGATCTTCGCGGTCGTCGTGGTCTTGCCGACACCGGTGGCGCCGACGAGCGCATAGACGCCGCCCTGGTCTTCGAGCGGCGCTTCGGCCTCGGCCGTCAGCAGGTTGCGTTCGAGCACGCCGGCGGCCCAGTTCGATTCGTCGGCGACGTCCATCGGCAGGCTGTCGCCGATCTTGCGGATCAGCGCGGGCGAGAA
>JAZJZJ010000292.1:0-1596 GCA_040389925.1 Pseudomonadota bacterium
GCCACTGCATCAGCCCGACCAGCACCGTGACCGCGAGCGCGAGCTGGATGTAGGCGGGCGAGCCGACGATCGCGAGCGGCGCGAGCGTCGCGAACAGCGCGAGCGAGTTCGCATTGGTCGGCCCCGAAACCACGTGCAGGCTGGAGCCGAACAACGCGGCGATCACGCAGGGCACGATCGCGGTGTACAGACCGTACTCGGGCGGCAGGCCGGCGAGCGAGGCGAACGCGAAGCCTTGCGGCAGCACCAGCAAGGCGCCGAGGATGCCGGCGATCAGGTCGGCGCGAACGCTGAGCTTGTCGACCCGGCCCACCCAGGGGCCGAACACGCGCGAGAGAAGTTCGGTCATGAGCGGCTATTGTGCCGCCCGCGAACAGTTCACATCCGGCCTTTCCAGGGCACGAGCTTTCGCTCGACCCAGCGCATCAGCAGATCGAACATGTAGGCGACGACGCCGATCACGATGATGCCCATGATGACGATGTCGGTGCGCAGGAAGTTCGATGCGTTCAGCACCATCTGGCCGAGGCCGACGTTCGCCGCGACCATCTCGGCGGCGACCAGCGTGGTCCAGCCGAAGCCGATCGCGATGCGCATGCCGATCAGGATGTCGGGCAGTGCCGACGGCAGGATCACGTGGCGGATCACCTGCAAGTAGCTCGCGCCCATCGAGTACGCGGCGTTGATCTGCTCCTGCGAGGCGCTGCGCATGCCCGAGCGAGCCGCGAGCGCGAGCGGCGCGAAGCAGCTCAGGAAGATCAGCAGCACCTTCGGCAGCTCGTCGATGCCGAACCAGATGATGATCAGCGGCAGATAGGCCAGTGGCGGCAGCGGGCGGTAGAACTCCAGCGGCGGGTCGAAGATGCCGCGCATCACGCGGCTCATGCCCATCGCGATGCCGATCGGGATCGCGGTCACACAGGCCAGCGCGAACGCCGAGAAAACGCGGAACATGCTGGCCAGAAAATGCTGCCACAGCGGCTTGTCGTTCGCGGCGCCGGTGAGGTACTCGTAGAACTGCTGAAACACCGCTTGCGGCGTCGGCAGAAACAGCGGCTTGACCCAGCCCATGTTGGTGATCAGCGCCCACAGCGCGAGCAGCACGATCACGGTCGTCACGCTGATGCCGGCGCTGTTGCCTTCGCCGGGCACCTTGAACTGGCTGGTCTTCAGCGCTGCGGTTTTCGTTGCCGTGGGCACGACCGGCGCCACGGGTGCCGCGGATGCGAGTTCAGACATGAGCCGACTCCTCGTGAGCGCCCGCAGCGGCGGGCTCGCGGTGATGGATGATCGCCAGCACCTCTTCGCGCATGCGGATGAACTCGGGCTCCGACTTCACCTTGCGCGCGTCGCCGTGCGACAGAAACTGGCGCGAGAACGGCACGTCGTCATACGTGTGCGAAATGCGGCCCGGGCTCGGGCTCATCACGATCAGGCGGGTCGCGAGAAACAGCGCCTCCTCGACCGAGTGCGTGATGAAGAACACCATCTTGTTCGACTTGACCCACGCATGCAGCAGGATCTCCTGGACGGTCTCGCGCGTGAACGCGTCGAGCGCGCCCATCGGCTCGTCCATCAGCAGCACGGCCGGGTCGC
>JAZJZJ010000293.1:0-8945 GCA_040389925.1 Pseudomonadota bacterium
CCGCCTGATCGTGATGCTCGACTGGGGCTGGGCCTACTGGACCTACGAGCGCTCCGCGCGCGTCGTCGCGCAACCGCCCGCGGCGAAGCAGCCGGTCGCCGCGGCGCCTGCCGAATAGCGCCTGCGGCTACTTGTCCTTGTCGCGGCCCCGGCCTTCGGGCGGGCCGCCGCGGCCGCGGTCCTGCGGTGCGTCGCCGCGGTGACCCTGATCGGCCTCACGACCGGGGTCGCCTTGGGGGCCACGCGGCTGCTCGCGCTGCGGCGGCTGGGGACGCACCCGCTCGGGCTGTGGGGCCTGCGCCCGCTCGGGTTGCGGGCGCGGGGGCGCCTGCACCGGTTGCTCGCGGCTGCGCTCGGGGCGGCCCTGCGGCCGATCGGGCGGCGCTGCCGGGCGCTCGACCTGCGGTCGGTCGGGCTGGACCTGCGGACGCGGTGCTTGCAACTGCGGCCTGGCCTGCGAACCGTCCGAGGGCTGCGGGCGCTGCGTTTCGCGCGGCGGCGGCGGCACCTGGCGGTCCGGCCGAGCGTTGCCCCGATCGCCCCGATCCGGGCGCGCGTCGCGCGACGGCGGCGCCACGGCCGACGACGGCGCGACCGGCCGCTGGAACTGCTGCTTCGAAACCGCCTCGCGCGGCTGGTAGCGATAGTTCGCCGCACGCAGCTCACGCTGCTGCTCCGGCGCGCGCGGGTAGCGGTCGCCGCTGTAGTTGCGCTGGTAGACCGGCAGCGGCGCGGCTGCCGGGACGCTGCGGCGATCCCACTGATCCCAGCCGCGGTGGCGGTTTTCCCAGTCGCGGCCCCAGTGATCGCCCCAGCGCGGCGGCGCGTCCGCGCGCCAGGAGCGGAAGTACAGCGGCGGACGGCTGTAATAGCGCACCGGCACGCGCAGCACGAACACCGGCACGAACGCCGGCTGCACCATGTACCACGGGCCGTTGTACCAGTCGCTCGAGTACCAGTTGTCGTCGGCGTAGACCCAGTACAGGCCGTCGTAGAAGAAGTAGTTGGTGCTCGCGCTCGGCGCGTAGTACACCGGGTAGCCGGGCACCCGCACCAGTTGCGGATAAGCCGGCAGGTTGATGCCGATGTTCACGCCGGGCAGCGAGATGCCGACGCCGACGCTGACCTGCGCCTGCGCCGATGGCACGGCGCCGAACAGCATCGGCAGCGCCAGCACGAGCGCGGCAGCGGGGTGGATGGGACGGATATTCTTCATGTCGTGATCTCCGGTTCGCACGGCGAAATGCTCGCCACGCGGGCCGACCTGACCAGCAGACGACCCGCATCCAGTCTGGATGGGCGGCCACACCGAGACTACAGGACAGCGCCGCGGGCGGGCGTAGCCTCGTTCCTACGCCCGCCGCCGAGACTTCTAGAATCCGCCATCCGCCGCCCCGGCCGCCACAGGACACCCCATGGACACCCGCACCTCACCCTACCGCCTGCGCATCGAGAAGGTCCGTGACGCGCTGCGCCGCAGCGGCCTCGCGGCCGCGCTCGTGCCCTCGAGCGACCCGCACCTGAGCGAGTACCTGCCGGCGCGCTGGCAAGGCCGGCAATGGCTGTCGGGCTTCACCGGCTCGATGGGCACGCTGGTCGTGACGCTGGACACCGCCGCGCTGTTCGCCGACAGCCGCTACTGGGTCCAAGCCGAGGCCGAACTGGCCGGCACCGGCACCGAGCTGGTCAAGATCCCGACCGGCAACTCGACCGCGCACGTCGACTGGCTCGCCAGCCACGTGCCGGCCGGCGCGAGCGTCGGCGTCGACGGCAGCGTGCTCGGGCTGGCGATGGCGCAACTGCTGCAGGCCACGCTCGACCGGGCCGGCGTCAGGCTGCGCACCGACTTCGACGTGCTCGCCGCCGTCTGGTCCGAGCGACCGGGGCTGCCGGCCGCGGCGGTCTACGAACACCTCGCGCCCGAGGCGCCGCTGGCACGCAGCGTCAAGCTCGCGAACGTGCACGCGGCCGTCGCGGCGCTCGGCGCGACGCACCACTTCATCTCGACCGTCGACGACATCGCGTGGCTGTTCAACCTGCGGGGCGCCGATGTCAGCTTCAACCCGGTGTTCCTCGCACATGCGCTGCTCGATGCGAACGGCGTGACCCTGTTCGTCGCCGACGGCAAGGTCGACGCCGCGCTGCAAGCCACGCTCGCGCGGGACGGCGTGCGCCTGGCGCCCTATGCGCAGGCCGGCGCGGCGCTGGCCACATTGCCGGCCGACGCGGTGCTGCTGATCGACCCGCGCCGCGTGACCTTCGGGCTGCGCGCCAATGTCACGGTGCGCGTGCTCGAAGCGATCAACCCGAGCACGCTGTTCAAGAGCCGCAAGACCGACGAAGAAGCCGCGCACGTGCGCGCGGCGATGGCACAAGACGGCGCGGCGATGTGCGAGTTCTACGCATGGTTCGAGGCGGCACAGGGACGCGAGCGCATCACCGAACTGACCATCGACGAGAAGCTCAGCGCCGCGCGCGCCAAGCGCCCCGGCTTCAAGGGCCTGAGCTTCAACACCATCGCCGCCTGGAACCCGAACGGCGCGATGCCGCACTACCACGCGACGCCCGAGTCGCACGCCGTCATCGAAGTGAACGAGAAGGGTGAAGGCGGCCTGCTGCTGATCGACTCCGGCGGCCAGTACCTCGGCGGCACGACCGACATCACACGCGTCTGGCCGATCGGCGCGATCACCGATCAGCATCGGCGCGACTACACGCTGGTGCTGAAGGGCACGATCGCGCTGAGCCGCACGCGCTTCCCGCGCGGCACGCTGTCGCCGATGCTCGACGCGATCGCGCGCGCGCCACTGTGGGAGCACGGGCTGGATTACGGCCACGGCACCGGCCACGGCGTCGGCTACTTCCTGAACGTGCACGAGGGCCCGCAAAGCATCTCGAAGACGATCCCCGACGCGCACATGGCGATGGAGCCCGGCATGATCACCAGCATCGAGCCGGGCCTGTACCGACCGGGCCGCTGGGGCATCCGGATCGAGAACCTGGTGCTGAACGTGCCGGCCGCGGCGAGCGCCATTGGTGAATCGAGCGAGTCGAACCAGTTCGGCGAGTTCCTCGAGTTCGAGACGCTCACCCTGTGCCCGATCGACACGCGCTGCATCGAGCGCGCGCTGCTGCGCAGCGACGAAATCGACTGGCTCAACGCCTACCACGCGACCGTGCGCGCGCGCCTCGCGCCGCTCGTCGGCGGCGCTGCGCTGGCGTGGCTGATGACGCGCACCGAAGCGCTCTGAACGCCTGACTCGGGCGGCGCGCGGCGGCCATCCGTCGGCGCTCGCCGCAGTTCATCTGCGCGCCGGCGCGGTTCATCGCACACCGGTTTGCAGGCGGCCGCGCGGCTCCTAAAGTTCGTTCCATTGCAGCAGAAGAACGCCGCACAACGAACCGCCAGGAGCCTCGCCATGATCAGCCGCCTCACCGTCCTCGCCACTGTCTTCGCCATCCTCGGGACCGCCTCGCTGGCGTACGCGGCCAATGCCCGGCAAGCCGCGATCGAAACGCCGGCAGCGCTCACCAAGCCCGTGCGCATCGTGCAACTCGAACCGGTCGTGATCACCGCGAAGCGGCTCGACGCCAACGCGCGCTGATCGTCTCGCTCGACGCGGCGCACGCCGCGCCGTCTCTTTCTGCTCGGCCGGATCTGCACGCCTGAGGCTCCCTGGGATTCGGGCCTCAGGCGTTTTTTTGTGCGCTGCTAACCTTGGCGGCCATGCCCTCCCCCGCCTCCCCCCTGCCCGCGATCGGCGTCGACCTCGGCGGCAGCAAGATCGAAGCGATCGTGCTCGACCGCGACGGCACGAGCCGCTGGCGCGAGCGCGTGCCGACACCCGCCGGCAACTACCGCGCGACGCTTGCCGCTGTGGCCGCGCTGGTGGCGCGCGCCGAGTCCGATCTCGACCTCGCCGGCTGCAGCGTCGGCATCGGCACGCCAGGCACGGCGACCCCCGCCGGCCTGATCAAGAACGCGAACTCGACCTGCCTGAACGGCCAGCCGTTGCAGCGCGATCTCGCCGCGGTGCTTGGCCGCCCGGTGCGCATCGCCAACGACGCGAACTGCCTCGCGCTCTCGGAGGCAACCGACGGCGCGGCGGTGTCGTTCTCGGTGATTCTGGGCACCGGCGTCGGCGCCGGCATCGTCGCGAACGGCCAGCTGCTCGAAGGTCCGAACGGATTGGCCGGCGAATGGGGTCACAACCCGTTGCCCTGGGCCGATATCGACGAGTCGCCCGGCCCGGCCTGCTTCTGCGGCCGGCGCGGTTGCGCCGAGACCTGGCTCAGCGGGCCGGCGCTGGCGCGCGATCACGCGACCCACACCGGCGAATCCCTCACGGCACACGCGATCGGCACGCGCGCCGACAGCGGCGACGCGGCCTGCGAAGCGAGCCTGCAGCGCTACGCATCGCGCCTGGCACGGGCACTGGCCCAAGTCATCAATCTGCTCGACCCCGATGTGATCGTGCTCGCCGGCGGCGTTTCGCAGATCGACCGGCTGCTCGCCCAAGTGCCGCAACTGTGGGGCGCGTTCATCTTCAGCGGCGGGCTGCAGGACAGCGTGCGCACCCGGCTCGTGCGCAGCCTGCATGGCGACTCGTCCGGCGTGCGCGGCGCGGCCTGGCTCTGGCGCAGATGAGACGCGACCCGCTCCGTCGGGGCGCGTTTTCGAACCGTTCGACAGCCGCAAACTGCGGCCCGTCGCAAGCCGCTGTGAAGTGGCCCCCGGCGCTCCTAGAGTTCATTCCGACGCAGCCCACACGCTGCGCCACCGAACCGCAAGGAGTACCTCGCCATGACCGACCGCATCTTCTTCGCCGCGCTGACCTGCTGCCTGCTGATCGTCGGCATCGGCGCGATCGGCACCGCAACGTTCGGATTCAACGTGCGCGGCGTTGCCGCCCAAACCGCGGCGGCACCGGTTCGCGTGGTCCGGCTTGTTCCCGTGGTGATCGTCGGCAAGCGCCTCGCGCCGGCCACCGCAGTGTCTCGCACGGAATCGGCCGAGCCGCGCGTCCAGTAAGCGCGTTGCGCCACAGCGGCGCAGCGCACAGCATCAACCCGGTCGCGTCATCCTCGCAGCGAGCGCCTGAGTCAGCGTGTCGGCGCTGTCCTGGAGGTGGGCGCGTGTGTCGGCGTTGATGCCACCGCGCTGCGACGCCGCATTCAGGCGCACCAGCAGCACCTGCGCCTGCACGCGCACGAGGCTGCGCGCATCCGCGCGGCCCGCACTGCCGGGGCGCAACAGCATCGACGCGACGCGATTCAGGTGTTCGCGTTGCAGCGCACGGCGGGCGGCCGGGATGTCGTCAGCGCGACCGCCGTCGACTTCGCTCCAGATGTCGCGGCCGAGGCGCCCATACAGGTCCGAGAGCTGCAACGCCTCGGTGCGCTGCGCCGTCTTGCTCTGGTTGTCGATCACGCGCGCCGCAACCTCGTCGCTCATCAGCTGATTCAGCAGCGCGCGCTGCACGCCGAGCAGGCGATCGCTGACCGAGAAGTCGGTGACCACGGGCGCGCCCGTGCCGAGCGCATCGGCGCGCTCCTGAAAATCGGGCGCGAGGCGCCGCTGCAGGGCGGGCGAGACCGCCAGGCTGTCGGCAGCGAACAGACTGCGCGAGATCTGGTCGAGCGCGTCGCGCTGCGCGGTGGCCGAGACCGGCTGCAGCGGGTCGCGCCCCGAGCCGGGGAAGTCGCGCAAGGTGCGCACGCCGCCGATCTGGCGTGCCAGCACGCCAACCGAGCGCGCCACGTCGTTGACCGCGAAGTTCAGCGAACGGCGCAGCACCGCGTAGTCGCGATCGGGCGCGAGCGCGCGCGTCTCCTGGCGCTTGAACAGATCGCGGGCGATCGCGAGACGCTTCTTCGCATACACGAGCGGGTCGCTGCCGAGGTCGAACAGCAGCGCATCGGGGTCGATGCCGAGGTAGTTGTCTTCGTCGGTACCGAAGGCCAGCTCGGGCTCGCTGCTGCGCGCCGCGATGCGCTCCAGCGCGGCCTTCTCGCCGGCCGCGTCGAGCGGTCGGTACGCGTACTCGATCGCCCAGTAGTCGTACGGGCCGAGCGTGGTCTGGAACGGTGCGACCGCCGGCGCGCCGGGGCCTGCGAGGTTGACCGGCGCGTACTCCATGATCGAACCGGTGAGCGCGTGGCTGCGCGTGAACTCGGGGTCGGAGACCTGCTGGTCGGTGTAGACCCGCGACGCGCGGAAGTTGTGCCGCAGGCCCAGCGTGTGGCCGACCTCGTGCATCGTCGTGTCTTTCAGGTACGCCAGCACGAAGGCCTGCGCCTGCGGGCTGTCGGGGTCGAGATCGCCCCGCGCCGCAAGCACGTCGAGTGCGTAGCTGAGCTGGTCGGCGGCCTGTTCGGCGTTGTGGCAGGCGTGCGCGTCGAAGGCCTCGCCGCTGGCGGCGCCGCCGAACTGCATCAGCCTGACCGTGTCGGCCGCACTGCCGTTCAGGATCTGCGCCCGCGATGCGCGCTGGTTGCGCGACGACAGGCCTTCGATGCTGATGTTGGCGGCGAGAATCTCGCCGCTGCGCGGGTCGACATGGCTCGGCCCGATCGCGCCGAACAGCGGCGACGCGTTGGTCATCCAGCGCACCGAGGCGCCGCCGTCGAGCGTGTCGACGTCGGCGTCGTCGGCCTGTACCTCGACTCGAATCGCGTTGCTGAAGCCGATCTTCTCGAACGCCTTGTTCCACTCGAGGATGCCGGCGCTGATGGTGTCGCGGTACTTCAGCGGGATCGTGCGGTCGAGCACGTAGACGATCGGCTTGACCGGCTCGGACAGCGCCGCCGCCGGGTCCTTCCTCTCGAGACGCCAGCGGTTGACGTTGCGCACGACCGGCGTGCGGGCGAGGTCGTCGCTGAAGTCCCAGTACGCAGCGGTGAAGTAGCCGACGCGCGCATCCGCGGCACGCGCGTGCATCGGCACGGCCGGCAGTGCCGAGAGCGAATACTGCGCGGTCACGAACATGCTGCGCGGGTCGGCCAATGTGGTCGGCACGGTCGGCACCGGCGCGCCGGGCGGCGTGTTCGGCTGGCGCACCGCGATCGAGCCGGTCGCGAAATGCTGCATCACTTCCAGCGACAGGCTGTCCGGCCTGACGCGCAGCGCGGTGATCGCCGAGTTGCGACCGTCGAACGCGTAGCCCTGGCGGTAGCTGCGCTGCAGCTGCATGCCGATGCCCAGCATGTCGTTGATGAACAGTGCGTTCAGGTCGACCAGCACCGACTTGCGCTCCGGCTGCGGCTGGCTCGCCACCGGCGTGCTGGCCAGCAGGCTCGGCGAGAACGCCGCCGCCACCGCGCGGCCCTCGGGCGTGCCGGCGCGGGCCGTGAAGTCGGTGTTGCGCGCGATCATCTGGACCTGGTTGTGGATGCGCCGGAACTCGATCACCAGCGCCTGATCCATCAGCCCGCCCAACACCCGCGACTCGCCGATGCCGCTGGCGAGTTTCGGCGACAGGAAGAACGGCTTGTTGAAATCGGCCGGCTTCAGTTCGAGCCAGACCTTCTCGTCCTTCTGCCAAGTCGTGAACAGACCGTCGGTTCGCTTCGCGTCGCGGATCACGGTCGCAAACACGGCCGGGCTGCCCGGCGGCGGCGCCAGCTGGGGCGTGCCGGGCGGAACCCCTGACGCGCTCGGCGCCGCACCGACCACCGGGCCGGCAGCCGAGCGCGGCGCGTTCGACGGGTTCGCCGCCGCGACGGTCGCGCCGCCGCGACCGGCCGGCGTCATCGAGGCGCAGCCGGCCAGCAATGCGAGGGTCAGCGTGGCCAGCACGGGCCGGGCGAAGGAAGACGCGGAGTGGTTCATCGTGATCCGGGGTCGAAAAGCAAAAAAGGGCGACGCGAGACTTGCTCGTGCCGCCCTCGCTGGAACCGATCTGAGGCGGATCGCGCCCGTCGGTTCAATCATTCTGCCAGCGGCGCACAAAGCACCACCGGCACCATGTCACTTCAGCGCCTTGTAGCGCAGGCGGTGCGGGCGGGCGCCCTCTTCGCCGAGGCGCTTCTTCTTGTCGGCTTCGTACTCCTGGTAGTTGCCGTCGAAGAAGACCCATTTCGAGTCGCCCTCGCAGGCCAGGATGTGCGTGGCGATGCGGTCGAGGAACCAGCGATCGTGGCTGATCACCATCAGCGAGCCGGCGAACTCGAGCAGCGCGTCTTCGAGCGCGCGCAGCGTTTCGACGTCGAGGTCGTTGGACGGTTCGTCGAGCATCAGCACGTTGCCGCCCTGCGCCAGCGTCTTGGCCAGGTGCAGCCGACCGCGTTCACCGCCCGAGAGCTGGCCGACCAGCTTTTGCTGGTCGTTGCCCTTGAAGTTGAACTTGCCGATGTAGGCGCGCGACGGCATCACGAACTTGCCGACGACGATGTTGTCCAAGCCGCCCGAGACGTCCTGCCACACCGTCTTGTCGGCTTCGAGCGAATCGCGGCTCTGGTCGACGAAGGCCATCTTCACGGTCGGGCCGATCTTCACGCTGCCCGAATCCGGCTGCTCCTTGCCGGCGATCATGCGGAACAGCGTCGACTTGCCGGCGCCGTTCGGGCCGATGATGCCGACGATCGCGCCGGCCGGCACCTTGAAGCTCAGGTTATCGATCAGCACGCGGTCGCCGAAGCTCTTGGTGACGCCCTCGAACTCGAGCACTTCGTGGCCCAGGCGCTCGCCGACCGGGATGAAGATTTCGTTGGTCTCGTTGCGCTTCTGGTAGTCGACGTCCGAGAGCTCCTCGAAGCGCGCCAGACGCGCCTTGCTCTTCGCCTGGCGGCCCTTCGGGTTCGCGCGCACCCATTCGAGTTCTTTCTTCATCGCCTTGGTGCGGGCGTCTTCGGTCTTCTGCTCGAGCTCGAGACGCTGCTCTTTCTGGTCCAGCCAGGTCGAGTAGTTGCCCTTGTACGGGATGCCGCGGCCGCGGTCGAGTTCG
>JAZJZJ010000294.1:0-10452 GCA_040389925.1 Pseudomonadota bacterium
TCGGCCGGCGTCAGGATCGAGCCGAGCAGCACCGCGAAGCTGTCGTCGCCGAGCGCGGCGACCACGTCGCTGGCGCGCACGCCGGCGCGCAGCCGCACACCGACCTTGCGGCGCAGCGCGTTCGCGACCTCGCGACCGAGACGTGCCTCGGTCGTCGCCAACCCTTCGACGCGCAGCGCCAGCACCGCCATCGGCGCCGGCTCGCGTTCGCGCAGTGCGAGCAGCTGGCTCATGTGCTCGATCAGTTGCTGCTGGTGCGGCAGACCCGTGTCGAGGTCGGTCGCGTACGCGGTGCGCGCGTCGCGCTCGAGGCGCTTGCGCTCGATCGCGGCGCGCAGACGCTGCGGCAGCGACGGTGCGCTGAGTTCGTCGGCGAGCAGGACGTCTTGCGCACCGCGTTCGAGCCAGGCGAGAACGCCAGCCGCGTCGAGCGTGGCCGTGACGACCAGGATTGCCACATCGCGCCCGGCCTCGGCCGCGATGTCGATGGCGTCGGCATCGTCATCGAGCACCAGCACGTCGCATCCGCCATCGGCCAAGTGCGCCAGCACCGCGGCGCGCCCGGCGCAGACCTGCAGGGTGAACGGGCCGAACGGCGAGGCGGCGAGCGCGTCGGCCGGCAGCGTGCGCTGGGCGACGATTTGCAGCGCGGCTCGATCGTTGTCAGCGGGAGAAGACATGGCCGGAGAATAGCGCGGCGCCGTCGAAGGCGAAGCGCTGGTCTTCCCCCGCGATGCCCGGCCGGCACGGCGGGCCGCGAGGCGCCGGATCGGTGAGAGGAATCGAGCCGCCGACTCGGCAACGACGGCCGTGTGATACAGACGTGGGGCCGCTGATCGAGCGGTGCCTGCCTTCTCGCCACGCAGAATCCGCCGCCTGTGTCACTGCGTGGCGTTGGCCAATGCCACGGCATCCGGACCCGCCGGGAAGTGCAGCTGGTCTGACGCGTCGTTGGCCGCGCGCCAGACTGCCTCCGCCACATCAGAGGAGCTGGTCGTGACCGAGACCTTGGAGAACTCGGCGAAGATGCCCTGCACGTACTCGGCGTACGGCTCGGTGATGAGGCCCTGCATGCGCGGCCCACCGTTTTCGGCAAAGCGCGTGTCGGGGCAGTAACCCGGCTCGACCAGCTTGACCCGAACGTTGAACTGCTGAAGTTCGAGGGCGAGAGACGCGCTGAAACCCTCGACGGCCGTCTTGCTCGCGGTGTACGCGGCGACAAGCGGAAACGGCGCCAGCGTCGCGCTCGACGTGACATTGACGATGACACCCGATCTGCGTTGACGGAAGGACGGGATCACGGCTTGCGTCATCGCCATCGGACCGAAGGTGTTCGTCTCGAAGAGGTCGCGCGTTGTTTCCATCGGCGTCGCCTCGAAGGCGCCGAGCAGTCCGATGCCCGCGTTGTTCACCAGCACGTCAATGGGCCCCGCAGCATCCACAGCCGCGGCAACGCTGTCTGGCTGGGTGACATCGAGCGCCAGCACACGCAGACGCTCGGTCCGTGGCAGGACATCTTCGCGAGGAGTTCGCATCGTGGCGACAACGTGCCAGCCACGGTCGAGAAAATAGCGCGCGGTTGCGAGGCCGTAGCCAGACGAGCAGCCGGTGATCAGAACGGTTTTCATGGTGGCCCTTCGGGGTTGGAGTGGCTGAACGATAGACCGCCAATGCAGGACTTACTACAATTCATCGTCCGAACTTTGTTTGCAATAGTCCTGTCATGGTCGACCCTCTTTCTGAAGTCATCTCGTTGCTCCAACCAGGGACCATCTTCTCCAAGGGCATCAGCGGCGCCGGCAAATGGGCCGTTCGGTACGCGCAGTTTGGCCATCCGAGTTTCTGCGCGGTCCTTGCGGGCTCGTGCCGTCTGATGGTCGATGGACACGAGCCGCTCACGCTGAAAGCGGGCGACTTCGTGTTGATGCCGGCGACGCCTGGCTTCACGATGTCGGGGTTCGAACCGACCAAGCCGAAGAAGATGGATCCGACGCTGTCGCCTTCACCCACGGAAGAGCTGCGCCATGGCACACAGAGCGGTCCGCCGGACGTTCGGCTGCTCGGCGGCTACTTCGTCTTTGGCTCGCCAGACGCGGCCTTGATCGTCTCCTTGCTGCCGCAGTTGCTGCATGTCCGCGGTGAGGAACGGCTTGCAGTGATGGTGCAGCTTGTCGGACAAGAGTCGCGCGAACAGCGGTCCGGGCGAGATCTGGTGCTCGCAAGGCTGGTTGAAGTCCTTCTCATCGAGGCGCTTCGCTCCACCACAGGATCGGCGACGTCGCCCGGGCTCCTGCGCGGCCTTGCCGACGCTCGCCTCGCAGCCGCGATTCGCCAGATGCACGAGAACCCTTCGAAGTCCTGGACCGTGGAGCAACTGGCGAAGGAGTCGGCCCTGTCGCGGTCCGCGTTCTTCGAGCGCTTCAGCCGCGCGCTTGGAATTCCGCCCATGGAATACCTTCTTGCATGGCGCATGGCGCTGGCGAAGAAACTGCTCCGCCAACGCGATCCCGTGCTTGCCGAGGTCGCCGAACGCGTGGGTTACGGCTCGGCAAGCGCGTTCAGCACGGCTTTCAGTCGATACGTCGGTCAGCCGCCAGGCAGCTACGCGCGAAGCCACTGATGTGCGCGGGTGCGAGCCTTGGGGGGGTAGACGGTGATGGCCGGGTGCCGAGATCGACGATTTCAGGGTCGAGAAGACAGCCGGTCGCGTCGAGTCGCCTCGACAAAAAAAAGGCCGCCCTTGCGCGGGCGGCCTTGACCAAGCAGGGCTGCGTTACCAGCCAATGTCCTTCAACAATTCAAACGTCAGGTCCAGTGGCAACGTCACCGAATGCGTGAGGTCGCTGCTGATGGCTGGCTCCATCAACTGGTTGCGCTTCGCAGAAGTGTTGTAGTGCGACACCGACGAACCGGACTGGTACGGATTCGGCGTGAACATCGTCATGCGCTGCTGTGCATCGGAGCCGCTCAGCAGCGTTTTCGACAGTTCGAGCTTGCCAACCGTCCCCGCGGTCTTGCCATTCCGAAGCTGCAGGTTGGACGTGATCTCGATGCCGTCCGCTTGGGTCACGCGCACCGCCGGGATGGTGATGGTTGGATCCACCCCTCCCATGCCAGTCACCGAGCCGGGCGCGTTGTCGGTCACGATCACGCCGATCGCACCCGCGTTTTGGGCATTCTTGACCTTGACGGCAAAGCCGCAAGCGCCACGGCTGATCAGCGCAACTTTGCCATTCACCGCCTTCGTGTTCGACGCGTCCAGGGGCGTACATGCCACACCAAGGCTGTCCGCTTGCAGCGCAACCACCACGATCGGGCCGACCACCGACTCGCTCGTCACCCCCGGTCCGAAGTCCGCTTCGCCGACTTCGTACAGGTTGTCGGTGCCGGCGCTGAGCACGCGCAGCTGCGCCAACGGGCTGAGTACCGTGGGCGTCGCTGCCGTCACGCCCGGGCCGGTCCACGACAGTCCGCCCGGCTTGAGCGCCGAGGCCTGGCGTTCGGCGTTGGTCATGTTGACCCACAGCTTGTTGGTGGTGTTGTCGAGCAGGAAGTGATCCCAGATCGACGGATAGCCGGCGAGCGGCGCACCGCTGAGGCCGTTGGTAAAGGTCTGGAACCCGACGCCATGACCCATTTCGTGCAACAGCGTGGCGATGAAGTCGATATTGCTGCCGTGGTTGCCGTCCAGGCCCAGGTAGAACGAGGTGCCGGTCAGGCAGCCCACTTTGCCCAAGTCGGAATTGAAGTTGGCGTTGATCTGCGCGCCGGGCGTATCCGAGATTTCCTGGCCATACAGTTTGTTGGCCAGTGCATACGAATACCAAGTATCGACCTTCTGCGCGCCGGGGAAGCCGCCGAAAACCTGGGTCGCGCCGGCGCTGCCGAGCACGGCGCCGCTTGCGGTGCACGTCAGCGGCCTGAATTGGGCATTGATGACAATCGGCACTGCGCTGGTCAGCGTCTGGCCCCAGATGTTGGCGGCGTGGGTGAACGCGTTCAGGCGCTGCTCGCCCAGGGTCGTGCCCGGGTTGCCGCCGACCGGCAGGGCCGGCGTCGGATCGTTGAAACCGACGCCCGGGCCGTTGAGGTTGTTGATGACGATGGTGACGGCAGCCTGAGCCGAGCCGGCGACAGCGCATGAGAATGCGAGCGCCGCAGCCAACACTGCAGGACGAGGGCGCTTATTGAACTTCATGCTGGTGCCCCTTTGATTCCGTGGTCGCCGAGGTGACCATCGCCTCTTTTGCGGCGTTCGCGCCGGTCACGCATTGCAGCACCAGTTCGCCGGCCGCATTGCGCGTCATGACTGAATAGGAAATCGAGTCCTCGTCGAGGAACGCTCGCACCACGCCGTTCGATTGCCGCGCGGCGACGTTGGCAGGAGGCGCGCCACTGACCTTGCGCGCATTGACGGCAGCGGCTCGCTGGGCGGCGCGCAGGTCATTGAGTTGCTTGGCCTCTTCCGCGGTCGGGTTGCGGAACTCGCCCGTCTTCGGATCCTTGAACACGGTCTGGCCGGCCTGTTCGGCGGCGAACGCCGAACTGCACAGTGCCAAGGCCGCGAGCGCGACGACATGGCGAATTGGGAACACGGCGATATGCATGGTTCTACCTCCGATCTGCGGAATTGCAGGGCTCGAGAACATTATGTACGTTTGGTTACCGGCCGGTTGGGAAAAATTTCCCTGCTGGTTCAGGACAAGGCAGAGATGGAAAAGATGGAACTCGCTCTTTCTTCCCCAGGAACGCAAAACGCCCGGCATCTGCCGGGCGTAGCGCTGGAGCGGGTGAGGGGAATCGAACCCCTGTATGAAGCTTGGGAAGCTGCCGTTCTACCATTGAACTACACCCGCAACTCGGGCGCGATTCTAGCGCGCGCCTCGCCCCACCCTACCCGTTCTTCGCCAGCCACGCCACCATCGCGTCGAGCGCGGGCCGGCCGGCCGCCGGGTCGGCGCTGTTGACCATCAGCGCGACCGCGTACATCTTGCCACTCAGGCCGTGCACGTAGCCGGCGAGCGCGCGCGTGTCATTCAGCGTGCCGGTTTTCAGGTAGGCCTGCCCGGCCGCCGTGCTGCCGACCAGCCGGCCCTTCATCGTGCCGTCGACGCCGGCGATCGGCAGCGAGTCGAAGAAGGCTTGCGCCTGCGCGGCGCGCCACGCCTTGCGCAGCAACTGCACCAGCGCGCGAGGTCTGGCCCGCTCGCTGTGCGACAGGCCCGAGCCATTCTCGACCTCGATGTCGCCGTCGGCCAGGCCCTGATCGCGCAGCCACAGATCGATCGTGCGTTGCGCGCCGGCCAGCGTCGCCGGCCGCGCCGGGAAGCCGGGCGACAGCGACAGCATCAGGTTGCGCGCGGCGACGTTGTCGCTGACCTTGTTGATGTCGCGCACCAGTTCGGTCAGCGGCTTCGATCGGTCGAACGACAACGGCGGCAGCGGCTCGCCGTCGGCGCCCAGCGGGATCGGGCTGATGCCGGGCACCACCGGTGCCGAGACGACCTTGCCGCGCAGCACGCCGCCGGTCGCGGCCCACATCGCCGGCAGCGCACGCGCGGCGATGCCGCTGTCGGGCGGTGGCACGAAGCTGACGGTGCGCGTCCCGCAGTTGGCGTTCCAGTTGCCCTGCACGACCACGGTGGCGCGGCCGTCACGGTCATTGCGCCAGCTCGGTGACGCATCGCAGCCACCGCCCATCGTGACGCGGTTGTCGATCCGCACGTCGCTGAGCGCCGGTGTCAGCAGAACCGCTGCGCGCGGGCCGCGCGCGGGCCGCACGACCACGTCGAGCTGGCCTTCGTCGAGCGTCATCGCGTCGGGCCACACATGGCGCGGCTCGCCGGCCGACTGCAGCGGCGTGCCCTTGTGGTCGGTCGGCTTGAGCTGGAAGGCATAGCGGTCAAGCACGATGTCGCCCTCGATCTCGCGCAGGCCTTGCGCGTGCATGCGCTTGAACCACTTCGCCAGATCGGCCGACGTGAGCTGCGCGTTGCCGCCGCCGACGATCAGCAGGTCGCCGACCAGCTTGCCATCGGTCAGCGTGCCGAGCGCGAACGCCGAGGTGCGCCAGCGGTAGTACGGCCCGAGCAGGTCGAGTGCGGCGAGCGAGGTGACGATCTTGGTCGTCGACGCCATCGTGTAGGGCTGGTCCGCGTTCAGCGCGAACGCGGTGCGCTCGCCGACGACTTCCTGCGCGTACAGCCCGAAGCTCTTCGCGGGCAGGCCCGAGGCTGCGATCGCGCTGGCGACGGCCGGCGGCAGGCCAATCGCGGCCGGCACCGCGCGCTTCGGCGCGGCTCCCGCGCTCGTGGCCAGCGCGGCCGCGAGCGCGGCGGCCGCAAGGGTGATGAACGTCGTCGACATGGCCGCGAGCCTAGCAGCCGCAGCCGCGCGGCTGAACCCCCGATTCGGTGTGACCGACGCCGAGGCGAGGCCATTGCGTGCCCACCGTCACAATGCGGCCTGCCGAATTTGCGCATTCACCCCACCGATGACCGACTCGAACGACCCCGCCGATCGACCCCAGCGCCGCAGCATCCGCAGCTTCGTCGTGCGCGCCGGCCGCATGGGGCCGGGCCAGACCCGCGCGCTCGCCGAACTCGGACCGCGCTTCGTGCTGCCGTATGCGCCGGCGCCGTTCGACTTCGCCGCGAGCTTCGGCCGCCACGCGCCGCAGGTGCTCGAAATCGGCTTCGGCATGGGCGACGCGACCGCGGCGATCGCCCAAGCGCTGCCCGCGACCGACTTCATCGGCGTCGAGGTGCACACGCCGGGCGTCGGCGCGCTGCTGAAGCAGATCGGCGAACGTGAGCTCACGAACCTGCGACTGATCCAGCACGACGCGGTCGATGTGCTGGAGCAGATGGTCGCGCCCGCGTCGCTGGCCGGCGTGCACGTGTTCTTCCCCGACCCGTGGCACAAGCTGAAGCACAACAAGCGGCGCCTGATCCAGCCCGCGTTCGTGCAATTGCTGGTGAGCCGCCTCGCAGCCGGCGGCTACCTGCACTGCGCGACCGACTGGCAGCCGTATGCCGAGCAAATGCTGGAGGTGCTGTCGGCCGAGCCCGCGCTGCGCAACACTGCAGACGGCTACGCGCCCAAGCCCGACTACCGCCCGCTGACCAAGTTCGAGCACCGCGGCCTGAAGCTCGGCCACGGCGTGTGGGATCTGGTGTTCGTCAAGCGCTGAACGACAACCCCTCGGCCGACGGGTACGTCAGCCGATCCCCCGAGGTGATGCGGGCCGGCCGAGGTCCACGAAGTGGGCCTCTTCGTGGCCCATGGCGGCCCGGCGCTCGGCCCTAGTCGGCCCAGACCACGAGGCCGCTCCAAGCCGTGATCAGCACGACGATGCCGAACCCGATTCGGTACCAGGCGAACACGACGAAGGTGTGGGTCGAGATGTAGCGCAGCAGCCAGCGCACGCAGACCCAGGCCGAGATGAACGAGAACAGCAGGCCGACGCCGAACAGCGGGATGTCGGCCACGCTCAACAGCGCGCGTTCCTTGTAGAGGCTGTACAGCCCGGCGCCGATCAGCGTCGGGATCGCGAGAAAGAAGCTGTAGTCGGTCGCGCACTTGCGGCTCAGGCCGAGCAGCATGCCGCCGATGATGGTCGCGCCGGAGCGGCTGGTGCCGGGGATCATCGCCAAGCACTGCACGAGACCGACCTTCAGCGCATCGAGCCTGGTCATGTCGTCGACGGTCTCGACCCGGGTTGCCACGGCGGCGCGGCGCTCGGCCCACAGGATGATGAAGCCGCCGATGATGAAGGTGCTCGCCACCACGACCGGCGTGAACAGGTGCGCCTTGATCGCCTTGCCGAACAGCAGGCCGAGCACGACGGCCGGCACGAAGCCGATCGCGACGTTGACCGCGAAGCGCTGCGCCTTCGCGTCGCTGCCCAGGCCCGCCATCGTCTCGCGCAGGCGCTGCCAGTAAACGATGATCACCGCGACGATCGCGCCGGTCTGGATCGCGATGTCGAACACCTTCATCTTGTCGTCGTGAAAGCCGAGCAGCGAGCCGGTCAGGATCAGGTGACCGGTGCTGGAGACCGGCAGGAACTCGGTGAGCCCCTCGACGATGCCCATGATCGCGGCTTTGAACAACAGGATGAGATCCAACGGGTGACTCCGGGCGAATGCGCAAAGCGGCGATGTTAAACGGCACCCCTCGGCGAGCGGGTACGCTCGCCGATCCCCCGTGGGGATGCGGGCCGGCTTGGGGCGGCCCGGCGCTCGGCCCACGCGCCTTGACCCCCCGCATCCGCCCCGCTACATTACTGACCCACCGGTCAGTATGAAGAAACCCCCCGCCCCCTCTGCCATTGCGACCGGCCCCGCCTCCACGCGGCAGCGCCGCAAGGAAGCCCGACCGCAGGAACTGCTGATTGCAGCGCTCGACCTGTTCGTCGAACGCGGCTTCAAGGCCACCCGCTCCGAAGACGTGGCCGCGCGCGCGGGCGTCTCGAAGGGCACGCTCTACCTCTACTACCCGAGCAAGGAAGAGCTGCTCAAGGCCGTGGTGCGCGAAAACCTCGGAGCGCTGATCAACGAGGGCGCCGACATCGTCGGCAGCTTCGACGGCGACACGCAGCAACTGCTCGCGCTGCTGATGCACACTTGGTGGGAGCGCATCGGCGACACGCCCGCCTCGGGCATCTTCAAGGTCATCCTGACCGAGATGGGCAACTTCCCCGCCTTCGCGGCGTTCTACATGGACGAGGTGATCGCGCCCGGCCGCGCCCTCTTCACGCGGGTGCTGCAACGCGGCATCGACCTCGGCGAGTTGCGCGAGATCAATCTGTTCGAGACCGTGCACCTGCTGATCTTCCCGATGCTGATGATGTGCCTGCACCGGCACTCGCTCGGGCCATGCCACCTGCCGATCCGCGAGCTCGACCCGCATCGCTTCATCGATACCCACGTCGACATCGTCGTCAACGGCGCGCGCCGGCCTGCGCCGGCGGCGGCCGCCAAACGCGCTCCGAGCCGGAAGACCGCATGACACGCTGGATCAAATGGGCGGCCGCACTGCTGGTCGTGGTGGTGATCGCGGTCGCCGCTGTCGGGTTCGCGACGAAGCGCAAGCTCGCCGCGGTGACCGCTGCGGCACCGGCCAGCGCGCCGCTCGCACTCGAACTCGGCGCCGCCGACGTGGTCGCGCTGCGCATTCAGCCGCTGACGCGCACGCTCGGCGTCTCGGGCGGGCTGAAGGCGGTGACGAGCGCGGTCGTGAAGACCCGGATCGCCTCCGAGATCAAGTCGCTGACGGTGCGCGAGGGCGACACCGTCAAGGCCGGCCAGGTGATCGGCCAACTCGACACGACCGAGTTCGACTTCCGCCTCCGGCAGGCCGAACAGACCGCCGTCGCCGCGCGCACCCAACTCGACATCGCCAGGCGTGCGCTGACGAACAACCGCGCGCTGGTCGAGCAGGGGTTCATCTCGCCGACCGGCCTCGAGACCTCGGTCTCGACCGAGGCCGGCGCCCAGGCGAGCCACCAGGCCGCGCTCGCCGCAACCGAACTCGCGCGCAAGGCGCGCACCGATTCGATCCTGATCGCGCCGATCGGTGGCATCGTCTCGCAGCGCTTCGTGCAACCGGGCGAGCGCGTCGGCGTCGAGGCCAAGGTGGTCGAGATCGTCGACCTGTCGCACATCGAGCTCGAAGCCGCGGTCGCGCCGGAAGACGTGGGCGCAGTGCAGGTCGGGCAGATCGCGCGGTTGAGCGTCGATGGCCTGAGCGACGCAGCGACCGCGACGGTGGCGCGCATCAACCCGAGCACCCAGGCCGGCACCCGCGCGGTGATGGTGTATCTCGCGCTGCGGCCGCAGCCGGGGCTGCGCCAGGGGCTGTTCGCGCGCGGCAGCATCGAACTGCAGAAGAAAGACGCGCTGGTCGCGCCGGTCTCGGCGGTGCGCGTCGATCAGGCGCGACCCTATGTGCTCGCGATACAGGATGGGAAGGCGCAGCAGCGCACGGTCGAACTCGGCGCGCGCGGCGAGGCGCAGATCGACGGGCGCGTCGAGAGCGCGGTCGAACTCACCCGCGGCGCGACCGCCGGCGACACGCTGCTGCGCGCCAGCGCCGGCGCGCTGCGCGACGGCACGGCCGTGAAAATCTTGACGTCCGCACCCGCGCCCGCCTCTGCCCCGCGCCCCTGAGATGAAGAAGCCCCCACGCTCACTTCGTTCGCTGCCCCCCCGGGGGGCGCGTCAGTACCTTCGGGCGGCCGGGCGGTACTGACATGTGGTTCACCCGCGTCTCGATCGGCAACCCGGTGATGGCCGTGATGGTCATGCTCGCGTTCGTCGTGCTCGGCGCGTTCAGCTACCAGCGCCTGGCGGTCGACCAGTTCCCGAACATCGACTTCCCGACCGTCGTGGTCGTGATGGACTACCCCGGCGCGTCGCCCGAGATCGTCGAGAGCGAGGTCACGAAGAA
>JAZJZJ010000295.1:0-3583 GCA_040389925.1 Pseudomonadota bacterium
TCGGACCAGCGCGCGAGGTTGCCGAGGTAGGGCAGCACGCGGTCGACTTGCGAGATGTAGGTGTCCCAGGCGGTGTCGCCCTTCTGGCTGACGTAGGAGAGGTAGCTCATGGTCGTCTCGATGAAGTTGTGTTTCATGCGCGGCGCGGCGCACTCGTGGCGCGCCAGCGTGCATGGGGCGAGACTGTAGACCTGCCGGCGCCGAAAGCCGGCGTCGACCTCATGCGGGCTTTGCATGAGGTCACCGCGAGCGCCGCATCGTGGCGCGGGTTTCCCGGTTGCCGAATCGGCTGCCGAATCAGCGGCCGAATTCGTCGCCAAGTTCGCGCGCGCGCTGTTGCGCCGCCTTCAGTGCCGTGATGAACGCGGCCTTGACGCCGCTTGCTTCGAGCGACATGAGTGCCGCGTACGTCGTGCCGCCCTTGGAGGTGACGCGCTCGCGCAGCACCGATGGCGGCTCGTCCGACGCCTGCGCCAGCGAGGTCGCGCCGGCGAAGGTCGCGAGCGCGAGCGCCTTGCCTTGCGCTTCGCTCAGGCCCATCTCGCGCGCGGCCTGCACCATCGCCTCGACGAAGTAGAAGACGTAGGCCGGTCCGGAGCCCGACAGCGCCGTGACGGCATCCAGATCTTCCTCACGCGCGACCCACAGCGTGCGCCCGGTCGGCGCGAGCACGGCCTCGACCTCGACGCGGTCGGCGGCGGTCACCGCGTCGCGCGCGAACAGCCCGGCGATGCCTTCGCCGATCAGCGCCGGCGTGTTCGGCATCGAGCGCACGATGCGATCGGCGCCGGTCGCCCGCGCGATGCCATCGCTGCGGATGCCGGCCATCACGCTGAGCTGGAGCGCGCCGCCGACATGCGCCGCACACGGTGCCGCAGCGGCTTGGAAGAACTGCGGCTTGACGGCCCAGACGACGGTCGCGGCCTCGCTCAACGCGGCATCGGCCACCGCGAACGTGCGCACGCCGAAATCGGCCTGCAGCTTTGCGCGCTGTGCCTCGCCGGGGTCGACGACGAGGATCGATGCGGCCGCGCGGCCGCTCCTGATCAGGCCGCCGATGATGGCGGCGGCCATGTTGCCGCCGCCGATGAAGGCGAGTGAGGATGCGAACGTGCTCATGCGAAGAGTTTACGCATGCCAACCCAGGCTGCGATGCCCGCGAAGCGGCCGCCTCGAGGAAGGCTCACTGCCCGCCAGCCAGCAGCGTCGCGTTGCCACCGGCAGCCGCGGTGTTGATCGTCACCGTCTGCTCGGCGCAGAAGCGATACAGGTAGTGCGGGCCGCCCGCCTTCGGGCCGGTGCCGGACAGGCCTTCGCCGCCGAACGGCTGCACGCCGACGACCGCGCCGATCATGTTGCGGTTGACGTAGACGTTGCCGATGCGCGCCGCCGAGGCGAGCCGCAGCGCGCGTGAATCGATGCGGGTCTGGATGCCCAGCGTCAGGCCGTAGCCGAGCGCATTGATCTGCGTGATGACCTTGTCGACATCGCCGCCCCAGCGCACGACATGCAGCACCGGGCCGAAGATCTCCTGCGTTACGTCGGCGATCGCGTTCAGCTCGAACGCCACCGGCGCGATCAGCCGCGGAAAGGTCGACGCGACCGGTGACTCGCCGATCGTCTTCGCCTGCGCGCGCAACCGCGCGATGTGCGCGCCGATGCCGTCGAACGCTTCGGCGTCGATCACCGGGCCGACGTCGGTCGCGAGCAAGGCCGGGTCGCCGACGTTCAGTTCTTTCAGCGCGCCGCGCACCATCTCGATCACGCCGTCGGCGATGCCTTCGTGCACGCACAGCAGGCGCAGCGCCGAACAGCGCTGGCCGGCGGAGCGGAAGGCGCTCTGCACGACCGCGTCGACGACCTGCTCGGGCAGCGCCGTGCTGTCGACGATCATCGCGTTGATGCCGCCGGTCTCGGCAATCAGCGGCACCATCGCGCCGTCCTTGGCGGCGAGCGTGCGGTTGATGATTTTCGCGACCGCCGTGGAACCGGTGAAGCAGACGCCGGCGGTGCGCGGGTCGGCGACGAGCGCCGCGCCGACGGTTTCGCCCGGGCCGTGCAGCAGCGCGAGCGCATCGCTCGGCACGCCGGCCGCATGCAGCAGCTCGACGAAGCGCTGTGCGATCGCCGGCGTCTGCTCGGCGGGTTTTGCGGCGACCGCGTTGCCCGCGACCAGCGCCGCGGCGATTTGCCCGGCGAAGATCGCGAGCGGAAAGTTCCACGGGCTGATGCAGACGAACACGCCGCGGCCGTGCAGGTGCAGCTCGTTGCTTTCGCCGGTCGGGCCGGGCAGCACCTGCGTGGCCAGGCGCGCTTCGGCCTGGTCGGCGTAGTAGCGGCAGAAGTCGACCGCCTCGCGCACTTCGGCGACGCAATCGCCGAGGGTCTTGTGGGCTTCTTTCACGAGCAGGCCGCAGAACTCGGGCAGGCGCGCGTCGAGCGCGTCGGCGGCGCGGCGCAGCACGGCGGCGCGATGCGCGAGCGGCGTCGCGTTCCAGGCGTTGAAGCCTTTGTGGAGTCGCTGCATCGCCGCGTCGACAGCGGCACGTGTCGCTTCGGGCACCGCAGGAACGACGGTCGCGGCCAATGCGCGAGCCAGCGGCTCGCGCTCGGCGAGGCAGGCGAGGTCGACACCGGTCGAGTTCGCGCGGCCTGATCCGCCATCGAAGCCATAGAGCGCGACCGGGGCGGCGATGCCGACCTTGGCGGCCGGAACCAGCGGTGAGGCGAGCAGCGCTTCGACGTTCACGGCTTCGTCCGACAGCTGATGCACGAACGACGAGTTCGCGCCGTTCTCGAGCAGCCGGCGCACGAGGTACGCCAGCAGGTCGCGGTGCTCGCCGACCGGCGCATACACGCGCACGGGAATGGCCCCGTCGCGCATCACCTCGCGGTACACGCCCTCGCCCATGCCATGCAGGCGCTGCATCTCGTAGCGCGCGCCGGCCTGCTGCGCCATGCCGATGATCGCGGCGATCGTGCCGGCGTTGTGGGTGGCGAACTGCGGGTAGATCACGTCCTGGTTCGCGATCAGCGCGCGGGCGCAGGCGAGGTAGGAGATGTCGGTGTGGTGCTTGTGCGTGAACACCGGGTAGCCGGAGAGGCCGAGCTCCTGTGCGCGTTTGATCTCGCCGTCCCAGTACGCGCCCTTCACGAGCCGCACCATGAAGCGCAGGTTGTGGGCACGCGCGATGCGCGCGACTTCTTTGATGACGTCGAGCGCGCGCGTCTGGTAGGCCTGCACTGCGAGGCCGAAGCCGCGCCACTGCGGGAACTCTTTCGCGATGCGCGCCGCGAGCGCGTCCAGCACGTCGAGCGAGAGTTCGAGGCGATCGCTCTCTTCGGCGTCGATCGTCAGGTTCAGGTTCGCTTTCGCGGCCGGCTCGATGAGTTGCCAGACGCGCGGCAGCAACTCGGCGAACACGCGCTCGCGCTGCGCGTCCTCATAGCGCGAGAACAGCGCGCTGAGCTTGATCGAGATGCCGTCCGCTGCTTCCGGGCTTTCGGCCGAACGCCCGTTCGCAATCGCGTGGATCGCGTTCAGGTACGACGCGAGGTAGCGCTGCGCATCGGCCTCGGTGCG
>JAZJZJ010000296.1:0-3320 GCA_040389925.1 Pseudomonadota bacterium
CTCGGCCTCGATCCGCATCCCGCACGTCGCGAACCCGAAGGGCCGCCGCGTCGAAGCGCGCTTCCCGGATCCGCTGATGAACCCGTACCTCGGCTTCTCGGCGCTGCTGATGGCGGGCCTCGACGGCGTCGAGAACAAGATCCATCCGGGCGAAGCCGCGACGAAAGACCTGTACCACCTGCCGCCGGAAGAAGACAAGCTGATCCCGACGGTCTGCCACAGCCTGGACCAGGCGCTCGAGTACCTCGACAAGGACCGCGCGTTCCTGACCAAGGGCGGTGTGTTCACCGATGCCTACATCGACGCCTACATCGAGCTGAAGATGCAAGAGGTCACGCGCTTCCGCATGGCGACGCATCCGGTCGAGTTCGACATGTACTACACGCTGTAAAGCTGTGCCGCTGCGGCCCGTTTGAGGCATCTCTCACGGTGAAGGGACGGCGCAAGCCGTCCCTTCTGCGTTTGTGGCCGATCCGGAACAAGCTGCGACACAATCGACTCCGACCTGCAGGCGCCGAACCGAGGCGCCGCGTTGGACAGGCCAGGAGACTCACCGAATGAAGTTCATCGTTTCAGTTCTCGCCACGATCGCTGCCACAACGGCTGCCGTCTTCGCTGGCGCCGCCGCGCAGGCCGCCGAGGGGCAGACGATGTACCGCTGCCCCGGCAACGAGTACAACAACACGCTGAGCGCGAAAGAGGCCAAGGACAAGGGTTGCAAGACGATCGAGGGCGCGCCGATCACGATCATCCAGAGCGTCAAGCCGCGCGCCGGCACGCCGCCGGCGGCGAGTTCCGGCCCGGCGGGCAGCCGGGTCGACCCGGCCGAGCAGCGCGCCCGCGACAGCGATGCGCGCCGCATCCTCGAGGCCGAGCTGAAGCGCGAGGAAGAGCGCCTGGCCACGCTGAAGACCGAGTTCAACAATGGTGAGCCCGACCGCCAAGGCAACGAGCGGAACAACTACCAGAAGTACCTCGACCGGGTCGCCGACATGAAGGCGGCGATCGCGCGCAAGGAGGGCGATGTCGCCGCGCTGAAGCGCGAGATCGCCAAGCAGCCGCAGTGAAGCCACCGGCTGTGCAAACAGCACCTGCATCCGGGGCCCGCGCGTCTCACGGCGCATTGGCCTTCGCGGCCTTCGACCACCTCGCGACCCTCGTCGCGGTGGTCGGTGTCGACGGCCAGTGCGTGTTCGCCAACGCCTCGTTCGAGAGCGTGCTCGGCCTGTCGCGGCGCAGCGTGCAGCGCGGCTCGGTGTTCGACTGGTTCGTCGATTCGGAGCGCCTGCGCGAGACCGTCGTCGCGGTCAGCCGCAACGATTACGCGACCAGCCGCCTCGAAGCGCTGCTGCGCCGCCCGGGCGCACTGCACGGCGAACCGCTGCCGGTGCACGTGATCGTCAACCAGATGGAGGCGTCGTCCCATGTGGTGGTCGAGCTGGTCGAGATCGAGCAGCAGACGCGCCAAGACCGCGAGGAGCGTGCGCTCGACCAGGCGCAGGTCACGAAGGAACTGATCCGCAACCTCGCGCACGAGATCAAGAACCCGCTCGGCGGCATTCGCGGCGCGGCGCAACTGCTCGAGATGGAGGTCGAATCACGCGAGCTGCACGAGTACACGCAGGTCATCATCAACGAGGCCGACCGGCTGCAGGCGCTGGTCGACCGGCTGCTCGCGCCGCACCGCAAGCCGCATGTGGTGGGCGACGTGAACATCCACGAGGTCTGCGAGCGGGTGCGGGCGCTGATCCAGGCCGAGTTCCCGCGGGGCTTGGCCGTCGAGCGCGACTACGACATTTCGATCCCCGAGTTTCGCGGCGACCGCGAGCAGTTGATCCAGGCCGTTCTGAACATCGCGCACAACGCCGCGCAGGCGCTGGTCGAGCGCATGGCGTTCGGCGACGCGCAGATCATATTGCGCACGCGCATCGCACGCCAGGTGACGCTGGGCAAGCAGCGCTACCGTCTGGCACTGGACTTGCATATTGAGGACAACGGCCCGGGTGTGCCCGACTCCATCCGCGATCGGATCTTCTACCCGCTGGTGTCGGGGCGAGACGGTGGCTCCGGACTCGGGCTCACGCTGGCGCAGACGTTCGTGCAACAGCATCTGGGCACGATCGAATGCGAGAGCGAACCGGGCCGGACCATCTTCAAGATTGTGATTCCGTTGCCTTAGGCCTGAATGAAACCCATCTGGATCGTTGACGACGACCAATCCATCCGCTTCGTGCTGGAAAAGGCGCTGGCACGCGAAGAGTTCGCGGTGCGCAGCTTCACGAATGCGCGCGACGTGCTGAGCGCGCTCGACGACGACGAGCCGCAGGTGCTGGTCTCCGACATCCGCATGCCGGGCGGCTCGGGCATCGAGCTGCTGGCCAAGGTGCGCGAGCGCATGCCGGCGCTGCCGGTGATCATCATGACGGCGTATTCCGACCTCGACAGCGCCGTCAGCGCGTTCCAGGGCGGTGCGTTCGAGTACCTGCCGAAGCCGTTCGATGTGCCCAAGGCGGTCGAGCTGATCCGCCGCGCCGTCGAAGAGAGCCTGCGCGAAGAGGTGCGCGACGAGAAGGCCGCGCAAATGCCCGAGATGCTCGGCCAGGCGCCGGCGATGCAGGACGTGTTCCGCGCGATCGGTCGGCTCAGCCAGAGCATCGTCACGGTGCTGATCACCGGCGAATCGGGCTCGGGCAAAGAGCTGGTCGCGAACGCGCTGCACAAGCACAGCCCGCGGGCGAGCGGGCCGTTCGTCGCGATCAACACCGCGGCGATTCCGAAGGACTTGCTCGAATCCGAACTGTTTGGCCACGAGCGCGGCGCGTTCACCGGCGCGCAAACCACGCGCCGCGGCCGCTTCGAGCAGGCCGACGGCGGCACGCTGTTCCTCGACGAGATCGGCGACATGCCGTTCGATCTGCAGACGCGCTTGCTGCGCGTGCTGAGCGACGGCCAGTACTACCGCGTCGGCGGCCACAACCCGATGCGCAGCAACGTGCGCGTGATCGCAGCGACGCACCAGAACCTCGAAGACCGCGTCAAGGCCGGTGCGTTCCGCGAAGACCTGTTTCACCGCCTGAACGTGATCCGCCTGCGCCTGCCGGCGCTGCGCGAGCGCGCCGAAGACGTGCCGTCGCTGACCCGCTTCTTCCTGCAGAAGAGCGCGAAGGAGCTCGGCGTCGAGGCCAAGCGCATCACCGATTCGGCGCTGGCGCGGCTGATGCGTTTCGACTTCCCCGGCAATGTGCGGCAGCTCGAAAACATCTGCCACTGGCTGACCGTGATGGCGCCGGCGCAGATGATCGAGGCGAAGGATCTGCCGC
>JAZJZJ010000297.1:0-9562 GCA_040389925.1 Pseudomonadota bacterium
CAACATGAGCGCCCAGGGCATCCCGCAGATCGCGGTCGTGATGGGCTCGTGCACGGCCGGCGGCGCCTACATGCCCGCGATGAGCGACGAGTCGATCATCGTGAAGAACCAGGGCACGATCTTTCTGGCCGGTCCGCCGCTCGTGAAGGCGGCGATCGGCGAGATCGTCAGCGCCGAAGAACTCGGCGGCGGCGACGTGCACACGCGCTTGTCGGGCGTGGCCGATCACCTGGCGCAAAACGACACGCATGCGCTGGCGATCGCGCGCGCTTCGGTCGCGAACCTGAACTGGTCGAAGGCGCACGGTCAGCGGCTGGTCGCGCCGCGCCCGCCGCTGTTCGCGCCCGAAGAATTGCACGGCGTGATCCCGGTCGATACCAAGAAGCCGTACGACGTGCACGAGATCATCGCGCGCATCGTCGATGGCAGCGAGTTCGACGAGTTCAAGGCGCGTTACGGCGCGACGCTGATCACCGGATTCGCACACATCGAGGGCATGCCGGTGGGCATCATCGCGAACAACGGCGTGCTGTTCAGCGAATCGGCGATGAAGGGCGCGCACTTCATCGAGCTGTGCTGCCAGCGCAAGATCCCGCTGGTGTTCCTGCAGAACATCACCGGCTTCATGGTCGGCAAGAAGTACGAGGCCGAAGGCATTGCCAAGCACGGCGCGAAGATGGTGACGGCCGTGTCGACCGCGACCGTGCCGAAGTTCACCGTGATCATCGGCGGCAGCTTCGGCGCGGGCAACTACGGCATGTGCGGGCGCGCCTATTCGCCGCGCTTCCTGTGGATGTGGCCGAACGCGCGCATCAGCGTGATGGGCGGCGAGCAGGCCGCGGCCGTGCTCGCGACCGTCAAGCGCGACGGCATCGAGGGCAAAGGTGGCGCGTGGTCGAAGGACGAAGAGGCGGCGTTCAAGCAGCCGATCCTCGACCAGTTCTCCACCCAAGCGCATCCGTACTACGCCAGCGCGCGCCTGTGGGACGACGGCGTGATCGACCCGGCGCAGACCCGCAACGTGCTCGCGTTGGCGATCTCGGCGAGCCTGAACGCGCCGATCCCGGAGGCGAAGTTCGGCATCTTCCGGATGTGATGCCTCGATGCGCCTGACCCTGATGCCGCTGACCGAGCGCGATCTGCACGAACTGATCGACGCGCCGGCCGCGTTCGCGCGGCGCCACGCGCTGACGATCGCCGAGGGTGCGTGCGCGCCAGCGTTCATCTACGGGCGCGCGCTGACCAACATGCAGGCCGCGCCCGAGTGGGCCGGCGTGCTGAGCACGCGGTTGTATGTGCTCGACGGTGAGCGCGTCGTCGTTGGCTCCGGCGGTGTGAAGGCGCCGCCGCTCGACGACGGCGAGGTCGAGATCGGCTACGGTATGGCGCCGGCGTGGCAGGGCCGGGGCCTCGCGACGCAGGCGGCGCGCCGGCTTACCGACGAGGCGCTCGCGCACGGCGCCAGCCGCGTCAGCGCGTTCACGACCCCCGAGAACGCCGCCTCGTGGCGGTTGCTCCAGCGCATCGGTTTCCGACGCGATGGCGAAACGGTCGACCCCGACGACGGCTTGGTCTGGCGTTGGGTCCACGACAGAACATGACGATGGACAGCATCTACATCACGCCGGAACACGAACTGCTGCGCGAGCAGATCGCGCGCTTCATCGCGCGCGAGGTCGAGCCCCACGCGCTGGCATGGGAAGAGGCCGGCTTCACGCCGCGCGAGGTGTTGCGCAAGATGGGTGACGCCGGGCTGTTCGGGCTGATGTACGGCAGCGCGTACGGCGGCGCCGAGGCCGACGCGCTGACGAATCTGGTGTTCGCCGAGGCGCTGTCGCAATCGACCTTTGGCGGCTTCATCATCACCGTGCTGGTGCACACCGACATGGCGAGCCCGCACCTGCATCACGCCGGCAGCGCGGCGCAACTCGACAAGTACATGCCCGACGTGATCGCGGGCCGCAAGATCACCGCGGTCGGCATCACCGAGCCGGGCGCGGGTTCGGACGTGGCCGGCATCAAGACCACAGCAAAGCGCGACGGCGACTCGTGGGTGCTCAACGGCACCAAGCTGTTCATCACCAACGGCGTGCACGCCGACCTGTATTTCGTCGCTGCGAAGACCACGAGCGCGCGCCACGGCATGTCGATGTTCATCGTCGAAAAGGGCACGCCCGGCTTCACGGTCGGGCGCGCGCTGAAGAAGTCGGGCTGGCTCTCGTCCGACACCGCCGAGCTGGTGTTCGACAACGTGCGCATCCCGGCGGCGAATCTGCTCGGCGAGGAGAACAAGGGCTTCTACTCGGTGATGAAGAACTTCCAGACCGAGCGCATCGCGTTGGCCGCGATGGCGGTCGGCCACTGCACGCAGGCGCTCGCGATGACACTCGAGTTCGTGCGCCAGCGCCATGCCTTCGGCGCGCCGCTGTTCGAGAAGCAGACGATCCGCCAGCGCCTGGCGATGCTCGATGCCAAGGTGCACGCGGCGCGCGCGTTCATGTACGACTGTGCATGGCGCGTCACGCAGAAGCAGGACGTGGTGCAGCGGGTCTCGATGCTGAAGGCGCTGACCGGCGAGCTTGTCAACGAGGTCGTTCAGACCTGCCAGCAGTTCCACGGCGGCATGGGCTACATGCGCGAGACCGCGATCGAACGGCTGTGGCGCGACGCCCGCGTGCTCGCGATCGGCGGCGGCGCGACCGAGGTGATGCTCGACGAGGTCGCGAAGCGGTATTGAGCCGATGGACCCACGCGCCTACTTCAGCACCCTCGCGCGCTACAACGCGTGGGCGACGCGCAAGCTCTTCGAGCATGTCGATGCCTTGCCCGAGGCCGACTATCGGCGCGACTGCGGCCTGTTCTTCAAGAGCGTGCACGGCACGCTGAACCACCTGCTGGTCGCCGAGCACGCGGTCTGGTTCCCGCGCTTCGCCGAAGGCATCTCGAACCAGGTGGCGCTGAACGCCGAACTCGAGACCGATCGTGCACGCCTGCGCGAGCGCCTGCTCGACGCGGTGCCGCGCTGGCTCGCGCTGATCGCGACGCTCGACGACGCGCGCTTCGACGCCACGCTGGCCTACACGACCACCCGCGGCATCGCGCAGTCGCTGCCGTTCGCGGCGACGCTCGGCCATGTCTTCAACCACGGCACGCACCACCGCGGCCAAATCAGCGCGGCGATCACCGCGATGGGCCGCGCCTGTCCGGAGATCGACATGGTCTGGATGCTGCAAGCCGAGAGCGCCACCGCGCGCACCGAGGAAACTTCCCGATGACCACCACGCTCGACATCCGCCGCCCCTCGCGCTTCGTCGCCGAGGTCTGGCTCAATCGCCCCGACGTGCGCAACGCGTTCAACGAAGGCGTGATCGCCGAACTGCATGCCGCGTTCACCGGCTTCGCGGCCGACCCCGACCTGCGCGCGGTTCTGCTCGGCGGCCACGGCAAGGCCTTCTGCGCCGGCGCCGATCTGGCGTGGATGCGCACGATGGCGAGCTACGACTGGGAGCAGAACCGCGCCGACGCGCAAGCGCTGGCCGACATGCTGTGGGCCGTGTGGCGCTGCCCGGTGCCGGTCGTCGGCCGCGTGCATGGCGACTGCTACGCCGGTGGCGTCGGCCTCGCGGCGGTCTGCGATGTGCTGATCGCGGCCGACGGCGTGAACTTCTGTCTGAGTGAAGCCAGGCTCGGCCTGCTGCCCGGCACGATCAGCCCGTACGTGATTCGCGCGATGGGCGAGCAGGCTTCGCGGCGCTACTTCGTCACCGCCGAGCGCTTCAGTGCGGCGCAGGCGGCAGCGATGGGCTTCGTGCACGAGGTCGTCGCAGCCAATGCGCTCGATGCGAAGGTTGCCGAGATCGTCGCTGCGCTGGTCGCCAACGGACCGATGGCCGCGCGCGCGTGCAAACAGCTCGTGCAGGACGTCGCCGGGTTGCCGATCGACGCGGCGCTGCGTGACGAGACCGCGCGCCGCATTGCCGACATCCGCGCCAGCGACGAGGGCCGCGAAGGCGTGCAGAGCTTCCTGAACAAGCGCAAGCCGGCGTGGTTGCCCGAGGCCTGAGCGATGACCCACCTGCCGATCGACACCGCCGGGCTGCTCGCGATCGCTGCGGCGCTCGGCTGGGCGAGCGGGTTGCGGCTGTACGCGGTGGTGTTTCTGACCGGCCTCGCCGGCCACTTGGGTTGGGTGCAGTTGCCGGCCGGCCTGCAGGTGCTGCAGTCCACCGTGATGCTCGGCGCGAGCGGCTTCATGCTGTTCATCGAGTTCTTCGCCGACAAGATTCCGGGGCTCGATTCGCTGTGGGACATGGTCCACACGGTGGTGCGCATTCCCGCCGGCGCGGCGCTCGCGGCGGCGGTGTTCGGCGCCGATCAGTCGAGCTGGGCGATGGCCGCTGCGCTGATGGGCGGCACGCTCGCCGCCGCCAGCCACATCTCGAAGGCAACGACCCGGGCGGCGCTGAACGCCTCGCCCGAGCCGTTCTCGAACATCGCGATGTCGCTCGTCGGCGACAGCGTCGTGCCGGTGAGTCTGTGGCTGTCGTGGGAGCACCCGACCCTCTTCTTCGCGGCGCTGGCCGTCGCGCTGGTCGTGATGGTGGCGCTCACCTGGGTGTTTGCGAAATTCCTGCGTCGCCTCTCGCGGCGCGTGTCGGGCTGGTTCGGGGCGGGTCAACCGTCGACCTGAGGATCAACAGTGATGTTCAAGAAAATTCTGATTGCCAATCGCGGGGAGATCGCCTGCCGTGTGGCCGCGACCGCTCGCAAGATGGGCGTGCGCACCGTCGCCGTCTACTCCGATGCCGACGCGAACGCCAAGCACGTGCTGGCCTGCGACGAGGCGGTGCACATCGGCGGCTCGTCGCCGCGCGCGAGCTACCTGCTCGGCGCGCGCGTGATCGCCGCCGCGCGGGCGACCGGCGCGCAGGCGGTGCACCCGGGCTACGGCTTTCTGAGCGAGAACGCGGAGTTCGCGCAGGCCTGCGCCGACGCCGGGCTCGTCTTCATCGGCCCGCCGCCATCGGCGATCAAGGCGATGGGGCTGAAGGCCGAATCGAAGCAGCTGATGGAGAAGGCCGGCGTGCCGCTGGTGCCCGGCTACCACGGCGCCGGGCAAGACCCGGCCATGCTGAAAGCCGAGGCCGATCGCATCGGCTACCCGGTGCTGATCAAGGCCAGCGCCGGCGGCGGCGGCAAGGGCATGCGCATCGTCACGAAGGCCGCGGAGTTCGACGCCGCGCTCGCGTCGTGCCAGCGCGAGGCGCGCAGCAGTTTCGGTGACGACGCCGTGCTGATCGAGCGCTACGTGACCAAGCCGCGCCACATCGAGATCCAGGTGTTCGGCGACGCGCACGGCAACTGCGTCTACCTGTTCGAGCGGGATTGCTCGGTGCAGCGCCGGCACCAGAAGGTGCTCGAAGAAGCGCCCGCGCCCGGCATGAGCGAAGCGCGCCGCGCCGAGATGGGCGCGGCGGCGGTCGCGGCGGCGAAGGCGGTCGGCTATGTCGGCGCGGGCACGGTCGAGTTCATCGCCGAGCCCACGCCCGATGGCGACTTGAAATTCTTCTTCATGGAGATGAACACGCGGCTGCAGGTCGAGCACCCGGTGACCGAGGCGATCACCGGGGTCGATCTGGTCGAATGGCAATTGCGCGTCGCGGCGGGCGAACCGTTGCCATTGCAACAACATGAATTGCGCCTCCGCGGTCACGCGATCGAGGCGCGCATTTGCGCCGAGAACCCGGACTCGAACTTCCTGCCCGCCACCGGCACGCTGCAGGTGCTGCGCTGGCCGGCGCACGTCGGGTTCGCCCGCAACGCCGACGGCGAAGCTTTCCACGACGCCGCGCCGGTGCGGGTCGACGCCGGCGTGCGCGAAGGCGATGCGATCTCGCCGTTCTACGACTCGATGATCGCGAAGCTGATCGTCTGGGGCGCCGACCGCGCCCAAGCGCTGGCGCGGCTCGACGCGGCGCTGGCGGCCACCCACATCGTCGGGCTGCACACCAACGTCGCGTTCCTGCGCCGCGTCGCCGCGAGCGATTCGTTCGCGCACGCCGACCTCGACACCGCGCTGATCGAGCGCGAGCGCGCCGTGCTGTTCAACCAGCCGCCGCTGCCGATCGAGCTGGCGGCGGCCGGCGTCGTCGCGCATGCGCTCGCGGCCGAGCAGGCGCTGGAGACGACCGACCCGTGGTCACGCCGCGATGGCTGGCGCCTGCACGGCAGCGCGACCCGCCGCTTCGACATCGAATCCCGGGGCACGCACCATCCGTTCACGCTCGAACGCAGCGCCGGCACGCAGGCGCTCGTGAACGGCGCGCAGCGTTGGCCGCTCGCGATCGCGCGGCGCGCTGCCAATGGTTACGACGTGACGCTCGGCGAGCAGCGCACGACGCTGACCGTCTACGCCACCGGCGAACGCTTCAGCGTGTTCTCGCCTGACGGCTCGGCGGTGGTCGACGAGTTCGATCCGATCGCGCACTCGGCCGACGGCGCGGTCGAGGCCGGCGGACTCGCGGCACCGATGCCCGGCAAGGTGATCGCGTTTCTCGCGGGTGTCGGCGACACCGTCACGCAAGGCCAGCCGCTCGCGGTGATGGAGGCGATGAAGATGGAGCACACGATCGCCGCGCCGCGCGACGGCGTGATCGCCGAACTGCTGTACGCGGTCGGTGACCAGGTCAGCGAAGGTGGCGAATTGCTGCGCATGGCGCCGCCGGCCTGAGCGGCGCAGAATGAATCCGGGCCCAGTTCAACCGTGAGAGTCTTGTCATGATCCCAAGCCATGTGACCCTGGTCGAAGTCGGCGCGCGCGACGGCCTGCAGAACGAAAAGCAGCCGGTCGACGCCGCGACCAAGATCGAACTCGTCCACATGCTGCAGGCCGCCGGCCTGCGCGAACTCGAAGTCACCAGCTACGTCAGCCCGAAGTGGGTGCCACAGATGGCCGACAACGCCGAAGTGATGCGCGGTGTGCGCCGAAAAGCGGGTGTGCGCTACTCGGTGTTGACGCCGAATCTCAAAGGCTTCGAGGCGGCGATCGCCGACCCCGCGATCCGCCCCGACGAAATCGTCGTGTTCGGCGCCGCGAGCGAGGCCTTCAGCCAGCGCAACATCAATTGCGGCATCGAAGAAAGCATCGAGCGCTTTCGCCCGGTCGTCGAGGCGGCGCATGCGCACGCGATCAAGGTGCGCTGCGCGGTTTCGGTCGCGCTCGGCTGTCCGTACCAGGGCGAGGTCACGCCCGACGAGGTCGAGCGCGTGGTGCTGCTGATGAAGGGCATCGGCGTCGACCATTGCGGCATCGCCGACACGATCGGCGTGGGCACGCCGAAACGCGCGCAAGCGGCGCTGGAGCGCGCGCTGAAGCACTATCCGATCAACGAAGTCAGCGGCCATTTTCACGACACCTATGGCCAGGCGCTGTCGAACATCTACGCGTGTCTGGAGATGGGTATCCACACCTTCGACGCGAGCGTCGCGGGCCTCGGCGGCTGTCCGTACGCGAAGGGCGCGACCGGCAACGTCGGCACCGAAGACGTGCTGTTCATGCTGAACGGGCTGGGCATCGAGACCGGCGTCGACATCGACAAGCTGATCGACGCCGCCGCGTTCATCTCGAACGTGCTCGGCCGCAAGCCGGTCTCGCGCTCGGGCAATGCGCTGCTCGCGAAGCGCGCGGCGAAGCTGGAGGCTGCGGCGGCATGAGTGTTGGTGATTTGCAGGATCGACCCGAGGGCTTTCGCCGCGTCAGCGCGCTGCTGGCCGAGCAACAACATCCGCACACGCCGGTGTTCCTGGACGTCGCCGCGCGCACCGCACAAGAGGCCGCCGACGCGCTCGGCATCAGCGTCGGCCAGATTGCGAAGAGCGTGGTGTTTCGGCGCAAGGCCGATGCGGCCGCAGTGCTGGTCGTGACCTCGGGCGACAGAAGAGTCGACGAGCGCAAGGTCGCCGCGCTGGTCGGCGCGCTCGGCCGCGCCGATGCCGAGTTCGTCAAGGCGAGCACCGGCTTCACGATCGGCGGCGTCTCGCCGGTCGGCCATGCGACCAAGCCGGTGCTGCTGATCGACCGCGAGTTGTTCCGCTTCGACGAAATCTGGGCCGCGGCCGGCCACCCGAACGGCGTGTTCAGGCTCAGCCCGAAAGAGCTCGCGCAACTGACCGGCGCGCCGGTCGAGGACGTGGTGCAGGTGTGAGCATCAAGCCGTCGGTCGTCGACGCGGTCGCGTCGCCCTGCAACAGCGTGTGCCGCATGGACGCGAAGAGCGGCCTGTGCGAAGGCTGCCTGCGCACGATCGACGAAATCATCGCGTGGTCGACGCTGAGCGACGATGAGAAGCGCGACGTGTGGGAGGCGCTCGCGCTGCGCCAGTTCGAGCCTGTGGTCACCAGCACGCCATGAAGCACATCGACTTCTGGTTCGATCCCGTCTCGCCGTTCGCGTACCTCGCGTTCGAGCGCTTGCCGCAAGCGCTCGAAGGCCTGAGCGTCGAGGTCAGCTACCGGCCCATCCTGTTCGCCGGGTTGCTGAAACACTGGGGCCAGAAAGGGCCGGCCGAGATCGAGCCGAAGCGTGCCTGGACCTTCCGCCATGTGCACTGGCTCGCGCACACGCACGGCATCGCGATGCGCACGCCCGCGCAGCACCCGTTCAACCCGCTCGGGCAGCTGCGCCTGCTGCTGGCCTGCGCGCCCGCGGGCGGCACACCGAACCGGCGCGTTTGCGAGGCAGTGCTGCGCCACATCTGGGTCGATGGCGGCGACCCCAACGATGCGCTGCGCATGGCCGCGCTCGCGCAAGAACTTGCGCCGCGCATTGCGCCCGACGACGCCTCGGTCAAGCAGGCGCTGAAAGACGCGACCGCCGAGGCGCTCGCCCGCGGCGTGTTCGGCGTGCCGACGATCGAGGTCGACGGCCGCCTGTTCTGGGGCCTCGACGCACTGCCGATGCTCGCTGGCCAGCTGCGCGGCGAGGCTTGGTTCGACGGCCCCGCGTGGGACGAAGAAGGCGCACCGCGCGCCGGCGTGCAGCGCTGATCGGGCTCCCTCAATCGTCTCGGTGTTTTCCCGAGGCGTGTCGATTTGCACCTCGTTTGCCGCATTGAGGAACGATGAGCCAGGGTTGCCACCGAGTTTGTCAGCCCCGGTTCAGCATCGCGTAAGCCCAGGGTCAGAGCCCGCGCCGAACATCCGCCCCATGCAGCGCCGAGGGGCGTTGCCCTTCAAGTCCAAAACAGGAGACGTCGATATGGCAACCACAATGGCAGCCGGCTCAAAGGTCGGTCAGCCCATGACGAAAGAAGAGAAGAAGGTCATCTTCGCTTCGAGTCTGGGCACGGTATTCGAGTGGTATGACTTTTACCTTTACGGCACGCTCGCCGTGATCATCGGGCGCCAGTTCTTCTCGAACCTCGACCCGACCTCGCAGACGATTTTCTCGCTGCTCGCGTTCGCCGCCGGCTTCATCGTGCGACCGTTCGGCGCGCTGTTCTTCGGCCGCCTCGGCGACATGATCGGCCGCAAGTACACCTTCCTGGTGACGATCCTGATCATG
>JAZJZJ010000298.1:0-1567 GCA_040389925.1 Pseudomonadota bacterium
CAGTTCTACGATCCGGTGAAGGGCATGTTCCTGCCCGACCGCTACATCAAGGGCACCTGCCCGAAGTGCGGCACGCCGGATCAGTACGGCGACAACTGCGACAACTGCGGCGCGGTCTACGCCCCGACCGACCTGAAGAACCCGTACTCGACGCTGAGTGGTGCGACGCCGGTGCTCAAGACCAGCGAGCACTATTTCTTCCAGCTCTCATCGCAGCGCTGCATCGACTTCCTCGCCGAGTGGACCAACACGCCCGGCCGCCTGCAGCCCGAGGTGCTGAACAAGATCAAGGAGTGGTTCGCGGTCGACGAGCACGGTCACGTCGGCCTGAACGACTGGGACATCAGCCGCGACGCGCCCTATTTCGGCATCGAGATCCCCGACGCGCCGGGCAAGTATTTCTATGTGTGGCTCGATGCGCCGGTCGGCTACCTCGCGTCGCTGAAGAATCACCTGACGAAGATCGGCGTCGACTTCGACACGTTCATGGCCGACCCCGAAGTCGAGCAAATTCACTTCATCGGCAAGGACATCGTCACCTTCCACACGCTGTTCTGGCCCGCGATGCTTCACTTCAGCGGCCGCAAGGTACCGAACCACATCTTCGTGCACGGCTTCCTGCAACTCAGCGGCGAAAAAATGAGCAAGAGCCGCGGCACCGGCATCTCGCCGCTGAAGTACCTCGATCTGGGCATGAATCCGGAATGGCTGCGCTACTACATCGCGGCCAAGCTGAACGCGCGCGTCGAAGACCTCGACTTCAACCCGGATGACTTCTCTGCAAGGGTCAACAGCGATCTGGTCGGCAAGTACATCAACATCGCCAGCCGCGCGGCGGGCTTCCTGAGCAAGCGCTTCGACGGCGCGCTGTCGAGCGATCTCGGCGTCGAAGGCCGCGCGCTGCTCGACGGCCTGCGCGCGCATCGCGCGACCATCGAGGAGCTCTACGAAGAACGCGAGTTCGGCAAGGCGCTGCGCGAAGTGATGCTGCTGGCCGATCGGGTCAACGAATTCGTCGACCAGAACAGACCGTGGGAGCTTGCGAAGAAGCCCGAAAGCGCCGCGGTGCTGCACGACGTGTGCTCGGTCTGCATCGAGGCCTTCCGCCTGCTGACGATCTACCTGAAGCCGGTGCTGCCGACGCTGGCCGCGCAGGTCGAGGCGTTCCTGAAGATCGAGCCTTTGCAGTTTGCCGATGCCGCACGCGCACTCGGCGGTCACAACGGACACACGATCGGCGACTACACCCACCTGATGCAGCGCGTCGACGCGAAGCAGCTCGAAGCACTGATCGAACCCACCGTCGTCGAAGCCCCGCCGCCCGGCGGCGAGCCGCTCGCGCCCGAGATCAAGGTCGATGACTTCGCGAAGATCGATCTGCGCATCGCAAAGATCGAGAACTGCGAAGCCGTCGAGGGTTCGACCAAGCTGTTGCGGCTGACGCTCGATGTCGGCGAAGGAAAAGTGCGCAACGTGTTCAGTGGCATCGCGTCGGCCTACGAGCCTGCCGACCTGATCGGCAAGTTCACCGTGATGGTCGCGAACCTCGCGCCGCGCAAGATGAAGT
>JAZJZJ010000299.1:0-3453 GCA_040389925.1 Pseudomonadota bacterium
TGTCGTGGTTCGCGTACTGGCCGCCGACGAAGAAGAACGGCGTCGTCGCGAGCACACCGAGCGCGATGCCGGCGGCGCGCGCGCCGTGCCAGCGCCGCATCGCGAGGAACAGCGCCGCGCCCATCAACCACGCGCCAACGGCCGAGCCGAAGCGGCCGGCGAATTCGTGCACGCCGAGCAACTGCATCGCGACGAGGTCGAGCCAGTAGAACAGCGGCGGCTTGTGGAAGAACGGCAGGCCGTTGAGCGTGGGCACCAGCCACGAATCCAGCGTTCCGCCATGCCCCATCGCGCGCGCGACCTCGGCGTAGCGGCCCTCGTCGGGCAGCAGCAGCGGACGCAGGCCGAGCGTCGCGAGCAGCCACAGCGCGAGCGCGCCGAGCAGGGTCGGCGCCGAAACAGCGCGCGGTAGCGCGCCGGGCAAATCGGTCGGAGGGCGGGACATGGCGGTTCGGCGGCGCGCCGGTGCGAGGCGCCCGATTAGACCACCGCGGTCAGTCGACCTTCGCGCCCGACACCTTCACGACCTTCGTCCACTTCGCCGTCTCGGTCGCGATGAACTTCGCGAACTCGGCCGGCGGCTGCCCGCCCGGGATCGCGCCCTGCGACAGCAACCGCTCCTTGAACGCCGGCGACTGAAACGATTTGGCGGTTTCCTGGTTGATGCGGTTGACGATCTCCATCGGCGTGCCGGCCGGTGCGAACAGGCCAAACCACGAGCTCGCGTCGAAGCCCTTGATCGGGCCGGCTTCGGCGACGGTCGGCACCTCGGGCAATGCGGCGCTGCGCTGCGCGCTCGTCACCGCCAGCGCCTTCAGCTTGCCGGACCTGATGTGCGGCAGCGCCGACGGCAGGTTGTCGAACATCAGGTCCATCGTGCCGCCGAGCAGGTCGAGCAGCGCCGGACCCGAGCCGCGGTACGGAAAGTGGAGCATGAAGGTGCCGGTCATGCTCTTGAACAGCTCGCCGCTCAAGTGGATCGAGGTGCCGTTGCCGCTCGATGCCATGTTCAGCCTGCCCGGATTCGCCTTCGCATAGCGGATCAGGTCGGCGACGTTGTGGATGCCGTAAGCCTCGGCCTTCGCCGGGTTCATCACCAGCACGTTCGGCACGCCGGCGACGAGCACGATCGGCACGAAATCCTTGACCGGATCGAACGGCATCTTCGGGTACAGCGCGGCGTTGATCGCGTGTGTGCCGACCGTGCCCATCAGCAGGTTGTAGCCGTCGGGGGCGGACTTCGCGATCGCATCGGCGCCGAGGTTGCCGCCGGCGCCGGGCTTGTTGTCGATCACGAACGGCTGGCCGAACGCCTTGCTGAGCTCGGGCGCGAGCGCACGGGCGAGGATGTCGGTGGTGCCGGCCGGCGCGAACGGCACGACGACGCGCACCGGCTTGGTCGGCCAAGCGGCCTGTGCGCGCGCGGACGCGGGCAGGAGCAATGCGCCGGTGCTGGCAATCAGCAGCTGGCGACGGTCGATCGAGTTCATGGTGGAGCCCTTCTGATACTGCACGGTGCCGCAGTGTCTCGCGACACCCGCCCGGCGTTCAGAGGGCTTGCCCGAAGCCGGTTCGGACCATCGGGAATAAAAGAAGGGAAGCGGGACAGTGATTCGCCGGGGCTCGCTCTCGACTCCGCACCGGCCTGCCCGCTCCCCTCAGGACGTCAGTGGCGTCCGCGAAAGCTTGTGTTCGTTCAGCGTGAGCTGAGGCCCGGTCGCAGGAACAGCGACAGCTGCGCGGGCGAGCGGCTCGTCTGCAAGACCCGGAACGGCAGGCGGGGTGCTGCTTGCAGAATCGGTGCCTTGCGCTGCGGCAGCACGGCGCTCGCGGCGGCGCGCGGGCTGGAAGCGGCGTTGGTGTTCGTCGACGTGCTCATCAAACCCCCGAGGCGCTGTGGCGCGCGTTGACATCGAAATGCGGGCCGGTCACCGGCATCAGCACGCTGGCGGCATGGCTCATCCAGTCGGACAGCTCGAACGTCGTCGGCAGGCGCGTCGCGGTCGGCTGCGTCAAACGCAGCACCGACGAGGCGCCACCGCGGCAGCTCGGGTTGACGGGCCGCAAGCGGCGCGGCGTGACAGACTTCACAGTGCGGTTCGGCGGCATGGCAACGACGTCCTTTGGAGTGCTTGGCCCGCGCGCCGCTTGAAGCGGCGCGCGGGTGCTGTGAGCAACACAAGCGCAACGTTTGTGCCATGCCTGCTCACCCCTCATTTCGGGGGGTTCAGACAAAACTTGAGTCCGAAACTCACCATTACTTGCGAAATATGACGCAACTCGTAAGGGGCGCGTTACAGGTCCGACCGGATGCGTCGGCCGCGGGCCTCACGCGGCCGCCCGGTACCTGCGCGAAGGGCTACGCTGCCGCGCGGTACCCGCGCGGAATGGCCCCCAGCAATCTGCGCGTGTACTCCTGCTGCGGTGCATCGAGGATTTGCGCGACGCTGGCCTGCTCGACCACTTCGCCGTCCTTCATCACCAGCACTTCGTCGGCCATGAAGCGCACCACGGCCAGGTCGTGGCTGATGAAGATGTAGGCGAGGCCCAGTTCGTCCTGCAGGTCTTTCAGCAGGTTCAGCACCTGCGCCTGGACCGAGACGTCGAGCGCGCTCACGGCCTCGTCGAGCACCAGCACCTCGGGGTCGAGCGTCAGACAGCGCGCGATCGCGACGCGCTGACGCTGCCCGCCCGAGAACTCGTGCGGGTACTTGTCCATCGCCTCGTCGGGCAGGCCGACCTTGGCCAGCAGCGCGCGGGCGCGGGCCTCGCGATCGTCGGGGCCGGCGCCGATACCGTGGATCGTCATCGGCTCGATCAGCGTCTGGCCGACCGTGAAGCGCGGGTTCAGCGACGCGTACGGGTTCTGGAACACGACCTGGATGCGCTTGCGCATCGGCAGCATGTCGGCCTTGCTGAGTGCGAGCAGGTCGATGCCGTCGAAGGTGACGCTGCCTGTGACCGGGCCGCCGCTGGGCTCGTGCAGCCGCAGCAGCGCCAGGCCCATCGTCGTCTTGCCCGAGCCCGATTCGCCGACGACCCCGAGCGTGTGGCCCTGGCGCAGCTTGAAGCTCGCGCCCTTCACGGCGCGGAACTCCTTGCGGCCGAACACGCCGCTGTGCAGCCAGAAGCTTTTGGTCAACGCGCTCGCCTCGATGATGACGCGCGCGTTCGGATCCTTGGCCTTGAAGCGCGTGCCAGCGGCAATCCCGCCGGCCTGCAGCGCCATGTGGTCGTCGATCACCATCAGGCGCGATTCGCGTTGCTCGAGCGTCGGCCGGCAGGCCAGCAGCGCCTTGGTGTACGCGTCTTTCGGGTCGGCGAAGATGCTCGCCACGGCGGCTTGCTCGCGCACCGTGCCGCCGCGCATCACGACGACGTGGTCGGCGATCTCGCCGACCACGCCGAGGTCATGGCTGATGAACAGCATGCTCATCCGGTACTTCGATTTGA
>JAZJZJ010000300.1:0-10234 GCA_040389925.1 Pseudomonadota bacterium
CTCAGGAGCAGTGTCCACCCTCAGCGGGCTGTTCAGTTTTGCGGGGCCAGCTCTGTTGATGTGGTACTGGAGCCCGGAGACCTTGATCCTTCCCGAATGTGCTTGGAGGTCGTCATGCGCTTGACGGTGCGCAGGCTCGCGCTCTGTCTGCACCTTCTCGCCACCGTCATCCGCGAGAGAGCTCTCTCTTTGTATTGGTGGAGCGCCCGAGAAGTCGGCGTAGTCGCACAAGGCTCGGAATGTCTTCGCGACGTTGCTGATCACTAGGTCGGTTTTCTTGCCTGCATACAAGGTGCGCAGCTTGTTCTTTGCATCCTGCGCAGTGAACTCGTTCGCCCTGGTGTTCACCGCGAACAAGTCAGCGTATGCATCCCGGATTCCGTCAGCCAGCACTTGCTTAGCCCGACCTCGATCCATGAACTCAAAGTACCTCTGCTGAGGTGTTCCGTCTCGATTGAGAAAGCCCAAGTCCTTCAGGATTCCAATGAAGAGTCGATCATTCGTCGACGTAAATCCGAGGTTCTCAAGGAACTTGAGGGAGAAGCGCTCGGGAGGCTGAGCGTCAAGCATGGCATCAAAGTACGCTGGCAACGCGCTGGTCTTGATCGTGTAGCTGTCGGGCAAAGCCATATTTGATCCCTCGTTAGTTATCGAATCAGTCAGCGGTGTACATCAACCAGCGCCAAGGCATCCCGCGCCTCCCAAGCGCACGAAGAGTCCCCAACATTCTTGCAATCGACCGAGGCCACATCTGCAAACCCGGGAGCGGGAGGGCCGGCGCAGTGAATAGGAATTGGCTGAACGGAGCCGGCCCTCCCGCTTCCGGGTTTGCGCGCTCCGACCGAAGAACACTCAGTCCAAGACCACCTCCGTCCGCACCACTCCCGCCCGCTCCGCCTGTGCCGTCAACGCCAGATGCGTGCCTTTCGGCGCGCGCACGACCCATTCGACGACGGCGCGATCGCCGGTGACCTCGCGGTTCGGCAGGAAGGCCTGCAGCGAGGCCTTCGGCGCGTGCCCTTCGAGTTGCGGCCCTTCGATGCGCGGTGTGCCGCTGATGAGGGACACGGCGGCGTTGCCTGGCGGCAGGTGGATCTCGAACATCACGCCGCGCACGACCTTGCGCGCCAGCGCCCGCTTGCTCACATACGCCGGCAACCAGCCGCTGTTGCCGACCGCGAAGCGGATGCGCCAGGTGTCGGGCCCGAGCGCGCGCACTTCGGTGCGCAGCAACTCCAGTTTGGGCAGGCTCAGCGCGATCTGGTTCATCCAGGCCGGGAAGCGCGCGACCTCGCGTTCGCGCAAGTGCGGCGGCGGATTGCGCCAGAAGTTCATCTTGTCCCAGCCGCCGATCTCGACCTGGCCGAGCTGCGGGTGCATGAAGGGCTTCCAGTCGGGGTGCGCTTCGCCGGCGCATTGCTCGTCGCTCCACTTCAGCAGCTTCAGGTCGTCTTCGACCGGATGGTCGCGGTACCAGTCGATCCACTTGTAGTCGGTGATGCCGGCGGCCTTGTTCGGGCCCCACAGCTCGACCACCCAGAACAGCGCGCCGAGGTGCTCGTAGAGCCAATCCTGGGTGCCGCCGATCGTCTCTTTCGGGTGGTACTTGAAGTCGTGCCAGATGCTGACGGCCGGGTAGCCGGTCAGCTCGGTGCCGAGCGCACTGAAGCGTTTGATCGACCACAGGTCTTCGGGAATCATGTCGTCGTCGGCCATCGTGCCCATCGGCCGCAGGATCACGCCGCTGTGCGTGTGATAACTGATCGCCGCACCGATGTTCGGGTGCGCGAGCACGAAATCGACCATCGCCTTCACTTCGGGTTCGCTCGCCGGATACGCGCCCGCGCCCTGCTGCTCGAACTCCTGGCGCCAGAACGCCGGGAAGTTGCGGTTCAGGTCGAGGCCTTCGGGATCCTTGTTGACCTTGATCGTCAGGCCGTCGTAGTTGGTCAGTGTGCCTTCGGGCATCAGCCGGAAGTATTCGCCGCCGAATTCGCCGGGCCGGCGCGGCACCATCAGGCGCGGGTCGCGGTCGCACTTCTTGTACGCGCCGTGCGCATCGGGGATGCGCATGAAAAGCACGCGGCCGTCGCCGTCGACGTCTTCGACCGTCAGACCCTCGACGTGCTCTTCGTCATACGGATAGCGCTTCGTGCTCGAACGAATGTGGCGCGGCTTGTCGCCCAGCGCCAGTTCGGCGCCGTCGGGGTTCAGGCGCGGGCACAAGTAGATCGTGCGCGTGTCGAGCAGGTGCGTGACCTGGCTGTCGTTGCCGTAGCCGGTGACGAGCTGGTGCAGGTAGTACAGCACCGCGGTGCTGGCGGTCAGCTCGGCGGCGTGGATGTTGCCGTCGGCCCAGAACGCGGGCTTGTCGGCGGCCGGGCCGGTGGCCGTGTTGGTGACGGTCGCGACCCAGATGTCGCGGCCCTCGAAGCTCTTGCCGATCGACGCAACCGACACCAGCTCGGGGTGCGCGTCGGCGTAGTCGAACAGCAGGCGCGTGAGCGCCTCGAAGCGGTAGAAGGTGTCGAAGCGGGGGCTGGGCGTGGCTGGCGTGGTCATGTGGGACGTTGTCTCTTTGCTTTGTGAAGCCCCGCGGCGCACTCACTGCCCGCGGAACAGTTCCTGAAAATGTCGCGAGACCGGCAGCGTCTCACTGCGGCCGCGCAAGCCGAGCACCATCTTGCTTGCGTCGACGCGCACGGCGCTGGCGATGCGGCGGTGGTTCACGATGATGGCGCGGTGAATCTGCCAGAACTGCGCCGCGTCGAGTTGCGCGACCAGCTCTTTCAGCGGCGTGCGGATCAGCAGCTCGGCGTCGCGCTTGTCTGCACCGCTCACATCGGTGTAGACGACGCGCGTGCCGCGGCCTTCGGCCTCGAAGTACACCACGTCCTCGACCCGCACCTCGCGCAGGTCCTTGCCGACGCCGGCCTGGATCACGTCGAGCGGCGCCGGCTTGCGAATCTGGCCGACGAGCTGGTTCAGCAGTTGCTGCAGATCGGCCGGCGCCGAACCCGGCGCGGCCATTCGCACCTTCACGTTGGCGACCGGCTGCGCCAGGCGCTCGGCATCGACGGGCTTCAGCACGCAGTCGACCGCGCCGGCGTCGAACGCCGCCAAGGCATGGTCGCCCTGGGCGGCGACGAACATGGTGTGTGCGCGTGCGCCGATGCGCTGCGCCACCTCGATGCCGGTCAGCCCCGGCATGCGCACGTCGAGGAAACAGACCTCGGGTTCGTGCTCGAGAAACGCGTCCCACGCGTCGACGCCGTTCGCGCACTCCTGCACCACCCGCAGCTCGGGCCAGGCCTGCGCCAGCGCGATCAGCAGTTGCGCGCGCACCGCTTCCTCGTCATCGGCGATCAGGGCGGTGGGCATGCGAGCGGCGGTTCGACGCGAAAAACGGCAATCGCGCAGTGTGACCGATTTCATCGCGGCCGCGAGCCCCCGAAATCGGGTTGCGAGCGCTGTGAACCGCCGGCTCAGGCGCCCAGCAACGCGCCGTCGACGAACACGCGCAGCTCGCCCGGAGCGAACGCCGTCCAGGCCTCGTCCTTCGTCAGCGGCTCGGTCACGATCACCGCGACCCGGTCGCTCGCCGAGGTGTGCGCGGCGAAGTCGACCGTCACGTCGTCGTCCTGCAGCGACGCGCGCGTGAACGGGTGCTGGCGCACGATGTGATGCAGGTGGGTCGAGCAATGCGCCCACAGCGCCTGGCCGTTGCTGAGCATGAAGTTGAACGTGCCGTGCGCGGCCGGCACCGGCGCGAGCTCGCGCAAGGTCGCGGTCAGCTCGGCAACCGTCGGCACGCTGGCGTGGGCCTTCGCGAGCTCCTGCATCAGCCAGCAGAACGCGCGCTCGCTGTCGGTCTCGCCGACCGGGCGGAACGCGCCGTGCAGGCGCGGCGCAAAACCCTTCAGGTCGCCGTTGTGCGCGAACACCCAGTAGCGCCCCCACAGCTCGCGCACGAACGGATGCGTGTTCGCCAGCGTGACCCCGCCCTGGGTCGCCTTGCGGATGTGCGCGATGATGTTCCGGCTGTGGATCGGAAAGCGCCGCACCATCTCGGCCACCGGCGAGCTGCGCGCGCTTTGCGCATCGACCATCAGCCGCACCCCGGCGCCCTCGAAGAAGGCGATGCCGAAGCCGTCCTTGTGCTCCGCGGCGCGGGTCGCGAAACCCGTGAAGCTGAACATCACGTCGGTCGGCGTGTTGGCGTTCATGCCGAGCAGTTGGCACATGGGCGTCAGCCGCGATCGAGAAAGAGCCGCGTGAAGCCCTTGACGCTCACCAGGCTGCCCGGGTTGCTGGTCTCGTTCAGCACCCCGCTCATGCGCCGCACGATGCGCGGGCTCCGGTTGGCGCGCCAGATCAGCAGGTCGGTCAGCCACGGGTGGCGGTTCACGATGTTGGCGCGCTGGTAGAGGTCGAAGCGCGGCTTCAGCGCGACCAAGCGGGCTTCGTAGTCGGCGCGCACGCGTGTGTCCACCGCGGCGTCGAATCCGGCGTTCGCGCCGCCGGCCAGCACCGCCTCGGCCGCATGGATGCCGGTCTCGAATGCCTTGCCGATGCCCTCGCCCGTGAACGCATAAGTGCTGCCCGCGGCCTCGCCGATCACCAGCAGCCCGGGCCGCGTGTAGCGCGCCCCTTCGAGCGTGCAACGCAGCGGCGCGCCTTTCATCGGCCCGAGCAGCGTGCCGCCGTGCATCAGTTCGCGCGCCGGTTCGTAGACGGCCTGGAAGTCGGTCATCACCTGGCGCAGGTTGACGTCCTGCTTGGTCAATTTGCCGCCCTTGTTCCGGCTGTGACTGTCGGCGATGCCCACGCCGATGTTGAACACGCCGTCGCGGCACGGGAAGATCCAGCCGTAGCCCGGCGTCAATGCGCGATGCCAGACGATCTCGAGCGCGCTGATGCGACCGACCATCGCGTCGCACCGAACGTAGCCGCGCAGCGCCACACAGCTCGGTGTGTGGCGGCTCGACATCCCCGCGGCCAGCAGCGCCTGTGGCACCGCGCCGGTGGCCAGCAGCACCCAGCGCGCGCGCACCTCGCGCGTGACACCGCCGTGCTGCAGCGTGGCGCCGACAACCTTGCCGTCCGCTTCGATCGGCGCCGTGAAGCGCACCGGCGCGAACATGCGCGCACCCGCCGCGACCGCGGCGCGGCACACGATCAGGTCGAGCTGCTTGCGCGGCAGCACCGCGAGCACACCGGGCACGTCAACGCGGCCGCCGCGCGGCCCGATGCAGCCGACGAAGCCGCTCGCCTGCGCCTGGCCCATCACCTCGTCGAGCACGCCGAGCTTGCGCAAGGCGTTGTGCGCATCGGGGATCAGGCCGTCGCCGCAGACCTTGTCGCGCGGGAAGGCCTGGCCGTCGATCAGCACCACATCGAGCCCGGCGCGCGCCAGCGTGATCGCCGCGGCGCTGCCAGCCGGGCCGGCGCCGATCACGAGCACATCGCACGCGAACGGGAGCTGGTCGATGCCGAGGTTCATGGGGTGCGCGGGCCGGAGCGAAGATTCAGGGGGGAGCGCGTGGATTCTAGGCAGCGACCGCGCGGTTATCCTCAGCGCCCGAATGAAGGCAGCATTGAGATGACCGTCGGCGCGCTGAAGCCACAACCTGCGAATGAGTGACGCGGCTGCCGCAGTGCCGCCGCGGGCCGGGGCCTGGCGCGGCGCCGTCGCCGGCGCCGTGACGACAGCGCTGGTGCAGATGCCGTTCGACGCGATCTACGGCACGATCGCGTTCGCTGCGCTCGGGCCGGGCCACGCGCCGCTGGCGGTGGCGAGTGCGCTGCTCGGTGGGGTCGTCGCGCACGTGGTCGCCTCGCTGGCCGGCAGCCGGCACCTGATCCTCGGGCCGCGGCCGGCGACGACGCTGCTGGTCGCCGGCCTCGTCGCGACGCTGCTCGCGCACCCCGCACTGCATGACGCGAGCGGCGCACCGAATCTGCCGCTGCTGCTCGCGCTGGTCGCGCTCGGTCTGGCGCTGGCCGGCGCACTGCAGCTCGTGTTCGGGCTGCTCAAGCTCGGCAACCTGACGAAGTACCTGCCGTACCCGGTACGCGCCGGGTTCCTCAACGGCGTCGGTGCGCTGCTCGTGCTCGGCGGGCTGCCGCTGATGTTCGGCTTGCCGGCAGTGAGCGATCCGTTCGACCTCCACCCGCTGCTCGCCACCTTCGAACGCGGTGTGCCGTGGGCCGCGCTCGCGGTCGGCCTCGTGACGATCGCGGCGACGCGGCGCCCACCGCGGATCGGCCCGTTCGCGCCGCCCGGGCCGCTGGTCGGCCTGATCGCCGGCATCGCACTGCACCAGTTGCTGCTGCACGTCTTCCCGGGTTCGGCGCTGAGCGCGACGCTGAGCTCGGTCGCGCCGAGCCTGCCGGGCTTGGGCGTGCTCGGCGAGTGGGGCCGCGTCTTCACCGAGGCGCCGCTGCGCGGTCTTGGCGTCACGCTGCTCGGCTTCGCGTTCGCGGTCGCGCTGCTCGCCACGCTCGACACCTTCCTGGTGATGTCGGTGATGGATGGCGTGCTGCGCACGCGCCGCGACGGCAACCGCGAACTGATCGCGCAGGGCCTGTCGAACATCGCTGCGGCGCTGGTCGGCGGCCAGCCGAGCGCACCGGCGATCGGCCGCTCGCTGATCAACCTGCAGGCCGGGGGGCGCACGCAGGCGTCGATCTGGCTCTATGCCGGGCTCGTCGCCGCGACCGTGTGGCTCGCGCCGAACCTGCTGCAGGTCATCCCGATGAGCGCGCTCGGCGGCGCGCTGATCGTCGCCGGCTGGCAGCTCGTCGACACCTGGAGCCGGCGCGTGCCGCGCCAACTGCTGCGCCGCGCCGGTGACGCCGCCGACGGCAGCCTGCTCGACGCGCGCCAGCGCCGCACGCTGCGCGAGAACTACAGCGTGATGCTGCTGGTCGCCGGTACGCTGGTCTTCGTCGGGTTGGCCGAGGGCATCGTCGTCGGCGTGATCGCGGCGATGGTGCTGTTCGTGCGCAGCAACGCGCGCGCGCTGGTGCGCTCGGTGGCGCGCGGCAACCTGCGCCGCTCGAACACGGTGCGCGTGCCGCAGGCGGTCGCGGCGCTCGACGCGCACGGCACGCGCATCGCCGTGATCGAGCTCGATGGCACGGTCTTCTTCGGCACCGCCGACGAGCTCGCCGACCGGGTCCGTCAGCTCGCACCCGAGACCGATTGCGTGATCCTCGGGCTGCGCCGCGTCAGCGACATCGACAGCACCGGCGCGCGCACCATGCTCGAGCTCGCGGGCGACCTCGCCCATGCGGGCAAGCAGCTGATCGTCGCCGACCTCGGCGGCAACGACGCGCGGCTGCAGACGATCCGCGCGATGGACGGCGCCGCGCCGGGCGCGTCGAGCCTGCGCTTCGCGCCCGATGTCGACCTCGCGCTGCAGTGGGCCGAGGACCGGCTGCTCGAACGCCTCGACGTCTCGCACCCCGGCGCCGGGCCGCTGACGCTGGCGCAGACCGTGCTCGGCACCGACATCGCGCCGGCCGATCTGGCGTGGCTGCGCGCGCAGATGACCGAGCTGACGCTGGCTGCCGGCGAGGTGCTGTTCCGCGCCGGCGACCCGGGCGATGCGCTCTACGTCAGCCTGCAGGGCGAGGTCGCGATCATGCTGCCAGGGCGCAGCGGGCGGCGGCTGGCGTTGCTCGCGCCGGGCATCGTCGTCGGCGAGCTCGCGCTGTTGCACAGCACGCAGCGCAGCGCTGATGCGGTCGCCGATTCGGCGCTCACCGTGCTCCGCCTGGACACCGCGACCTTCGACCGCATGCGCGACGAGCGCCCCGCGCTGTGGGACCGGCTGATGCGCAACCTCACGCTGCACATGTCGGCGCGCCTGCGCAGCGTCACGATCGAGCTGTCGGCGGCGCTGGAGCCCTGGGAGCCGCCACCACGCCCATGCGCAGCGCCGCGATCACGGCGCACGCGGTGATGACGCCGATCAGCACGAAGGTCTCGTGGAACGCGCGCGCGGCGTCGACGCCATGCACTTGCAACCGCCATTCGAGCACGATGCCGACCAGGCTGATGCCGACCGCGCCGCCGAGCTGGCGCATGAAGTTGATCGTGCTCGCACCCTGCGAGATGAAATCGTCGGGCAACCCGCGCATCGCGCCGACGTTGAGCGACGGCAGCACGAAGCCCAGGCCGACGCGGCCGATCGCGGCCCACACGATGATCCACCACAGCGAACTCGCCGGCCCGACCGTGACCATCAGCAGGAACGACACGGCCAGCAGCGTCAGGCCGAACGCGACGAGGCGGCCGAACGGCAGTCGGTCGGTGAGGCGGCCGGCAATCGGGATCGTCAGCGCCAGCACGAAGCCCGCCGGCAACAGCGCCGCGCCGGCCTGGCTCGGCGGCAGGCGCAGCGCGATCTGCATGAACACCGGCACCAGGTAGGTCGAGCCGAACAGCGCCATGCCGTAGATGAACGCGACCACGCCGCCGAGCGCGAAGTTGCGATGACCGAACAGGCGCAGTTCCATCAGCGGCTGCGCGCCGCGGCGCTGGTGAAAGACGAAGCCGACCAGCGCGGTCGCGCTGCAGGCGAGCAGTGCCCAGCCGGTCGAAACGGACGCGCCGTGCAGTTGCACCATGCCGTTCAGCAGCGACAGCACCGCGACCGCAATCAGCAGCAGGCCGACGACGTCGAGCTTCGCACCATCGCGATCCACCGGCCCGCCGCCCGGCGCGGTGATCGGCAGGTAGCGGCGCGCCAGCACCAGCGCGACGAGGCAGAACGGCACGACCACGAAGAAGACCCCGCGCCAGCCGACCCACTCGACCAGCACGCCGCCGACGCTCGGGCCGATCGCCGGCGCGAGCACGACGCCGAAGCCGAAGATGCCCATCGCCTTGCCCTGCTCTTCGCGACCGAACGCATGCATCACGATGATCGCGGGGATCGGCTGCAACACGCCGGCCGCGAGGCCTTCGACGACGCGCATCGCCAGCACCAGCTCGAACCACTGACTCAGGCCGCCAATCACGCCGCCACACAGCAGCAGCGCGACGACGCCGGTAGGTGTGGCGGTAGCCGAAGCGCTGCAGCAGCCACGGCGTGGTCAGCATCGACAGCGTCATCGCCGCCATGAAGCCGGCCGAGAGCCACTGCGCGCGCTCCTGGCCGAGCGCGAACACACGGCTCATGTCGGGCACCGCGACGTTGACGATGGTCGACGCCATGATCGAGGCCATCGTGCCGATCATCACGGTCAGCAGCACGAGCCAGCGGTAGCGCGGGCCGAAGCGTTGCTCGAGGCCGGCGCGGGAATGCGGGTGGTGGGTGTCGGTCATCCGGGAGGGCATCGCGCGCGGGCGACCCACCGATTGTGCCGTGGAGCGGTCGCGAGCCGGAGGGCCGGGCCGCCGTGGTCCACCGAAGGGGGGCCACCTGGTGGCCCCTGCCCGGCTCGATCCCCGCGGGGGATCGGCTGCGGTACGCCGCAGCCGAGGGGTCGTCATCTCACCAGATCGTCACCCGGTCGGCTGGCGCGAGGTACATCTTGTCGCCCGGCTTGACGCCGAAGGTCGCATAGAAGCCCGGCTGGTTGCGCACCGCGCCGGTGACGCGGAATTCGTCGGGCGCGTGCGGGTCGGACTTGATCTGCGCGAGCAGCGCGTCGGGCCGCACCTTGCTGCGCCAGGCCTGCGCGAAACCGTAGAAGAAGCGCTCGTCGCCACTCATGCCGTCGATCACCGTTGCTGCCTTGCCGCCGAGCGAGCGTTGATACGCCTTGTACGCGATCGCCAGACCCGAGTTGTCGGCGATGTTCTCGCCGAGCGTGAGTTCACCGTTGACGTGGTAGTCGGGCAGCACCGCGAGGAACGCGCCGTACTGCGCGACCAGCGCCTTGGTCTTCGCGGCGAAGTTGGCCTTGTCCTGCTCGGTCCACCAGTCGCGCAGGTTGCCGTCGCCGTCGTACTGACTGCCTTCGTCGTCGAAGCCGTGGCTGATCTCGTGGCCGATGACCGCGCCGATCGCGCCGTAGTTGACGGCGTCGTCGGCCGCCGCGTCGAAGTTCGGCGCCTGCAGGTAGGCGGCCGGGAACACGATCTCGTTCATCGAGGCGTCGTAGTAGGCGTTGATGGTCTGCGGGGTCATGCCCCATTCGTCGCGGTCGATCGCGCGGCCGAGCTTGGCGAGGTTGCGCGCGTCCTCGAAGCTGCGCGCGCGCATCACGTTGCCGACCA
>JAZJZJ010000301.1:0-4720 GCA_040389925.1 Pseudomonadota bacterium
GGTCGGCTTCGCGGTGTTCGACCGCGTGCTGCTGACCGTGCACCCGGCCGACTGCATGGTGCGCGAATACTTCGCGAACCGGCTGCAGCAGCAGACGCCGGGCACCGAGACGCGCAACTCGGCGCGCGTGCCGCCGAGCCCGGCCGACATGACCTTGCGCATGACCAACTACATGGTCGACAGCTACCTCGATCTGCGCCGGCTGCTGACCAGGCAACTCGACCAGCTGCAGCAGGAGTTGTTCGGCCCGCGCCCCGACGAGAGCAGCTGGAAGCTGCTGCTCGACTCGCGCAACGGCCTGCATCTGCTCGAAGACACCTGCGAAGACCAGCGCGCCGCGATCACCGAATGGATCGACGCGCTCGACGAACTGCCGCCCGACGGCGACGCCGCCGTGCTGCGCGAGCGCGAGCTGCTGCGGGTGCGCTCGCGCGACGTGCTCGAGCACATCGAGCGTGTTCTTACGCACGTGCGCCGGCTCGAAGCCTCGGCCGAGAACGCAGTGCAGATGCACTTCTCGGCGCAGAGCAACCGCACCAACGAGATCATGCGCACGCTGACGACGCTGACCGCGATCTTCCTGCCGCTGAACCTGGTGACCGGCTTCTTCGGCATGAACTTCGACACGCTGCCCGGCATCCACAGCCCGCGCGCGTTCTGGATCACGTTCGGCACGATGCTGGCAGTCGGCGTCGGCCTGAGCCTGTACTTCTGGCGCAAGCGCTACATCGGGCGCACGCCGAAGTGAGCTTCGCGCTGAGCCGCCGCCAGGCGCTGCTGCTCGCGGCGCTGACCCTCGTCTGGGGTCTGAACTGGCCGGTGATGAAGGCGGGAATCGGCGGCTTTCCGCCGCTCACGTTCCGCACGATCTCGATGTGGCTGGGCCTGCCGATCCTGTACGTCACGACGCTGGCGCTGAAGGTGCCGCTGCGCATCGAGCGGCGCGACTGGCGCGAGCTCGGCTGGCTCACCGTCACCAACATGATCGTCTGGTACGCGGTCGCGATCGTCGCGCTGCAAGCGCTGTCGTCGGGCCGCGCGGCGATCCTCGGCTACACGATGCCGATCTTCTCGGCGCTGATCGGCATGGCGCTGTTCGGCCAGCGGCTGAGCGCGCGGCAATGGGCCGGTGTCGCCGCCGCGGCACTCGGCATCGCGCTGCTGCTGTGGCACGAGCTCGGCACGATGGCCGGCAAGCCCTGGGGCGCGGCCGGCATGCTGTTGGCCGCGGCGTGCTGGGCGCTCGGCACGCAGCAGATGCGCCGCACCCGCATCGCCGCACCGACGCTGGCGCTGGGGTTCTGGATGACGCTGGTCACCACGCTCGTGATGAGCGTGCTCGCGCTCGCGTTCGACCACGAGCGCTGGGTCGCGCCGCCGCCGGCCGCGTGGTTCGGCATGGTCTACAACGCGGTGCTGGTGTTCGGCTTGGCACAGCCGATCTGGCTGGTGCTGGCGCGCAGCCTGCCCCCGATCGCGTCGACACTGTCGGTGATGCTGATCCCGGTGCTGGGCGTCGCGTCGGGTGCATGGTGGCTGTCGGAGCAACTGCACTGGCAGGACGTGGCGGCGATGCTGCTGATGCTCGCGGCGATCGCGTCGGTGCTGTGGCCGGCGCGAGTGCGGGTTCGGGTCAGTCAGGCGACTTGAGTTCGTCGTCGAGCGCAAATGTCGGCAGCCGCCACGCGTGCCGGATCGCCAGCATCCGCACGCCGAAGCCGATGCACATCGCACCAAGCATCACCTCATCAATCGGCCAGCCGAGCGCCAAACCGGTCACGTACAGCCCGCCGGTCAGCAGCGCGACGGTGGCATAGAGCTCGCCGCGCAGCACCAGCGGCACGTCACCGCAGAGCATGTCGCGGATGACGCCGCCGGTGCAGCCGGTCGCCATGCCGCAGACCATCGCGACGATCGTGCCGTGGCCGAGGCCGACCGCGACGTTGCAGCCGATCACCGTGAACACGACGAGGCCGAGCGCATCGAGGATCAGAAAGGTCATCGGCATGCGGCGCACGACGCGCGCGAGCGGGATCGTCGCGAGCGCCGCAGCGGCCGCCAGCAACAGCAGCCACGGTTGCGCGACCCACGACAGCGGGTAGTGGCCGAGCACGACATCGCGGATCGAGCCGCCGCCGAGCGCGGTGACGCAACCCAGCGACGCGACGCCGAACCAGTCGAGCCGGCGCCGGCCAGCAGCGAGCGCGGCAGTCATCGCCTGCGCGACCACCGCGACCGCGTTGGCGATGTCGAGGAACGACGTGGAACCCATCACCACAGCCCGGCTGCGCTCATTTCGCGTAAGGGTCGGCGAACCCGAGCGCGCGCATCAGTTCGGTCTCGCGCGCTTCCATCGCGCGCGCTTCGGCGTCGACTTCATGGTCGTAGCCTTGGGCATGCAGCGTGCCGTGCACGAGCATGTGCGCGTAGTGCGCGTCGAGTGGAATGTTCAGTTCGCGCGATTCGCGCTGCAGCACCGGTGCGCACAGCACCAGGTCGGCGACGACGACCGGTTCGTGGCTGTAGTCGAAGGTCAGCACGTTGGTTGCGTAGTCCTTCGCGCGGTATTCCCGGTTCAGCGCCTGCCCCTCTTCGGCGCCGACGATGCGCACGGTGATCTCGCCCGGCAGCTCGAGCGCCGCGCGCATCCAGCGGATGACCTTGTGACGCGGCAACAGCGCGCGGTCGGCCGGGTCGGCGAACTGCAGTGACAGCGAGAGTGTGTTGGCCCCTCGCCCGGTGGGTACACCGGTCGATCCCCCGAGGGGATCGCGGGCCGGCTTGGGAGCGGCCCGGCGCTCGGCCCGCGTGCGGGGTGCCATCGTGTCAGGCCTCGTCGAGCCGCGCCGCGTCGTAGGCCTCGACGATCCGCGCCACCAGCGGGTGCCGCACGACGTCGGACGAGGTGAAGTGCGTCGTGGCAATGCCGCGCACCCGGCGCAGCACGCGCTCGGCGTCGATCAGGCCGCTCTCGGTGCCGCGCGGCAGGTCGATCTGGCTCACGTCGCCGTTGATCACGACCCTGGTGCCGAAACCGATGCGGGTCAGAAACATCTTCATCTGCTCGGCGGTGCTGTTCTGCGCCTCGTCGAGGATCACGAACGCGTGGTTCAGCGTGCGTCCGCGCATGAAGGCGAGCGGCGCAATCTCGAGCGTGCCCTTGTCGAGCGCCTTCGCGACCTTGTCGGCGCCCATCAGGTCGTGGAGCGCGTCGTACAGCGGCCGCAGGTACGGGTCGACCTTCTGCGCCAAGTCGCCCGGCAAGAAACCGAGCCGCTCGCCGGCCTCGACCGCCGGGCGCGTCAGGATGATGCGCTGCACCGCGCTGCGCTCGAGCGCGTCGACCGCGCACGCGACCGCCAGGAAGGTCTTGCCGGTGCCGGCCGGGCCGATGCCGAAGCTGATCTCGTGCGCGAGGATGTTGCGCAAATAGTTGACCTGGTTCGGCGTGCGGCCGACCAGATCGGTGCGGCGCGTGCGCAGCGTCAGCGTGTCGTCGCCGGCGCCGCTGCCGCGCGCCGCCTCGGGCAGCGCCGCGTTCGCGCCGACCTGCACCAGCGCGAGCTGCAACTGCTCGGCGTCGATCGGTCGCTGCGATTGCTCGTACAGCGCGAGCAGCAGGTTCATCGCGTGCCCGGCCGCCGGTTTCGGCCCCTCGACGCGGAAGAACTCATTGCGGCGCGAGACGCTGACGTCGAGCAAGCGCTCGATGCTGCGCAGGTGCTCGTCGAGGCTGCCGCAAAGGTGGGCCAGGCGCGTGTTGTCGCGCGGTTCGAAGGAGTGGCGAAGGATCAAGGTGGCGGGCAGGCGAGTCGGAGCGCCGAATTGTCGCCCGACGGCGTGCCGTTGTCGGCATCGGCGCGGCTTTCGGTGTTGCGGCGGGGCACGTGGCGGCGGGGCCGTCCTGCACAATGCGCGTCGATGCCGACGCCCCCTGTTCCCGTCAACGCAGCCCGGTCGCTCGCGCGCCGGTGCGTGGCCGCGTTCGGCGCTGCGCTGTTGGGGTGGCTTGCACCGGGGTTGCCGGCGTGCGCGGCCGATGACCAGATCGTCGTGATCGACCGCGCCGTGTCGGTGCAGAACATCGTCGAGCCGGGCGCGGTCAGGCAGCTCACGCTGCCGGTCAGCTTGCCCGACGACTGGGCCGTGACACGGCCGCGCTTCGAGGGCAGCGTCTGGTACCGCACCGGTTTCAACCGACCCGCCGGCGTCGACTCGCGCGAGCTGATGGCGCTGTCGATCGAGCGCATCTGCAGCAACGCCGAGGTCTACCTGAACGGCGAGCGTATCTTCAGCGGCGGCCGCATGGGCGAGCCGGTGACCCGCAACTGCCACTACCCCCAATTGATCTCGCTGCCGGCCGCGCTGCTGCAGGAGCGCGGCAACACGCTCGACGTGCATCTGCAGGGCCACGCGCTGGCCCGTGTCGCCTCGCGCCAGCGGGCCGGCGGGATCTCGGCGATCCGGGTCGGCCCGCAGGCGCTTCTGGCACGCGATCACGAGCAGCGCCTGTTCTGGAGCGTGACGGCAGTGCAGTTCGGCAATGTCGCGCTCGCCGTGCTCGGCTGCGTGATGATCGGCATGAGCGGGATGAACCGGCGCGAAGCCCACCTCGGCTACTTCGGCTGGCTGTGCCTGGTGTGGAGCGCGCTCTCGGCGCGGGTCTGGTGGCGCGACATGCCCTGGGACACCGGCGTGATGGAGTTCCTGTTCTGCACCG
>JAZJZJ010000302.1:0-798 GCA_040389925.1 Pseudomonadota bacterium
AGCGACCCTCCGAGAGGGTCGGGCCTTGCTTGGGGCGGCCCGGCGCGGCGGCCCGTGATGACCTCATGGCGTGCCCCCGAGCTGGCGCCACAGGTAGCTCAGCTCCAGCGCCTGGACGTGCGCGCGCTGTTCGTTGTCGGCCGCACCGCCGTGGCCGCCCTCGATGTTCTCGTAGTACAGCACCGGGTGGCCCTGCGCGATCATCTTCGCGGCCATCTTGCGCGCGTGGCCGGGGTGGACGCGGTCGTCGCGGGTCGAGGTCGTGAACAACAGCTCCGGATAGGTCGCACCCGGCTTGACGTTCTGGTACGGGCTGTAGGTCGAGATCACGGCCCAGTCCTCGGGCACGTCCGGGTCGCCGTACTCGGCCATCCACGACGCGCCGGCGAGCAGGCGGTGGTAACGCCGCATGTCAAGCAGCGGCACGCTGCAGACGACCGCGTTGAACAACTCCGGCCGCTGCACCATGGTGGCGCCGACCAGCAGCCCGCCGTTGCTGCCGCCCTCGATGCCGAGGTGGCGCGGGCTCGTGATGCGGCGCGCGATCAGGTCTTCGGCGATCGCGATGAAGTCGTCGTAGCTGCGCTGCTTGTTCGTCTTGATCGCGGCTTGGTGCCAGGCCGGGCCGTACTCGCCGCCGCCGCGCAGGTTCGCGAACACGAGCACGCCGCCGCGGGCGAGCCAGCCGCGCCCGTAGCCGGCGCGGTAGCCCGGCTGCATCGAGATCTCGAAGCCGCCGTAGCCGTAGAGCAAGGTCGGCGTACTGCCATCGGCCGGCGACGCCGCGTCGATGCCGTT
>JAZJZJ010000302.1:808-2473 GCA_040389925.1 Pseudomonadota bacterium
CCAGATCACGAAATACGGCACGCGCGTGCCGTCGGCGCTGGCCGCGAAGAACTGGTCGACGTGCATGCCGCTCGCGTCGAAGTGCGCGGGCTGCGATTTCAGCGCTTCGCGTTCGTCGCTGCCGGTGCGGGCGAGCCAGAGCGTGTCGGGCGTCAGGAAGTCGTTGTAGCTCAGCAGGTAGTGCTCGGCCAGCGGATCGTCGGCGCGCATCGGGTCGTGCAGGCCGCTGGCGCCGAGCGTGCCCGGGAACGGCGCGGCGATTTCGCGCTTCGTGAAGCCGTGCGCGCTGCGCTGCCACTCCTCGAGGCGGCTCGCGACGTTGTCGAGCACGTTGACGATGACGTGGCTGCGGGTCGTCGTGTAGCCGGCCAGCGAACGGGTCGCGGTCGGCGTGAACAAGACCTCGAAGCGGCGCTGGCCAGCGAGGTAGGCGACGGCGTCGGCCGCGAGGAGCGCACCGCTCGGAAAGGTCTGGCCGGCGACGACCCAGTCGCTGCGCAACTCGATCAGCAGCGTGTCGTCGGGCGCGTCGGCGCTGTTCCAGAACGCGATCGAGGCATCGCCCGGCACGTCGAGCGGGTGCAGTTCGCCGCGCTCGTGCAGAAAATACGCGCGTTCGTAAAAGTCGATCACGCGGACGAACAGCGTGCGCTGATGGCCGGGCGTGGCGTCGACCGATGCGGCCGCGCTCATGTCGTCGGGTTGCACTTCGAACACCGTGGTCGCGTCGGCCAGCGGTGTGGCGCGCGCCCAGCGCTTGACGATGCGCGGGTAGCCCGAGCTCGTCAGCGAGCCGGGTCCGAAGTCGGTGCCGACGTAGACGCTGTCGGCATCGATCCACTCGACATCCGACTTGGCCTCGGGCAGGCTGAAGCCGCCGTCAACGAAGGCCTTCGCGACGGTGTCGAACTCGCGCACCACCGCGGCGTCGGCGCCGCCGCGCGAGAGCGAAATCAGCACCCGCTCGCAGGCCGGTGGCAGCGGATTCGAGCCGCCCCAGACCCAGTTCTCGCCCTCGGCGGCGGCGAGCGCGTCGAGGTCGAGCACGGTTTCCCACGCCGGCCCCGGCTGGCGGTATTCGGCCAGTGTGGTGCGGCGCCACAGACCGCGCTTGTGCTGCTCGTCTTGCCAGAAGTTGTAGAAGAAGTCGGCGCGCCGCGCGATGTGCGGGATGCGTTCCTTCGCGTTCATCACCTCGAGCAGGCCGGCACGGATCGGTTCGTACTCGGGGCGCGCCTGCAGGATCGCCTGCGAATGGGCGTTGCGCTCGCGCACCCACGCGAGCGCGCGCTCGCCGAGTACGTCTTCGAGCCAGAGGAACGGGTCTGAGGTGTCGGATTCGGACATCGGATGTTTGCGGTTCGGCGAAACAGGGTCAGGCCAGCAGCGGCGCGGTCTCGGGGTGGCGCTGCATGTATGCGCGTGCGTAGGAGCACAGCGGCAACACCTTCAGGCCGTTGGCCTGCGCGTGGTCGAGCAGCGCCTGCACCAACGCGCCGGCGATGCCGCGACCTTCGAGCGGCGGTGCAACCTCGGTGTGCGTGACGGCCATCACGCCGTCGTGCAGGCGGTAGTCGGCGACGCAGGTCCGGCCTTCGACGACGGTCTGGAAGCGGCCACGGTCGGGCAGGTGTTCGATCGGGAGCTTCATCGGCGCGGCGGGAG
>JAZJZJ010000303.1:0-3151 GCA_040389925.1 Pseudomonadota bacterium
TGCCCGCGCCGACGATGCCGCGGATGTCATAGGCTTTGAAACAGGCGGCGTTGACTTGCATCGGTGCGTCGGGTGGGTTCGCTGGGGTGCGGCGATTGTAGGGATCGTCCCGCCCGCGCCGTGCAGCGTCGATTCGTCGCCGCGGCTGGCGATTCGTCGCGCGGTGACCGCAGCGCGCCGCGGCTTTCCTACACTGAACGCCATGGATCACCCGCCCCCGCCCGCTGCGCCCGCCGACGCACCGTTCCGGTTTCGACCCTGGCGCACGCTGCGCTTCGCGTTGATCGTCGCCACCGGCTTCACGCTGCTGACCTTCGCGCTCAGCGCGAGCCACCCGAGCTGGCGCTCAGCCGAGGGCTGGCTGCGTGCAGCTGGCACGAGCCTGGCCTTCGCGCTGTCGATCAGCTTCACGATCAATCTGCTCTACACGCTCGGCTATCGCCTGCTCGGCGCGCGCTACCGGCAGCTGTTGACGTGGCAGCGCTTGCTGTTCCATTGGGGCATGCCGATCGTCGGTCTCGCGATCGCGCTGCCGATCGCGTCGCTGACGCTCGACGCCGATCCGGCGATGGCCAGCGGCCCGCATCTGCAGACGACGCCCTGGGGCGCCGCCGCCTTCATGTTCCTCGTGATGGCGCTTTTCTATGGTTTCTTCGCGATCCGCGCGCGCCAGCTGCGCGCCGAGCGCGCGGCCGCCGCGGCGCAACTGCGCTTGCTGCAGGCGCAGATGGAGCCGCATTTTCTGTTCAACACGCTGGCCAACGTCGTCGGCCTGATGGAGGCCGACACGCCGCGCGCGAAGGCGATGCTCGAGTCCTTCACCGACTACCTGCGCGCCTCGCTCGTCAGCCTGCGCGAGCCGGAGCACGCGCTCGGCGACGAGCTCGACCTCGTCGACGCCTACCTGCGCGTCGTCAAGGTGCGGATGGACGACCGGCTGCGCTACCGCATCGAGGTGCCGGCCGGGCTGCGCGCGCTGCGCGTGCCGGCGCTGAGCCTGCAGCCGCTGATCGAGAACGCGGTCGTGCACGGGTTGGAGCCGAGCATCGCGGGCGGGCAGATCGTCGTCACGGCACAGGTCGATGGCGACCGGCTCGTGCTCCGTGTCAGCGACGACGGTATCGGTCTCGGGGCGGCGCCGCGCACAGCCCGGCCCGGCAGCGGCAACGCGCTGAACAACCTGCGCGCGCGCCTGCAGCAAACCCATGCGGAGCGCGCGGGGCTGACGCTCGACGCCGCGTCACCGCACGGCACACTCGCGACCCTGACCCTGCCCGCCGGAGCCCCGTCATGACCACCGCGCTGATCGCCGACGACGAACCGCACCTCGCCGCCTACCTGCGCACGCAACTCGCGGCGCTGTGGCCCGAACTCGAGATCGTGCAGATCGCGCGCAACGGCATCGAGGCGGCCGAGGCGATCGCCGTGCACCGCCCGGACATCGCCTTCCTCGACATCAAGATGCCGGGGCTGACCGGGCTCGAGGTGGCGCAGGGGATCGAGGGCACGACCCGCGTCGTCTTCGTCACCGCCTACGACGAGTTCGCGGTGCAGGCCTTCGAGCAGGAAGCGGTCGACTACGTGCTGAAGCCGGTCAATGCGCAGCGGCTGGCGCAGACGATAGCGCGCGTGCGCCGGGCGCTTGAGACGCAGACCGAGCTTGGCGGCGACGATGCACGGCTTGCTGCGGTGCTGCAACGGCTGACCCCGTCAGCCGTTGCGGCACCGGCACGCCTGCGCTATGTGCGCGCGAGCCAAGGCGAGCTGACGCACCAGATCGATGTGGCGCAGGTGCTGTTCTTCCGCGCCGACGACAAGTACACCTGTGTCCAAACGGCCGCCGGCGAGCACCTGATCCGCACCCCCATCGCCGAGCTCGCGGCGCAACTCGACCCCGGGCAGTTCTGGCAGGTGCACCGCTCGACGCTGGTGAACCTGCACTTCGTCGCCGGCACGCGGCGCGACGAACTGAGCCGGCTGTTCGTGCGCTTGCGCGGTTTCGACGGCGAGCTGCCGGTCAGCCGCGCCTACGTGCACCTGTTCAAGGCGATGTAGCGCGCGGCTCGGCGCGTTTCGTTCAGTAGTTGGCGCCCAGTTGTTCGAGAATCGCCGGGTTCTCGAGCGTCGACGTGTCTTGCGTGATCGCCTCGCCCTTCGCGACCGAGCGCAGCAAACGCCGCATGATCTTGCCGCTGCGCGTCTTCGGCAGGTTGTCGCCGAAGCGGATGTCCTTCGGCTTGGCGATCGGGCCGATCTCCTTGCCGACCCAGTCGCGCAGTTGCTTGGCGATCGCCTTGGCCTCGTCGCCGGTCGGTCGCGCGCGCTTCAGCACGACGAAGGCGCAGATTGCTTCGCCGGTGGTGTCGTCGGGGCGGCCGACCACGGCCGCCTCGGCGACCAGTTCGGTGCACGAGACCAGCGCCGATTCGATCTCCATCGTGCCCATGCGGTGGCCGCTGACGTTCAACACGTCGTCGATGCGGCCGGTGATCGTGAAGTAGCCGGTGGTCGCATCGCGGCTCGCGCCGTCGCCGGCGAGGTAGTACTTGCCGTGGAAGTCTTCCGGGTAGTAGCTCTTCCTGTAGCGTTCCGGGTCGCCCCAGATCGTGCGAATCATCCCCGGCCACGGCTGCTTCACGACCAGGATACCGCCCTGCCCCCACGGCACGTCCTTGCCGGTTTCGTCGACGATCGCCGCGGCGATGCCGGGCAACGGCAGCGTGCACGAGCCCGGCACCAGCGGCGTCGCGCCCGGCAGCGGCGTGATCATGTGACCGCCGGTCTCGGTCTGCCACCAGGTGTCGACAATCGGGCAGCGGCTGCCGCCGACGTGCTTGTGGTACCACTCCCAAGCGGCCGGGTTGATCGGCTCGCCGACCGAACCGAGGATGCGCAGACTCGTCAGGTCGTAGCGATCGGGGTGGACCGCGGCATTGCCTTCGGCGGCCTTGATCAGCGAGCGGATCGCGGTCGGCGCGGTGTAGAAGACCGTGCACTTGTGATCCTGGATCATCTTCCAGAAGCGGCCGGCGTCGGGATACGTGGGCACGCTCTCGAACACGATCTCGGTGCCGCCGAGCGCCAAGGGGCCGTAGGTGATGTAGGTGTGGCCGGTGACCCAGCCGATGTCGGCGGTGCACCAGAACACGTC
>JAZJZJ010000303.1:3161-5510 GCA_040389925.1 Pseudomonadota bacterium
CTTGGGCTTGCCGGTCGAGCCCGAGGTGTAGAGCAGGAACAGCGGGTGCTCGGCGCCGACCCATTCGGGTTCGCAGCTCGTGCTCTGGCTTTTCACCTCGTCGTGCAGCCAGCGGTCGCGTGCGTCGTTCCACGCAATCTTGCCGCCGGTGCGCTGGTAGACGATCACGTCCTTGACCGATTCGCAACCATCGAGCGCGAGCGCCTCGTCGACGATCGCCTTCAGCGGCAGTTGCTTGCCGCCGCGCAGTTGCTCGTCGGCCGTGATCACCATCACTGCGCCGGTGTCGGCGATTCGGTCGCGCAGCGACTGCGCCGAGAAGCCACCGAAGATCACGGTGTGGGTCGCACCGATGCGCGCGCAGGCCTGCATCGCGACCACGCCTTCGACCGACATGCCGATGTAGATCGCGACCCGGTCGCCCTTTTTGACACCGCGCGCCTTCATCGCGTTCGCGAGCCGGCAGGTGCGGTCGAGCAGCTGCTGGTAGGTGACCTTCGTGACCTTCGCGTCGTCGGCCTCGAAGATCAGCGCGACCTTGTCGCCCAAGCCCGCTTCGACCTGACGGTCGAGACAGTTGTACGACGCGTTCAGGGTGCCGTCCTCGAACCAGGTGAAGAACGGCGCGTTGTCGGCGTTCAGCACCTTCGTGAACGGCGTCTTCCAGCTCAGCAGCTCACGCGCCCGAGCGGCCCAGAAGGCCTCGTGATCGGCGTCGGCCTCGGCAACGAGCGCACGGTACGCGTCCATGCCGGACACATGCGCGCCCTTCATCGCCGCGGCCGACGGGTTGTAGAGAGGGGTATCGGGTGCGCTCATCGTCTGTCTCCAATGTGTTGGGGTCGACCCCAGACTGCTTTGCTGCGCAGGTTAGAGACTGGCTCTTACGAACGCCTTACTCGGGGCCTGTGTTGCGACAACTACAATTTCTCGCAGTATCCACCCACCGTCACCCCACGAACCCGCATGGCCCAACTCCCCGATCCGCTCACCCCGAAAGCCGGTGTCAAGCTGCGCCCGCTGCCCGCGTTCATCTTCATGAGCCGGTGGCTGCAGTTGCCGCTGTACCTCGGGCTGATCCTGGCGCAGTGCGTGTACGTGTTCCACTTCTGGGTCGAACTCGTTCACCTGATCGAGGCCGCCTTCGGCAGTCAGGCCGCGCTCGCGACCCTGACCGAAGGCATGGGCTATGCGTTCCCCGACGGTCACGGCCCGAAACTCACCGAGACGGTCATCATGCTTGCCGTTCTCGGCCTGATCGACGTCGTGATGATCTCGAACCTGCTGATCATGGTGATCGTCGGCGGCTACGAGACCTTCGTCAGCCGCATGGAACTCGAGGGCCATCCCGACGAACCCGAGTGGCTCAGCCACGTCAACGCCTCGGTGTTGAAGGTCAAGCTGGGCACCGCGATCATCGGCATCAGCTCCATCCACCTGCTGAAGAGCTTCATCAGCGCCGGTGACCTGAAGCCGGAGGTGCTGATGTGGCAGACCATCATCCACATCGCCTTCCTGCTCTCGGCGATCGCGATCGCCTACACCGACAAGCTGCTCAACGCGTCGATACCTTCGGCGCACTGAGCAGCAGCGCCACGCCCAGCAGCCCGGCGATCAGCGAGCCGCCGAGCACGCCGAGCTTGACCTGCGTCTCGTACGCCGGGTCCTGCCCGACGAACGCGAGGCCGCCGATGAACAGGCTCATCGTGAAGCCGATGCCGCACAGCACGCAGACGCCGAAGAACTGGCGCGGCGTCGACTCGGCCGGCAGCGCCGCGCCGGTGGCGCGCATCAGCAGCCACGCGGCGCCGAACACCCCGATCGCCTTGCCGGCGACCAGGCCGAGCGCGACGCCGAGCGGAACGCCCTGTGCCAGCGTGGCCAGCGACACGCCCGCGAGGTTCACGCCGGCGTTCACGAACGCGAACATCGGCAGCACCGCGAACGCGACCCACGGGTGCAGCGCGTGCTCGGCGGTCTCGAGCGGCGAACCGCCATGCGGATCGCGCAACGGAATCGCCATCGCGGTGACGACCCCGGCCAGCGTCGCGTGGATGCCCGACTTCAGCACGCAGACCCAGATCAGCAGGCCGATCACGACATACGGGCCGATGTTCATCACCTTCGCACGGTTCAGCAGCAGCAGCAGCACGATGCCGCCGCCGGCCGCGGCCAGCATCGGCAAAGAGAGCTGCGCGGTGTAGAACGCCGCGATCACGACGATCGCGCCGAGGTCGTCGATGATCGCCACCGCGGTCAGGAAGACCTTCAGCGAGGCCGGCACGCGCGAACCGAGCAGCATCAGGATGCCGAGCGCGAACGCGATGTCGGTCGCGGTCGGGATCGCCC
>JAZJZJ010000304.1:0-6685 GCA_040389925.1 Pseudomonadota bacterium
GTCGCGCTGCTGCCGCCGACGCTGATCGCGAGCATCTACGGCATGAACTTCAAGCTCATGCCGGAACTCGACTGGCGCTTCGGCTACCCGTTCGCGATCGGCCTGATGCTGGTCTCGGTCGCGGCGCCGCTGATCTACTTCCGGCGCAAGGGCTGGATGCGTTGATGGCGGTTCGCCGTGGCGATGCCATCAAGGCGCTGACGCTCGACCTCGACGACACGCTCTGGCCGGTGTGGCCCGCCATCGAGCGTGCCGAGCATGAATTGCACGCGTGGCTCGCACAGAACGCGAGCGCGACGGCGCGGCGCTTCGATGTGGCGGCGTTGCGCGGCTTGCGCGAAGCGGTCGCGGCCGAGAACCCGCATTGGGGTCACGATTTCACGCGCATGCGGCGCGAGAGCCTGGTGCGCGCGTTGACGCTCGCCGGCGACGACGCCGCACTCGCCGCTCCGGCCTTCGACATCTTCTTCGCCGCGCGCAACCGTGTCGAGCTGTACGCCGACGCGCGGCCCGCGCTCGAAGCGCTCGCGCGCCGTTGGCCGATCGTCGCGCTGACGAACGGCAACGCGGACCTGAGCAGCATCGGCTTGGCGGCGCACTTCACCGCGACCGTGTCGGCGCGCGAGTTCGGTGTCGGCAAACCGGATGCGCGCATCTTTCACGCGGCCTGCCGGCTGGCGCAAGCCCGGCCGCATGAGGTGCTGCACATCGGCGACGACTGGGCGCTCGACGTGGCCGGCGCGCACGCGGCGGGCTTGCGCAGCGCGTGGGTGCGGCGATCCGGCGATGCGTCGATGCCGGCCGGCACGGCGCGCGCCGACTGCATCGTGCGCGACCTGAACGAACTCGTCGCTTGGCTCGACGACTGATGCCCGAGGGCCGAAGAAGAGCGTTGCGAAGCGCCCCCGGGGGAATCAGGGAGGAGGAGGGAGGAGATCAACCGCCCGGGGGATTGCGACCGGTTTGGACCGGCGGCTTCGCAACGGAAAACATTGCGCGATTGACAATCGCGCCCGGGTGCGAGTTCCCTTCACCCGGAGGTAAAGAAATGCACGGCGGGAGCTGACTTGCGCCCGCGCAGCCGGTGTGCGCGTATCTGTCATCACGCCCGACTAGAATTCCGGCGCACTATGAGGCTCCTCCGATGATCTACCCTGAACTTTTCAAGCAGCTCGAAGCGGTGCGCTGGAACATGGACAAGGACATCCCCTGGGACCAGTTCGATGCCAGCAAACTGACCGAAGAGCAGGCGCAGACGATCAAGATGAACGCGATCACCGAGTGGGCGGCGCTGCCGGCCACCGAGATGTTCCTGCGCGACAACAAGGACGACGCCGATTTCTGCGGCTTCATGAGCGTCTGGTTCTTCGAGGAGCAAAAGCATTCGCTGGTGCTGATGGAGTACCTGCGCAAGTTCCGCCCCGATCTCGTGCCGACCGAAGCCGAGCTCCAGGAAGTGCGCTTCGAGTTCGACCCGGCGCCGGCGCTAGAGACGCTGATGCTGCATTTCTGCGGCGAGATCCGCCTGAACCACTGGTACCGCCGCGCCGCCGAATGGCACACCGAACCGGTCATCCAGGCCATCTACGAAACCCTGGCGCGCGACGAAGCCCGTCATGGCGGCGCCTACCTGCGCTACATGAAGCGCGCGCTGCAGAATTTCGGCGACGAGGCGCGCGCCGCGTTCGCCAAGGTCGGCGTGCTGATGGCGAGCGCGCGCCGCACCGCGCAGGCGTTGCACCCGACGAATCTGCACGTGAATGCGAAGCTGTTCCCGCGCGACACGGTGCAGAGCCGCCTGCCGAACCCCGACTGGCTCGAGAAGTGGCTCGACAAGCAGATCCAGTTCGACGCGGTCTGGGAGACCAAGGTCGTCGAGCGCATCCTGCACAACATGAGTCTGCTGATGGAGCGCAGCTTCGCGAGCGTCCAGGAGCTGAACCGCTTCCGCAAGGAAGTGACGGCCCGGATCGCCGCCGCTGGCCAGCAGCCGGCCGCAGCGCCGGCCTGATCAGCCCGCGTTGGCCGCTGCAGCGCGCGCCTGGTCCGCCTTGCGGTCGGCCGTGACGCGCTGCGCGCTCGGCCGCTCGCCGACGAGCTTCGTGTAAGCCTTCCAGTCGATGCCCGCGGCCGCGAGCAGGTCTTCGCCGCAGGCGATCTTCGTGGCCATGCCGACGATCGGCAAACTCGCCCACGCGGCGCAATCGGCCTGCGTGAAGGTCGGCCCGGCGACGAAGGGTGCGAACTTCGCAAGGCGCTTGAAGCCGGCGATGTTTTTCGTCAGCAGCTTGCGGATGCGAGCCAGATTCGATTCGCTCAGTTCGGCGCCGGCGAAGGCCTTGCCGTAGAGCTCGCGCGCGACGAGTTCGAGGTGCAGCTCAATGAAGGTGATCAGTTCGCGCACCTTCGCGGCCTGCCACGGGTCGGCCGGCAGCAGCGGCGGGTTCGGGTGCGCGGCCTCGATGTACTCCATGATCGCCTGGCTCTCGCACAGCGCGCCGTGTTCGGTGCGGATGAACGGGATCTTCGCGAGCGGCGACTGCGCCAGCAGCGCCTCGCCGCTGCCGCCGGTGTCGACGCGCTCCTCGGTGAACGGCACGCCTTTTTCGAGCAGCGCCAGCTTGACCTTGTTGTGATAGTTCGAGATCGTCGATCCGCACAGCACGAGCATGGTGTGTCTCCGGGTTGTTTGCGGTCCAGTCTATCGACGTGTGCGTTCGAAGCGCTGACGCGCAGGCGACAATCCGCGCATGGTCATGCCCGATTTCCTCGACAAACTCTGCTCGCGCGCCGACCTCGCGGCGCGCGTGGCCGCGCTGCCGCAGCCAGTGGTGTTCACGAACGGCGTGTTCGACATCCTGCACCGCGGCCACGTCACTTACCTCGCCCAAGCGCGCGCGCTCGGCGCGAGCCTGGTGCTCGGGCTGAACAGCGACGCGTCGGCGCGCGGGCTCGGCAAGGGCCCCGATCGGCCGCTGAACGCCGAACTCGACCGCGCCTGCGTCCTTGCCGCGCTCGAGAGCGTCAGCCTCGTGACGCTGTTCGACGAGGCCACGCCGGTCGAGTTGCTGAAGCTGGTGCGGCCGCAGCTCTACGTGAAGGGCGGCGACTACGACATCGAAACGCTCGAAGAGACGAAATGGGTGCGCAACTGGGGCGGCGATGCACGCGCGCTGTCGTTCGTCGACGGCTACTCGACCAGCGCGCTGGTGAAGCGCATCCGCGCCTGAGCGCGGTTCGATCGCTGACCTTGAAATCCGGCGCCTGTGGCCGGATCGTCCGGCCGCTCACGCCGTGCGATTCACCAGCACGATCCCCGCGGCAACCGCGCCCAGCGCGATCACCAGCCGCGTCGTGATCGGCTCGCCGAGCAGCAGCGCCCCCATCAGCAGCCCGAACACCGGCGTCAGCAAGGTGAACGACGCGAGCCGGGTCGCCGGGTAGCTGCGGATCAGCCAGAACCAGACCACGTAGCTGAACGCGGTGACGATCACGACCTGGAAGCCGAGCGACGCCCAGGCCAGCGTCGACAGCCGTGTCGGCAGCGGCGCGCCCTGTGCGAGCGCGGCCGCGAGCAGCAGCACTGCCGAGATCGCGAGCTGGTACAGCAGCGTCTTCTCGGCCGACGCGCCCGAGAGCTTGCTGCCGCGGATTGCCAGCGTCGTCGCGCCCCACAGCACGCCTGCGGCCACGCCGAGCGCGTCACCGAGCCACTGGTGCGCGCCGGCGGCCGGCGTCGTGAAGCCTTCGGCAAAGGCCCACGCGACGCCCGCGAACGCGATCAGCAGTCCGGCCATCTGCGCGCGCGACAGGCGTTCGTTGCGCGCGATGAACGGCATGCCGAGCGCGACGACGAACGGCGAGATGTAGATGAACACGGCCATGCGCGAGGCGGTCGTGAACTGCAGGCCGACGAAGATGCAGACGAACTCGAGCGCGAACAGCGCGCCGGCGAGCAGGCCACCGGGCAGCGTCGCGTCGCGGGTGAAGATCGGGATGTGCCGAACCACGGCCCACAGCGCCACCAGCACCGCGCCGCCGAGCGAGCGCAGCGCCGCCTGCCACAGCGCCGGCACCTCGGGCATCGCCGCCTTCGCGGCAACCTGGTTCAGGCCCCACAGAAAGCAGCAGCCGACGACGAGCACGACGGCCGTCGTGTCGAGATGAGGCTTGCGCTCAGACATCGCGAGCCACCCGATGGCACGCCAGGCGCACGGCGAGCGTCGCGCAGACCGCACCGGCGACCGCGCCGGTGGTGTGGGCGAGCGGCGCGATCGCGATGTCCCACCCGGCCGGATGGCGCAGTGCCGGGCCCCAGGGGGCTTCGTTCAGCAGCTTGGCGATGCCGCCGACCGCCACCGCCGCAACGACCCAGCGCTGGCCGCGTGTGCCGGTGATCAACAGCCACGCGACGACGATCGCGACGCCCGCATGCAGCACGCCCGACAGGCCGCCGTAGTGCAGCAATTCCGGCTTCAGCAGCAGGCCGATCTGCGTCAGCGGCCAAGCCGCCAGCCAAGCCAGCGCCATCGCCTGCGGCGCGCGGGCGACCATGCCGAACAGCGCGGTGACGACCAGTCCGATCAGGTTCACGCCCAGGTGCTGGCCGCTGTAGTGCACGCCGACCGCGCTGAATGCGCGCCAGGGTTCGCGCAGCGCCAAGCCGGGTTGCCAGTCGAGCGCGTCGCGCGCGACCGGCCAGCCGAGCAGCGCCACCGCGCCGAGCAGCAGCGCCACGCCGATCCAGGCGAAGCCGCCGGCAGCGCCGCGCGTCACGTGAGCGCGGGCGCGTCGAACACGACACGCCACAGCGCGAGCACTGCATCGCGGTGACCGGCCATTGCCGCCATCGCCTCGGGCTCGATCTGCGTCGGCTGCTCGTCGAGCCGCGCGGTGTGCTGGGCGCGGCGCAGTTCGCGGTAGGCGTCGGCGGCGTGCGTGCCGATGTGGTCGGGCAGCAGGCCGCATTGCTGCGCGCGCTGCAGCAGCGCGATGTTGCCGACGTCGTCGAGCAGGCCGGCGTGCGTGGCGCCGTGCGCGAGCACCAGGTACTGGACCGCGAACTCCACGTCCATCATGCCGCCGGCGCTGTGCTTCACGTCGAAGCGACCGCCGCGTTTTGAATCCATCGGGTGCGCGTCGCGCACCCGCTCGCGCATCGCGCGCACCTCGGTGCGCAACGCGTTGGCATCGCGCGGCGCGCACAGCACCGCTCGCCGCACCGCATCGAACTTCGGTTCGAGCCCGCGCCAGCCGGCGCACCAGCGTGCGCGCGTCAGGGCCTGGTGCTCCCAGGTCCAGGCGGTGTTGCTGCCGCGGCCGGTCTGGTAGCGCTCGAACGAGGCGAGCGAGGTCACGAGCAGCCCCGAGTTGCCGTTCGGCCGCAGTGCGGTGTCGATGTCGAACAACTCGCCGGCAGCGGTGCGCAGCGTCAGCCAGTTGATGACCTTGCGCACGAAGGCGCCGTAGATCTCGGTCGCCTTGTCGGGGTCGGCTTCGTCGGCGTCGTCGTAGAGAAAGACGACATCGAGGTCGCTGCCGTAGCCGAGCTCCTTGCCGCCGAGCTTGCCGTAGGCGACGACCGCCAGCCGCGGCTCGTCGATGTGCGCCTGCTTCAGGTGTTTCCAGGCCCAGCGCAGCGCGAGGTTCACGGTGGCGTCGGCCAGCGCCGAGAGGTCGTCGGCGACCTGCTCGACCGTGATGTGGCCCTCGACATCGCGCACCAGCGTGCGGAACACCTCGGCGTGGTGCGCGCGGCGCAGCGTGTCGAGCAGCGACTCTTCGTCGGCCTGGCCGGAACGCTCCCAAGCCTCGTGGCGCGCTTCGAGCTCGGCCGCGAACGCGGCCGGTTCGAAGCGGCTGTGCAGCAGGCGCTCGTCGGCGAGCTCGTCGATCACGCCGGGGTGCAGCATCAGGTAGCGCATCGGCCAGCGCGCCAGGCCGAGCAGGCGCAGCAGCCGGGTCTGTACCTCGGGGCGCTCGACCAGCATCGCCAAGTAGCTCTCGCGCCGCAGCAGCGGCTCGAGCCAATCGACGAAGCGCACCGCGGCGTTCATCGTGCATTCGTTGTCGCGCACCGCGTGCGCGGCGCGCTTGATCAGGCGCGCGAGGCGGATCTTGCTCTCGTCGCGCAGCATCGCAATCTTCGGCTGCTCGCGCAGCGGCGCCACGCGCGCGGCGAGCTCCGGCGGCAGCTGTTCGAGAAACGCCTCGCTGTCGACCGGTTGCGGCGGGCCGCCGCAACCGCCATTGCGACACGCGCCGGGCTTGGCCGCGGGCGCGCGGCCATCGTGCAGCAGCGCATCGAACTCGGTCGCGACGAACTCGCGCGTCGCGCCGAGCAGATCGAGCAGGTCGCAGGTCGCGGTGCCGCTGGCGTCGTCTTTGCCGCGGCAATTGAAGCCCAGGCTCTGCGCAATCCAGGCCAGATCGGCGTCGACCGTCGGCAGCAGATGCGTCTGCTGGTCGTCGAGATACTGGATACGGTGCTCGACGCGGCGCAGGAACTCGTAGGCCTCTTTGAGCCGGTTCGCGCTCGCCGGCTTCATCAGGCCGCCGGCGGTGAGCTTGGTCAGCGCCTTCAACGTGGAACGCGTGCGAATTTCGGGGAACTGCCCGCCGCGCACGACGAGCAGCAGCTGCACGATGAACTCGATCTCGCGGATGCCGCCGCGCGAGAGCTTCA
>JAZJZJ010000305.1:0-15759 GCA_040389925.1 Pseudomonadota bacterium
TGAACCTGTACTACCTGGTGCTCGCGGTCTTCCTGGCCGGCTTCGTCTTCATCTACCGCGTCGTGCACTCGCCGTTCGGCAATGTGCTGAAGGCGATCCGCGAAAACGAAACGCGCGCCATCTCGCTCGGCTACAACGCCGAGCGCCACAAGCTGGTGGCGTTCATCCTCTCGGCCGGGCTGGCCGGACTGGCCGGCGCCACCAAGTCGGTGGTGTTCCAGCTCGCGTCGCTGACCGACGTGCACTGGTCGATGTCGGGCGAGGTCGTGCTGATGACCCTGGTCGGCGGCATGGGCACGCTGTTCGGCCCGGTGGTCGGCGCCCTCTTCGTGGTCTCGCTCGACCACCTGCTCGCGCCGTTCGGCTCCTGGTTCACTGTCGTGATGGGCGTGATCTTCGTGGCCTGCGTGCTGCTCTTCAAGAAGGGCATCGTCGGCTCGCTGCGCTGGCCATCGCGCCCCGCGCGGCCCACCGCGGGCGGCGTGCTGCCGGCGGTCACTTCAGGAAAAACCACATGAGTTCCACCGTCGTTTCATCGGCGCGCCGCGGCGCGTCCTTCGGTCTCACCGACGACGACCGCGCCGTGCTCGAAGCCGCCGACCGTTTCGCGCGCAAGGAACTCGCGCCGCTGTCGCGCCGCATGGACGACGAGGAGTGGTGGCCGCCCGAGGCCTTCGCCAAGATCGGCGCGGCCGGCTTCATGGGTGCGACCGTGCCGCCCGAGTACGGCGGCGCCGGCACGGACTTGTTCAGCTCAGGGCTGGTCTGCCAGGCCTTTGCGCGCTGGAACCCAGCCATGGCCCTGTCCTGGGCCGCGCACGACAACCTGTGCGTCAACAACATCTTCCGCAATGCCAGCGAAGCGCAGCGCCGCCAGTACCTGCCCGGCCTGTGCAACGGCACGCAGATCGGCGCGCTCGGCCTGACCGAGCCCGGCGCCGGCTCCGACGCGCTGGGCAGCATGCGCACCACCGCGCGCCGCGACGGCGACCACTTCGTGCTCAACGGCGGCAAGCTCTACATCACCAACGGCCCGGTCGCCGATGTGCTGCTGGTCTATGCCAAGACCGCGCCCGAGCGCGGCGCCAAGGGCATCTCGGCGTTCATCGTCGAGAAGAACTTCCCGGGTTTCAAGGTCGCGCAAAAGCTCGTCAAGATGGGCTTTCGCGGCAGCCAGACCGGCGAGCTGGTGTTCGAAGACTGCCGCGTCCCGGCGGCCAACCTCGTGGGCGCCGAGAACGAAGGCGTGAAGATCGTGATGAGCGGGCTCGATCTCGAGCGCGCGATCGCGGGGCAGATCTGTGTCGGCATCTGCGAGCGTGCGTTGCAACTGAGCGTCGAGTTCGCCAAGACCCGCGTGCAGTTCGGCAAGCCGATCGGCAGCTTCCAGATGGTGCAGGCGCTGCTGGCCGACATGTACACCGAGACCGAGGCCATGAAAACCTTCGTCTGGCGCACGCTGGCCGAGGTCAACGAGCTCGAGATCGGCGGCGGCGGCCGCGGCGAGGCCCACAAGCTCACCGCCGCGTCGATCCTGTTCGCCGGCGAGGCCTGCAACCGCGTGCTCAACAAGGCCGTGCAGGTTCACGGCGGCGGCGGCTACATCTGGGAGTCCGAGATCAACCGCCTGTTCCGCTGCATCAAGATCCTCGAGATCGGCGCCGGTACCTCCGAGGTGCGCAAGATGATCATCGCCCAAGAGCTACTCAGAGGCTGATGCTGCAACCAAACCGGGAGACGACATGACCAAGACCCTCCATATGGCGCTGGCCGCACTGGCGATGGCGTTGCTGCCGTTGGCGGCGACGGCCCAGTCTGCGAACGACTACCCGAACAAGCCGATCCGCTTCATCGCACCGATCCCGGCGGGCGGCAGCACCGATGTGCTGACCCGTGACATCGCCCGCCGTCTGCAGGAACGCTGGGGACAGCCGACCGTGGTCGAGAACAAGCCGGGCAGCACCGGCAGCATCGGCGCGGCGCTGGTGGCGCGGGCGCCGGCCGACGGCTACACATTGCTGCTGGTGAACTCGGGGCATGTCATCAACGAGTTCGTGTACGCCAAGCTGCCGTACGACCCGATCAAGGACTTCGTTCCGGTCGTGCACGCCGCCTCGATCGCGATGGGCCTGTTCGTGCATCCCTCGGTGCCGGCCAAGAATCTTCCGGAGTTCCTTGCGCTGGCGCGCAGCAAGCCGGGCGCGCTGAGCTTTGCTACTTCGGGCAACGGCGGTGCCGGGCACCTGGGCGGCGAGTCGATCAAGGCCGCCACCGGCATCGACATGGTCCATGTTCCCTACCGCGGCAGCGCGCCGGCGCTCGCCGATGTCGTGGCCGGCCAGGTGCCGGTGTCGATCGCCGACGTGCCGCTGGCGCGACCGCACGTGCGCTCGGGCGCCCTGCGGCCGATCGCGCTGGCCGCGGCGCAGCGCTCGGCGGCGCTGCCTGACATGCCGACCTTTGCCGAACTAGGCGTCCCGAACCTCGACTTCTCGGTCTGGGTCGGTTTTCTGGCTCCGGCCGGCACCCCCAAGGCGATCGTCGACAAGCTCAACCGCGAGATCGTCTCCATCGTGCGCGAGCCCGCGATGGCCGCCCGCCTGCTCGAAATCGGTTTCGAGGTGGTTGGCAGCACGCCGGCCGAGTTCGGGCAGACGATGAAGACTGACCATGAACGCTACGGCGTGGTGGTGCGCAAGGCGGGCGTCAAGCTCGATTGATCGGCCCGGCGTCGGCACCTCCCAGAGCGCGCACCATGCCCATCACCCTGGCCGTCGACTTCGGCAGCACCTACACCAAGGTGGTCGCGATCGATTGCGAGGCCGAGACGCTGGTGGGCGTGGCCCAGTCGCCGACCACGGTGAGCGAGGGCGTGATGCTCGGCCTGGACCGCGCGCTGACGCGGCTCGAAGCGGCGTGCGGCGTGCGGCGCGCCGACATCTCGCGGCGCTTGGCGTCGTCCAGCGCTGCCGGCGGCCTGCGCATGGTGGCGATCGGCCTGGTGCCCGACCTGACGGCCGAAGCAGCACGCCGCGCCGCGCTCGGCGCCGGCGCCAAGGTGCTGCGAGCATTCGCCTACGAGCTGTCGCGGCGCGACACCGACGAGTTGCTGCGTATCGCGCCCGACATGATCCTGCTGTGGCGGGACCGACGGCGGCGAGCGCAAGACCATCGTGCGCAGCGCCGGCGCACTGGCGGCAGCCCAGCTGCGGGCGCTCGTCGTCGTGGCCGGCAACCGCACGGCGCAGGACGAGGTCGAAGCCATTCTTCGCGAAGCCGGGTGGCGAACCTAATCCTGCTGGTGCTCGGCATGTTCATCGACGGCATCGCGATGATCGTTCTGACGGCGCCCTCGATTTCTCTCATAGTGCTCCGCTGACTTCGAAAGGCCGCCCATGACACCCTCCTCCAACGCCACCGCACCGACCATCGCCGAAACGCTGGCAGCGTTCGTCGCCGACCTGACGCCGCAGCAGATTCCGCCAGCCGTGCTCGAGCGTGCCCGCCACCTGATCCTCGACGCGGTCGGCATCGCGCACGCCTCGACCCACTACGATTTCGCGCATCGCTCGCTGTCGGCGATGACCGAACTCTCGGCCGGCGCCGGCAACACGCCGGTGATCGGTTTGGCGACGAAACTCTCGATGCGCGACGCGATGCTGATGAACGGCATCCTGATCCATGGCCTGGACTACGACGACACGCATGCCGCCGGCGTGATCCACGCCACCGCGAGCACCTTCCCGTGCGCGCTGGGCAGCGCCGCGCAGGCCGGGCTCGACGGCGAGGCCTTGCTCACCGCCTACGTCGCCGGCATGGAGGTCGGCACGCGCTTGGCATCGGTCGCGAAAGGCGGCTTCCACCAGGTCGGTTTTCACCCCACCGGCCTGATCGGCGCCTTCGCCTGCACGCTGGTCGCCGGCCGCCTGTTCGGCCTGAATGCCGCGCAAATGGCCATGGCGCAGGGCATCGCGCTGTCGGTCGGCTCGGGCAGCATGGAATTCCTGCAGGACGGCGCCTGGACCAAGCGCATGCACCCGGGCTGGGCCGGCGTGGCCGGGGTGACGGCGGCGACGCTGGCGCGCCACGGCTTCAAGGGCCCGCGCGCGACCTACGAAGGCCGCTTCGGCGTCTTCAACAGCTACCTCGGCCCGCTCGCCAAGGAATGCGATCTGGGCCTGGCGACCGGCGGCCTGGGCGAGGTCTGGGAGCTCGCCAAGGTCACGGTCAAGCCGCTGCCAGCCTGCCACTTCACGCATGCCTGCGCCGACGCGGCGGCGATCCTGCGCAAGCGCCACGGCCTGCGCGTGGCCGACATCGCATCGGTGCGCGCGCTGGTGCCCGCGGAAGTTGTGAAGACCGTGTGCGAGCCGGTGGCGACCAAGAAGCGACCGCAGAACAGCTACGACGCGCAGTTCAGCATCCCCTACACCGTGGCCACCGCGCTGGCCAAGGGCCGCTTCGGCCTGGCCGAGCTCGACGACGCGGCGCTGCGTGACGAGCAGGTGCTGGCACTGGCGGCCAAGGTCGAGTACGAGGTCGACCCCGATTCGCCCTTCCCGACCTACTACTCGGGCGAAGTGGTCGTGACGCTGAACGACGGGCGCGAACTGCGCCACCGCGAGCACATCAACCGCGGCGCCGCGGACCGCCCGATCGTCAACGCCGATGTCGAACGCAAGTTCATCGACAACATGCAGCTCGTCACGTCACCCGGACGTGCGGCACAGGTGCGCGACCTGGTGCTGGCGATCGACCGCGACTGCGCGGCGCTCGACCTCCAGCGCGGTCTGGCCGCGCTCGGCTGACACCCTCCCATTGGATCCCTCATGACCACCGACCCCGACCACGATACCCAGATCCTCGACGCCATCGACCGATTCCTGAAGACCGAGGTGCGGCCGCACGTCAAACGCCTCGAGCAGGCCGACGAGTACCCGGCCGAGATCGTCGAGCAGATGAAGAAGATGGGCCTGTTCGGCTGCATCATCCCGGCCGAATACGGCGGCCTGGGCTTGTCGACCGCGACCTACGCCGCGGTGGTGGCGCGCATCGCCTCGGTGTGGATGTCGATCTCGGGCATCATCAACTCGCACCTCATCATGGCGGCGACGGTGCTGCGCAACGGCACCGAAGCACAGAAGCGCGATCTGCTGCCACGCTTCGCCAGCGGCGAACTGCGCGGTGGCATCGGCCTGACCGAGGCCGATGCCGGCACCGACCTGCAGGCGATCCGCACGCGCGCCGTGCGCGACGGCGACCACTACGTCATCAACGGCAACAAGACCTGGATCACCAACAGCCTGCACGGCGGCTGCCTGGCCCTGCTGGTCAAGACCGACCCGGCGGCGAACCCGCGCCACAAGGGCATGAGCCTGTTCATCGCCGAGAAGGGCCCGGGCTTCATCGTCTCGCGCAAGCTGAAGAAGCTCGGCTACCGCGGCATCGACACCTGCGAACTGGTGTTCGACAACTACCGCGTGCCGGTCGATCGCTTGATCGGCGGCGTCGAGGGCAGCGGCCTGCAGCAGGTGCTGTCGGGGCTGGAACTCGGGCGCATCAACGTTGCGGCGCGCGGCCTGGGCCTGGCGAGCGCCGCGATGCACGACGCGGTGGCCTACGCGCAGCAGCGCAAGACCTTCGGCAAACCGATCTGCGAACACCAGGCGATCCAGCTGAAGCTCGGCGAGATGGCAACCCGCGTCGAGGCCGCGCGGCTGCTGATCGAGGCGGCGGCACGTGCGTACGATCGCGGCGAGCGCTGCGACATGGAAGCCGGCATGGCCAAGTACTTCGCGACCGAGGCGGCGATGGACAACGCGCTCGAGTGCATGCGCATCCACGGCGCCTACGGCTACTCGCCGGAGTTCGACGTCGAGCGCTACTACCGCGACGCGCCGCTGCTGCTGATCGGCGAGGGCACCAACGAGATGCAGCGCATCATCATCGCGCGCCAGCTCGTTCAGCGGCACCCGGCGTGATGCCCGAAGAACCGGGAACGGCCGAATGGCGCGGGGTGCTGATGCCGGTCGCCGCGATGCTCGCGGCCCAGGCCTTGCTGTCGATGGCCACCGTCACGCTGCCGGTGCTGGCGCCGGCAGCCGCTACCGAGATCGGCGCGCCCGTGGCCTGGGTCGGGCTGTTCGTCGCCGTCATCTACGCCAGCAGCATGGCCTGCGGCCTGGCCAGCGGCGCGCTGGTACGGCGCTGGGGTGCGCTGCGCCTGGCCCAGCTGTGCCTGCTCAGCGCCGGCGCCGGAGTGGCCCTGCTCGCCACCGGGAAGGTGGCTGGCATGGCCGTCGGTGCGGTACTGATGGGCATGGGCTACGGGCCGCTGAATCCGGCCAGTTCGCACCTGCTGAACCGCGTCTCGCCGCCGCGCCACCTGTCGACGATCTTCTCGGTCAAGCAGAGCGGCGTGCCACTCGGCGGTGTGCTTGCCGGCGCGCTGTTGCCAGCACTCGTGCTGTGGAGCGGGTGGCGCACGGCCGCGCTGTGTGTCGCCGCCGCCTGCGCGCTGCTCGCGCTGGCCCTGCAACCGCTGCGTGCCGGCTTCGACGTCGATCGCACGCCGGGAACGCGGGTCGGCCTGGGCAGCCTGGCGGAACCTGCGCGCATGGCGCTGGCCGACCGCGCCGGCCGACCCCTGGCGTTGAGCTCGTTCTTCTTCGCCGCGCTGCAGCTGTGCCTGGGCACCTACCTCGTCGCCTACCTCACCGCGCAGCAGGGCTACGACCTGGTGCAGGCCGGGCTGACCCTGGCCGTCACCCAGGGCGCCGGCATCGCCGGGCGCCTGCTGTCGGGTGCGCTCGCCGACCGCAGCGGCCGCCCGCGCGCGGTGATGGGCGCGATGGGCTGCACGATGGGCGCCTGCGCGATCGCCTCCGCCTTTGCCGGTCACTGGCCCACGCCGCTGTTGCTGCTGCTGTATGCCGTGTTCGGCGCCAGCGCCATCGGCTGGAACGGCGTGTACCTGGCGGAGGTGGCACGGCGCGCGCCGATCGGCGCCGTCAGTGCGGCCACCGCGGCGGCGCTGTTCGTGACCTTCGGCGGCGTGTTGGCCGGGCCGCCAGTATTCGCGTTCATGCTCCAGTCGGGCATGAGCTATGGCGCGGCTTTCGTGGCGGTGGCCGCGCCGGCCCTGTTGTGCGGCCTGGTCCTGCTGCGCTCGCCGCGACCTGCGACAGGATGACCCGGCCACCTGCCGGGCCGCACCATTTTTTCGCGCCCATTCGAACGAACGGAGACAGCACATGGCATCGATGATTTCCTACCCCCGCCCCGATGGGCAAACCGTGAACGCCTACCTGGCCGAACCCGAGGGCGGCAGCGGCCCGGGCCTGGTCGTGATCCAGGAATGGTGGGGTCTGAACGATCAGATCCGCGGTGTCGCCGACCGCCTGGCTGCGGCCGGGTATGTCGCGCTGGTGCCCGACCTGTACCGCGGCAAGTCGACGGTCGAGGCCGAAGAGGCGCACCACCTGATGAGCAGCTTGAAGTTCGGCGAAGCCGCCACCCAGGATGTGCGTGGCGCGGTGCAGTTCCTGAAGGCGCGCTGCCCGAAGGTGGGTGTCACGGGCTTCTGCATGGGCGGCGTGCTGACCCTGATGGCGCTCGCCAACGTCCCCGAGGTCGATGCCGGCGTCGCGTGGTACGGTTTCCCTTCGCCAGAGCACCTCGATGCCGGCAAGATCCGCGCGCCGCTGATGGGGCACTGGGCAACGCAGGACGCCGCGTTCGCGATCGCCACGGTCGATGTGCTGGAGGAGAAGTTCCGCGCCGCGAAGCTCGACTACACCGGCCACCGCTACCTCGCCTACCACGCCTTCGCCAACGAGACGGCGGTCGGGCGCGGCCGCATCCCGATCAGCCAGTACGACGCCGCTTGGGCGCAGATGGCCTGGGACCGCACGCTGCGTTTTTTCGGCCGGCACCTCGGCTGACCCACTGGAGTCCTTCATGCAGCGCAAGCATTTGTTGAGCGGCGTCGTCGTCGTCGACTTCACCCAGTTCCTGGCCGGACCTTCGGTCAGCCAGGCGATGGCCGAACTCGGCGCCGAGGTCATCAAGGTCGAATCGGCACCCACTGGCGACCCGGGCCGCTACCTGCCGCTGCAGCGCGACGGGCGCAGCGGTTACTTCGTGCAGCAGAACACAGCGAAGGAAAGCCTGTGCGTGGACCTGCGCCACGCCGAAGGCAAGGCGCTGGTGAACCGGCTGCTGCAGCGCGCCGATGTGCTGGTCGAGAACTTCTCGCCCGGCGTGATCGAGAAACTCGGCTTCGGCTGGGACGCGGTGCATGCGCTGAACCCTCGCCTGGTGATGGCCTCGGTGTCGGCGTTGGGGCAGGACGGGCCGCTCGCGAAGATGCCGGGCTTCGACTTCACGGGCCAGGCCTATTCGGGCGTGGCCAGCATGGCCGGCGACCCCGACGGCGCGCCCGCGCTGATCGGCGTCGCGGTCGGCGACCTCGGCACCGGCATGAGCGCGCTGGCCGCCGTCTGCGCCGCGCTGTACCACCGTGAACGCGGCGGCGAGGGCACGCGGGTCGAGGTGTCGCTGCTCGACTTCCTGTTTCGCAGCCACGAGGCCAACGTCGAGATGCACACGCTCAGCGGCGGCAGCATCAAGCCGAGCCGCAGCGGCTCGCAATCGACCGCCTACGCGCCGGTGGGCTACTACAAGGCGCGCGGCGGCTACGTCAACCTCGTGATCCCCGGCGCGATGTGGCCCAAGCTGTGCGAGGCCATGGGCCAGCCGGGGCTGGCGACCGACCCGCGCTTCAAGACCAACGAGGACCGGGTCGCGCATCTGGCCGACCTGGTGGCCATCATCGAGGCCTGGATGGCGGGTTTCGAGAGCGTCGATGCGGTGGTCGCGCACTGCGCGGGCTTCCGGCTGCCGGCCGCGCCGGTGCTGTCGGTCGAACAGGCGATCAAGCACCCGCAGCTGGCGGGGCGGGGCACGGTGCGCCAGGTGGCCGACCCCATCCTCGGCGAGGTCACCATCGCCGGCCAGCCGATCCGTGCGCGCGGCTTTCCGCACCACACCGGCAAGCCGGCGCCGCTGCTGGGCGAGCACAACGCCGAGGTGCTGAAGCGCCACCTCGGGCTGGGTGATGCCGACGTGGCACGGCTGACGCAGGCCGGGGTGCTGGCGTCGGCGCAGGTCTGAAGCGCCGCGGCTAATTGTGATCACTTGCCACTTGCAACCACGCGCGCAACATGCCCAGACCCCCGATTCGACAGATGAAGCGCCAGGTCGCAGCCGGTGGCCGTCCGAACGCCTGCGTCGATGCGGTGGCACGCGCCCGGGATTCCGCCCTGTCCCTGCTGACGCGCAGCGTCGAGTGCGGCCATACACGCCTCGCGATCATGCGGCTGTCGACGGCGGTGCGGGCGAGTGCGGCCATCACGCCGCAGCACTGGGACTACTGTCGCGAGACTGTCTCGCGCAGCGCCGACGCCGACCTGATCGCGATGTTCCTGCAGGCCGAACAAGCCGCCGGCCATCGCACATAGTCCGCCCATCGCATGGGCGCATGCCAACATTCATTCACCGGAGAACAACATGACTGCTCGAGAAATCTACATCGTGGGTGCCGCGCGCACCGCCATCGGCAGCTTCGGCGGCACGCTCAAGGACGTGCCGCTGTCGCAACTCGCAACCATCGCGGTGCGTGAGGCGCTCGAACGCAGCGGTGCGGGAGCGGCCGACGTCGGCCATGTCGTGATGGGCAACGTCATCCCGACTGAACCGCGCGACGCGTACCTCGCGCGCGTCGCCGCCATCGAGGCCGGCATACCGCAGGAGACGCCCGCCTTCAACGTCAACCGGCTGTGCGGGTCCGGCCTGCAGGCCATCGTCTCGGCGGCACAGACGCTGCTGCTGGGCGACGCCGAGATCGCGATAGGCGGCGGTGCCGAGTCGATGAGTCGTGGCCCCTACCTGCTGCCGGCGGCGCGCTGGGGCGCGCGCATGGGCGACACACACGCCACCGACTACATGCTCGGCGTCCTGCACGACCCGTTCCACGCGATCCACATGGGCATCACTGCCGAGAACGTTGCGGCGAGTGCCGGCATCACGCGCGAAATGCAGGACGCGCTGGCCCTCGAAAGCCAGCAACGCGCTGCACGTGCGATCGCCGAAGGCCGCTTCAAGGCCCAGATCGTGCCGGTCGAGATCGCCACGCGCAAAGGCACGGTCGCATTCGACACCGACGAGCACGTCCGCGCCGACGTGACGCTGGAGCAACTGGCGAAGATGAAGCCCGCGTTCAAGAAGGACGGCTCGGTCACCGCCGGCAACGCCTCCGGGCTGAACGATGCGGCGGCGGCGGTGGTGCTGGCCACGGCCGAGGCAGTCAAGTCCCGCGGGCTCAAGCCGATCGCGCGCTTGGTGGCTTACGCCCACGCCGGCGTCGACCCGAAGCTGATGGGGCTGGGTCCGGTGCCGGCCTCGCGCCTGGCGTTGCAGCGCGCCGGTCTCACCACCCGGGATCTCGACGTCGTGGAGTCGAACGAAGCGTTCGCGGCACAGGCGTGTGCCGTGACGCGCGCGCTCGAACTCGACCCGGCCAAGGTCAACCCGAATGGCTCCGGCATCTCGCTGGGCCATCCGGTCGGTGCGACCGGCGCCATCATCACCACCAAGGCCCTGTACGAGTTGCAGCGCATCCAGGGGCGCTACGCGCTGGTGACGATGTGCATCGGCGGCGGCCAGGGCATCGCGGCGATCTTCGAGCGCGTCTGACGCAGACTTCGCTGTCGGAACACCGTGGCCATCGTGACCTTCGCGACGCGCCAGTCAGTGAAGCAACTCGGCAAAAGGCCGAATTGACACGCCGCGCGCACCTGCCTACCATTTGACAGGTTACAAGCCATTTGGTGCCAATCACCTTCCAACGCGGTGGTTTCGGGGCGAGGCGAAGACCGATCGGCCCACCCTCCAGAGGCACACCATGCACGTCGGAATGAGCGTCTTCTTCCAGAACCTGGTCGGTGGCATGCCCTGCGAGATGGCCGCGCGCAACCTGCAGCCCTTTGCCGACGAGGTGCTGCCGCAGCGTGAGAAGCCCGGCAGCGACCGCGCTGCGACGGCGACCGACGGAGCGCGCGTGGCAGCATGAACCGCCCGCGCGATCACGACCCGGCGCTGGCGTGTGACGTCAGCGCCGAGGCCTACCGGCAGGCGATGCGCCAGGTCGCCGCCGCGGTGCTGGTGATCACGACGCGCAGCGCGGGTTCGCGCAACGGCCTGACCGCCACTGCCGTGATGTCACTGACGGCCGAGCCGCCGCGCATCGCCGTGGCCGTCAACCGGGGCGCGAGTGCCTACCCGATGCTGCGCGAGAGCGGTGTGTTCGCGGCCAATGTGCTGCGCTACGACCAGGCGGCGATTGCCGGGCGCTTCGCCGGTGCCGAGGCCCTCAAAGGCGAAGCGCGCTTCGAAGGCGCGGACTGGACCGAACTCGTCACCGGCGCGCCGGTGCTGGCGCAATGTCTGGCGTGTTTCGACTGCCGGGTCGAGAACGTGGTCGAGACCGGCACGCACGACCTGTTGATCGGGGCCGTGCAGTCGATCCGGCTGAACCCGACCGAAAGGCCGCTGCTGTACCTCGAAGGCAACTGGGCCAGCCTGATCCAGGCGAACGGGGCCGAGATCGAGGCCTATCGCGATACCGTTTTGAGGTGCATCGACACGCTCGACAACGCCACCCGCGCCGGCGGCGATTGCGGCGCGCAGCTGCGCCGCTTCGTCGAGGATTTCACGGCGGTCAACATCGCGCAGACCAGCACGACACGCGAATTTCTGCAACGCGAGCCCTACGTCGCGCCCGACAAGCTGGCCGAAATCAACGCCGTGCGCAGCCGCTTCGACGGCGCATTGCGACAGCTGATCGCGCGCGGCGTAGCCGACGGCAGCTTCGCGATCGAGGACGAGGGCCTGGCTGCGCTGGCGATCACCGGCATGCTCAGCTGGGTGCACCGCTGGTACAGCGAGGGCGGTCGTCTCGCGCCGGAGGAGATCGGCGCGCGCCTGGCAGGCCTGGCCAGCGGCATGGTCGCAGCCAGGCTCCAAGGCGGCTCAGTGTCGAGTCGGCGTCTGCGGTCAACCCGCTGAGTGCACCGTGGCCATCAAGGACGAGACGAGCTGTTCAGGAACGATCGCATCCGACATCTGCTGCGCGTCATGCGGCGCACGCCGGACGCGATCGACACCGCGCGCGACGGCGCGGGCACGCCTGTCGACAAGTTGAGCCACCCGAGTCTCGACACACCAACCCCCAATTCGAGCGAATCGCCATCCATGGACCACGAGCAACAAGTCGCACTGATGCGCCAGGCCTTTGCCCACATCGACGCCGGCACCACCGATCTCGCCGAGTCGGTGTTCTTCAATCCGGTCGCCGCTTATTGCAGCCCGCAACGGCTGGCGCGCGAGTCCGCGCTGCTGTTCCGCGAGTACCCGTTGCTGATGGGCCTGTCGAACCAGATTCCCGAGCCCGGCGACCACTTCACCGATGACCACACCGGCATTCCGATCCTGGTCGTGCGCGGCAACGACGGCCGGGCAAGAGCGTTCCAGAACGTCTGCCGCCATCGCGGCGCGCGGGTCGCCGAAGGCTGCGGGCGGCAGAAGAACTTCGTCTGCCCGTACCACGGCTGGACGTACGGCCTCGAAGGCCAGCTGCGCGGCATCCCCGACCAGCGCAACTTCCCCGGTGTCGAGCGCGAGGCGCATGGCTTGGTGCCGCTGCCGATGGCCGAGCGCCACGGCATGCTGTGGGTCCAGCCGAGCGTCGGGCCGGACGGCATTGAGCTCGATGCGCAGCGCCATCTCGGCGCGCTCGATGCCGAGTTCGCGTCCTTCGGCCTGGACAAGTACCACCACTACGAAACGCGCGAGATCCGTCGCCAGATGAACTGGAAGCTGGTCATCGACACGTTCCTCGAGAGCTACCACTTCAGCGTGCTGCACCGCAATTCGGTGGCGCCGCTGTTCTACCCGAACCTGTGTCTGTTCAAGCCCTTTGGCCTGCACCTGCGCGAAGTGCTGCCGCGGCGCAGCCTCGAGAGCCAGCGCGGCCTGCCCGAGAGCGAGTGGGACCTGATCCCGCACCACACCATCGTCTACGTGCTGTTCCCGAACACCGTGTTCGTGATGCAGGTCGATCACGTCGAAACCTGGCGCGTCTACCCGGTCCCGGGCAAGGTCGACGAGTGCGTGATGTACCTCGACTTCCACGTGCCCAACCCGATCGACTCGGACAGCGCGCGACGCCACTGGCAGCGCAACATGGACCTGACGATACGCACCGTCTGCGAAGAAGACTTCCCCGCCAGCGAGGGCATGCAGCGGGGCTTCTCGTCAGGCGCGCAGACGCATTCGACCTACGGGCGCAACGAACCGGCGCTGGCCCACTTCCAACGCACGGTCGCACAAGCGATCGGCGAATTCAACCCAGCAGGAGACGCAGCATGAGAATGAAAGACAATGTCGTCATCGTCACCGGTGCCGCGCGCGGCCTCGGTCGGGCCTTCGCCGAACGGCTTGCAGCCGAGGGCGCCGGCATCGTCTGCGGCGATGTCCGGCCGTGCGACGACACCGTGGCGACAATTCGCGGCGCCGGCGGCCGCGCGATCGCGGTCGCGCTCGACGTGACCGACATGGCCGCCTGCAACGCCGCCGCCGAAGCGGCCGTCAAGGAGTTCGGCCGCCTCGACGCGCTGGTCAACAACGCCGCGCTGTACGCCGACCTCAAGGGCGCGCGCTTCGACCAGATCGACGAGAAGCAGTGGGACGCCGTGATGAACGTCAATGTCAAGGGCATCTGGCAGATGTGCAAGGCAGCGGTGCCGCACATGCGCAAGTCCGGCGGCGGCAGCATCGTCAACATCTCGTCGCTGGCGGCCGTGCACGGGATGGCCTATGCCATCGACTACGGCGTGTCCAAGGCCGCGGTGATCGGCATCACGCGCTGCCTGGCGCGCGAACTCGGACGCGACTGGATCCGTGTCAACTCGGTGGCGCCGTCGCTGGTGCTGACCGAAGGCACGACGACCTACTTCGGTGCCAAGCACGAGCAGGTGACCAAGGCGATCGCCGGCAGCCAGGCACTCCAGCGCAATCTGGACCCGGGCGACCTGGTGGGCTCGATCGCCTTCCTCTGTTCGGCCGACAGCCACTTCATCACCGGCCAGACGCTGATGGTCGACGGCGGCACCGAGTTCTTGTAGGCCGGCCGGGTCGTCGGTCGGCTTTGCGCACCACCCTCACCGTCGCCGCAGGGCGACCCCGAACAATCTCGTCCCTCTTCGATTGGAAACAGACGTGGTCACGCGATATCAGGCAGTCAGCCCTCGATCAGCATCCACGCTGCTCCAGCGCGTGTTTCTCTGCATGTTGGTGGCGCTGTACGGCATTCCGAACAGCCAGGCCCAGACGGCCGCGGGTTATCCAAACAGGCCGATCCGTTTCATCGTTCCCTACGCTGCCGGCGGCAGCACCAGTCATGTGGCCCGGCTCGTTGCCGGCAAGCTGACCGAGGCCTGGGGCCAGCAGGTCAACGTGGACAACCGGCCGGGCGCCAACACGGTGATCGGCTCCGAGGCGCTGGTCAGGTCGCCGCCCGATGGCTTCACGATCTCGCTGGCCGCCTCGACCCACGCGACGGTGCCGCACCTGATCGCGAACCTGCCTTACGACCCGATCAAGGACTTCACGCCGGTGGCGTCCATGGTCACGACACAACTGGTTCTGGTGCTGCACCCTTCGGTGCCGGCCAGGGACCTGAAGGAGTTCATCGCGCTGGCCAAGGCCAAGCCGAACGAGCTGAACTTCGCCGCCGTCGGCACCGGCAGCTCGACGCACCTCGCCGCCGAGGTCTTCAAGAGTGTCGCCGGCGTGAAGATGCAGCATGTTCCGTACAAGGGAACCGCGCTCGCGCTGACCGACCTGATCGGCGGCCAGATCCAGCTCAACTTCGACACGCCGGTCACGTCGATTCCGCACATTCAGTCCGGCCGGCTCAAGGCGATCGCGATCACCGGCAAGAGCCGCCTGCCGGCACTGCCCGATGTGCCCACCTTCGCCGAAGCGGGTCTGCCCGAGTACGACTTCCAACTCTGGTTCGGCGTGCTTGCGCCGGCGGGCACGCCCCCGGACATCGTCGAGAAACTCTCCGCGCAGATCGGCAAGATCCTGGCGATGCCCGACGTGAAGCAGCAACTGACGGCCCAGGGGCTGGACGTTTCCTATCGCTCGCCCGAGCAGTTCGGGGCGCTGATCCGCGCCGACCTCGACCGCTTCGGCAAGGTGATCAGGGCCGCCGGGATCAAGATCGAGTAACCGATCCAGGCCCCTGCGAAAACCGGCGACGACCGTCTTTACCTAACAATCGTTCGACAGATATACTCGCGGGCAACGCGCTTGGAGCGCACTCATCGGAAAGAGGAAGACCCATGGATCTCGAACTCAAGGAAAAATCCGTCATCGTCACTGGTGGTGGCTCCAACATCGGCCGCGCCATCGTGCTGGCATTCGCCGGCGAAGGCGCGCACATCACGATCGGCGATGTCGACACCGCGCAGGCCGACAAGACCGCCGAATTCGCCACCAAGCTCGGCGCCGCATCGGTTCAGGTGCTCAAGACCGACGTCACCAACCTCGAGCAGGTCCAGGCCATGTTCAAGGCGGCCACCGACAAGCACGGCCGCGTCGACGTGCTGGTCAACAACGTCGGCTGGGACAACC
>JAZJZJ010000306.1:0-12770 GCA_040389925.1 Pseudomonadota bacterium
GCCGCTCTGGATGCGCAGCGCCTCGCGCACGCTGAAGAACGGGTCGAACACCAGTTCCTGCGGCACGATGCCCAGGCTGCGGCGCGCCGCGGCGTAGTCGGTGACGACATCGTGGCCGAGCACCTTGACCCGCCCGCTGCTCGCGCGCGCCAAGCCCGCGAGGATGCTGATCAGCGTCGTCTTGCCGGCGCCGTTCGGCCCGAGCAGGCCGAAGAACTCGCCGGCCTGGATGTCGAAGCTCACGTTATCGAGCGCCTTGACCGCGCCGTGGGCGCCGCTGTACGTCTTGCCGACGTTCTGGAATGAGATGGCTGGCATGTGGCCGCGGATTGTAGGCAGCGCGCCGGTTTCGCGCTCTTGCATCGGGCCGATGCCGATTCGCCCCTCGAACACTTGATGCTAGATTGCCCGCCGGGGACTCACCACGACACATGGCCACGCAAACCAGGAAGCCGCGCCGCACGGCCGAGCGCATTCTCGAAGTCACGCTGGCGCTGTTCAACCGCTTCGGCGAGCCGAACGTGTCGACCACGCTGATCTCGGCCGAGCTCGGCATCAGCCCCGGCAACCTGTACTACCACTACCCGGCCAAAGACGAGCTGATCAACAGCCTGTTCGACCGCTACGAGCGCTCGCTGTCGGAGCTGCTGCGCGCGGCCGACGGGGTCGAGAACGTCGAAGACGCGTGGCTGTTCTTCCACATGCTGTTCGAGCTGATCTGGGACTACCGGTTTCTGTACCGCGACCTGAACGACCTGCTGTCGAAGAACCGCCGCCTGGAGACGCACTTCCAGTTCGTGCTGAAGAACAAGGGCAAGGCGGTGCAGCAGGTGCTCGACGGCCTCGCCCGCAGCAACGCAATGCGCATCGACACGCGCGATGTCGAACCGGTCGCGACCGCGATGGTCGTCGTGCTGACCTACTGGCTGAGCTTCGAGTACGTGCGCGACCCGCGCAACGCGCTCGAACCCGAGAGCGCCGGCGCGGCGCTGCTGCGCGGCGCGTTCCACGTGCTCAGCCTGCTCTCACCCTACCTCGAACCCGCCCAGCGCGAGCACCTGCACACGCTGGTCGGCAACTACCGCAAAGGAGACTGGAACCATGGCCAAGTGGACCGCATTCCCGCATGACAGCGCCGACTACACCTACGACACCGCCGCGCTGAAGAAGCACTGGGCGCGTCTGCACGCCGGCGACGCCGAGCCGCTGCCCGCCGACGCGAAGGTGCTCGCCGCCTGGGCGCTGTTCCATGCCGGCGAGTTCCAGAAGGCCGCCGAGGCGGGCCTCAAGGCCGGGGGCGCCGGCATCACGGTCGCCAACAAGGCGCAGGCCATCTACGCGAACTACCTGGAGAAGAGCGAGAAGACCAAGCTCGCGCTGTTCATGGAAGTGGCCGAGCGCGCCGAGGCGCAACTCGCCACCGAGCCGAAGAACGCCAACGCGTACTACTTCATGGCCTACGCGCTCGGCCGCTACAGCCAAGGCATCTCGATCGCGAAGGCGCTCGCGCAGGGTTTGGGCAGCAAGGTCAAGAGCGCGCTCGAAACCGCGATCAAGCTGGCACCCAAGCACGCCGACGCTCACATCGCGCTCGGCGCCTTCCACGCCGAAGTGATCGACAAAGTCGGCTCGCTGCTCGGCCGCACCCAAGGCGCGAGCAAGGACGCCGGCCTGTCGATGTACAAGACCGCGCTGAAGCTGAACCCGACCTCCGCGATCGCGATGGTCGAGTACGCCAACGGCCTCGTGATGCTCGAAGGCGACAAGAAGATGAAGGAGGCGACCAAGCTCTACGAAGACGCCGCTGCCTGCACGCCGCTGGATGCGATGGAGCGGCTGGATGTGGAGATGGCGAAGGCGGAGTTGGAGGACTGAGACGCGGCGATCACTTGCCGATGTGCTTGGCAAGGAAGGCTTCGAGCCGCCGATAGAGGTCTTCCTGGTTCTTGCGGGCGTAAAAGCCGTGGCCCTCGCCCGACACGTCGACCCACTCGACGTCTTTCTTCGCCGCGCGCAACGCGTCCCGCATCGCCTTGCCTTGCGCAAACGGTGTGGTGCTGTCGGTATCGCCGTGGATCAGCAGCACGGGCACGTCGATACGGGACGCGGCCTGCGTCGGCGAGATCCGCCTCTGTTCCTTGACATCGTCACCGAAGTAGCGCGTCATCAACGCCTTGCTCTTCGGATCGAAAATGAAGCGGTCCTCGTTGAACCACATGGCCAGGTCATAGAGACCAGCGAGGCCGACTGCGCATTTGAATGCGGTCGGTGCCTTCGCGGCCGTCAGCATCGCCGAATAGGCACCGAAGCTCGCGCCGAACACGCAGACGCGATCGCTGTCGACCATGCCGCTGCGCCCGGCCCACTCGACCGCGTCGATCAGGTCGTCTTGGACTTTGTCACCCCACTGTCGGTAGCCCGCCTCGCGGAACTTCTCGCCGCGGCCCGATGAGCCGCGGAAGTTGAGCTGAAGCACTGCATAACCGCGGCTCGCGAGGAACTGCGCGTCGGGATCGAAGAACCACTCATCGGCCACGCCATGCGGTCCGCCGTGCGGCAACAGCACAAGCGGCAGACCGCGTGGTTCGCGGCCGGGCGGAAGCGTCAAGTAGCCGCGCAGCTCGAGCCCGTCACGCGCCTGGAGCGCGATCGGGCGGCGCTCGCCCATGCGATCGGGGTCGATGCCCGACATCATGCTGAACAGCTGGTGTGCCTTGCCGGTGGCGCGCTCCCATAGGTAGAACGTACCGGGGTCGCGGTCGCTGCCGACGCGGAACAGCAACCGACCCCCGTCACCGGAAAACCCGAGGAACTCGACGAAACTGCCCGGAAACTGCGCCGCCAGCGCGCGATGCAACTGCGCCTCGGATCGATCATCCGCGAAGTAGCGCAAGGTCGGAATGCCCACGCGGGTCGCTGCAGCAAATGGCTGCGAGGGCGGTGGCCCCCACAGCACGATGTCGATGTTGCCGATGTCATCCCGCGCCATCACTGTTCGCGCGGAGCCGTCGACCCCCTCGCGCATCAGCATTCGGGGGCCACCAGCCTTGGCCAACTGGCCATACAGCGCCGAATCGTCGGGTGAGTAGGCGAACGGCAGTGCGAACTCGTCGGGCGTCAGTGCGGGGCTGGCGGTGGGCTCGGGGTCCGTCGGCCGACGGAAGACGACTCGGTCGTTCTTCTCGTCGCTGCCGAACGCGACGCCGACTTGGCCATCATGCTTCAGCACGAACGCCTGACCGGGCAGCGGCAGCGTCGCGAGCCGCTTCAGCTCCGCGGTGCGCGAATCGACCTCGAACAGCACGCTCCTCCACTGCCGGTCCTCGCGCCGGTCCTGCCGTAGATAGAAGCGGCCGTCGGGCCTGTCGGGCAGGCGGTGAACCTCGCCCTCGCCGCGGCTGCTGCGTGGGCCGAACAGGAACTTCTGGTTGCTGCCGTCGACGTCGGTGGCGAAGATCACGCCCGTCGCGAACGGGGCCTCGTGCCGGCCGACCTCGAGCCCGTTTGAAATCACCAGCCGGCGATTGTCGACCCAGGCATGCTCGATCGCCACTTCGTTAACGGGCATACGCATGCGTGCGACCAGCTTCAGCTCGGGCACCTCGAACACCGACAGTGTCGGGACGATTCGATCGCCATCCTTCACGTCGACAATCACCGCGAGCAGCCGACCATCGGGCGACAGCGACGGGCGCAGGAAGAGGCTGTCGGGAATGAACGCGGCGATCGGCACGGGCACGGGCATCGGCACCGATGCATCAGCGGCATTCGCCGCAGCGCCGATCGTCGCGAGGGCAACGACGACGCCGGCCCAGCGCCATCGACGGGCGGTCATTTGCCGATGTGCTTGGCAAGGAACGCTTCGAGCTTCTCGTAGAACGCCAGCCGGTTCTTCTCGCTGTAGAAGCCGTGGCCCTCGCCGGAGACGAACATCCACTCGGGCGGGCGGCCGGCCTTGGTGAGCGCGTCGCGCATCGCCTCGGCTTGCACCGGCGGGGTCGTTTCATCGGCGCCGCCGTGCACCAGCAGCACCGGCGCAGTCAACTTGCCGGCCTGACGTGCGGGGGAGTAGTCGGCCAGCTGGTTCATGTCCTGACCCAGTACCTTGAGATGGTATTGATACGTGCGCCCGCCCGTCTTCGAACTCGGCTCGTCATAGATCAAGGGCAGGTCATAGACGCCGGCGTAGCCGATCGCGCACTTGAACAACTCGGGTGCGCGGATCGCGCTCATCATCGAGGCATAGGCGCCGAAGCTGGCGCCGTAGGCGCAGATGCGCTTGTCGTCGACCGTGCCCTGCGCAACGGCCCAGCGCACGCCATCGACCAGATCGTCGATCACGCGACCGCCCCATTGCCGGTAGCCGTCGACCTCGAACTTCGGCCCGCGCCCGACGGTGCCACGGAAGTTGACCTGCAGGACCGCGTAGCCGCGGCTGGCAAGAAATTGCGCGTCGCTGTCGTAAGCCCAGGTGTCGCCATAGGTGTGCGGGCCGCCATGCGGCAGCAGCACCAGCGGACGTTTGGCGTCGCTGGCCCCCGGTGGCAGGGTCAGATAGCCGTGCAGTTCGACGCCGTCGCGCGCCTTGAATTTGATCGGCCGCAGCTCGGCCATGCGCTCGGGCTGGATCCAGGGCTGAAACTCGAACAGCAGCGCGGCCTTGCCGCTGGTGGCGTCGAACACATAGACCGCTCCCGGGTCGCGGTCGCTGTACACCGTGAACAGCGTGCGCTTGCCGTCGCGCGAGACGCTGTTGAAGTGCACGTAGGCGCCGGGGAACTGCGCGCTCAACGTCTTGTGCAGCACCGCATCGCTGCGTTCGGGCTCGAGGTAGCTCAGTTTCGGCACGCCCACCAAGGTGCCCGCCGCGAATGGGCCCTGGTAGAGCAAGCCCCGCTCGATCTGGTTGATGTCGCCAGCGGCTTCCTGGGCAAGCGTGACACGGCCAGTCCCGTCGACACCTTCGCGGATCAGTCGGTAGGGCTCGCCCTGCGTCGACAGGCTGCCGAGCAGCTTGCTGTGGTCCAGGCTCATCTCGATCGGTCGCAGGTCGCCCTTGCCGGCGCTTGCGAACGGCTGCCACGCGCGACTGGCGTCGTCGAATCGGTAGACCGCGTAGTTGGCCTTGTCGTCGTAGCCATGGGCGAACCTCGGTTGCCCATCGGCCTGAATCACGAAACCGAAGCCCGGTTGATTGATCTCGGTGACCGTGCGACGTCCCGCGGTGACTGTGTTGATGTCGTAGAGGCGGCTGGTGCGCGCGGTCACGCCCCAGGGGTTCTCGGTCATCAGCATGTGCCCGTCGGGGACGCGCGGAATCTGCGCGATCCGGCCGCTGCCCCGATCGTCTTCCACGTTGCCGAGCGAGTCCCGGCCGAACGTGGCGTCGCTCTGCCCTCGGCGGTACCCGTAGAGGTACTGGATGCCGCGCCCGTCGCTGTTCATCGCGATCAGTTCGCCGGTGACAAAGGGCTCGCCCACCGTGCCGAATTCCTGGGCCAGCGCAGACATGACACGTGTGTCGGTGACCCAGGCGTGCCGCACCGGATAGAAGCCTGCCTGCGATCGAACCGCGCTCAGCAGCTTCATGCCTTCGAGCTGATAGACAACCGTCGCATATTCGTCGCGCGGCTCCTTGGGCGTGCGCTGGGTCAGCACGATCAGCTTGCCGTCGGGTGACATCGTGGGCGCGAAGAAGTTGCCGCGCTTCACGAAATCCGCCGTCGGGAGCGGTCCGGGCCTGGGCTGCGCGAACGCAGCGGCGCCGGCGAGCAGGCCGATCGCGATCAGGGTTGCGGAGGTGACCAGCGCCAGGGGTCGATGCGAAAGGCGGCGGAAAGAGGACGACATCGGATGCAGGGTCGCAGGTGAGATCAAGGAAACCTGCGTTCGCAGGCAGCGGCAGTTCAGGCCCAAGGCAGCATCATCGTCACAAGCAGCAGCTTGTCGAACTCGGGCTCGAACCGATCGATGATCTGTTGCGGATTCGGGCACAGTTTCTTGTCGGTGATCAGGCCGAACTGGACCCCGCCGCCGTACGACAGGATCGACACGCCGACGCCGATGTCGCCCGAGGCCGGGACCCAGAACATCGTCTGGCGCAGCGTCGCACCGCAAAACTTCAGCGGCACGGCCGGGCCGGGCACGTTGGTCATCACCGCGGTGGCCTTCTTCGCGAACAGGCCGAGCAGGCCGTCCTGGACCGGCTTGATCAGCAGGCCGGCCACGGCCAACACCGCGAACGCGAGCAGCGGCTGGTAGCTGTCTTTGAGCTGGTTCATGCGCGCGCGCACGGCGTAGACCCGCTCGATCGGATTGTCGATGCCGATCGGCAACGTGAGCGGCGCGAGGCCGAAGCGGTTGCCGAGCTTCCAAGCCTGCTCGATCGGGCGCAGGTTCACCGGCACCATCGCGCGAATTTCCTTGCCGGTCGGGTCGTCGCCCTGGTCGCGCAGCCACGCGCCGATCGCGCCGGCCACGCAGGCGAGCAGCACGTCGTTGATCGAGCAGTTCAGCGCCTTGCCGATCGCCTTGACTTGGTCGAGCGGCAGCGGCTCGCCCCACGCGACGATCTTCTGGCCGATCGGCTTGCCCTTGAGAATCGTCGGCGAGTCGTCGGGCATCATCGCCATCGCGCCGACATCGCCGAGCACCTTGGCGCCGGTCTTGGCCATCTCGATCGAACCGGCCAGCCCCTCCTGCGGGTTCGACAGCATCTCCATCGACTTGGCCACGCCGCCGCCGTACATGCCGATCGCCCTGGTGGCCAGATCGGTCAGCGGCTTCATCACGGCGTCCGACAACCAGTCGCCTTCGGTCTCGGGCGCTTCGCGCCGCTTGCGCTTGGGCGGGTCCATGCCGCCGTCGGTGATCGACATCATCACCGAGATCAGCGCGATGCCGTCGCCAATGCAGTGGTGCACGCGCGCCACCAGCGCGCTGCCGCCCTCGTAGCCGTCGATCAGGTGGAACTGCCAGAGCGGGTGATCGGGGTCGAGCGGCGTGTTCGCGAGCTCGCCGACCAGCGCCTGCAGCGACTCGCGCTCGCTCTGACCGCGTTCCTTGTGGAGCTTCTGGTGCAGCACATGGCGTTGCACATCGAAGTCGTCGTCGGTGACCCACATCGCGCCCATCGCGTCGGGCACGACCTTCTGCCGGAAGCGCTCGTACTTCAGCAGCTTGTCTTCGACCCGCTCGCACAGCTGCGCGTGCGTGATGCCGGGCTGCAGCAGCCAGACACCGACGATCATCATCAGGTTGACGTCGTTGTCCATCCGCAGCCAGGCGGTGTCGACGCGCGACATGCGCTGCGAGACGCGCGCTTGCGAGGTCTGCGGCATCGGGGTTTCTCCTTGAGGTGTTCTTGTTGGGGCTGCCAAGATGCTGGGTAACATGCGCGGCGTCAATGCACACTTTCACTCAGAGGAGACACACGCCATGGCCGACCTGAAGTCGCAGTTCGAGCAAGCCGTCAAGGATTCGAAGGCGCTGCCCGAGAAGCCCGACAACATGACGCTTCTGAAAATCTACGCGCTGTACAAACAAGCCAGCGCCGGCGATGTCGACGGCAAGCGCCCCGGCTTCTCCGACATGGTCGGCCGCGCCAAGTGGGACGCGTGGAACGCCGCCAAGGGGCAATCGACCGACGATGCGATGCAGGAATACGTCGACCTGATCGAGTCCCTCAAATAGACGTCACTTCTTCGTCGTCTTTGCGGCCGCCTTCCTGGCGGCCGGCTTGTTTTTGGCGAGCAGCGCGTCGAGGTTCTTCTCGATCTCGGACTCGATCGTCTTGCTGAATGCGCCGAGCAGAAAGCCCAGCTTGGCCTCGAGCTGAAAATGATCGGCGGCGACGATCAGTTCGCCCTTCACGCCTGTCCTGGTGAACTCCACCGTGTCGCTGGTTTCGCCCTCGAGGATGGTGCATTCCATCTCGAACTTCTTCTCGGCGTCTTCGGCCCATTGCAGCGCGACCTTGCGCGCCTTCGCAAGACCGAGCGCGTGGTCGCGGTGGATGCGGATGTCGGCCATCGTCAATCTCCTCAGGGCAATGCTTGGCGGCGTTCGGCCAGCGGCAAGGCCGCGAGCCGTTTGACCTCGTTGTAGAAACGCGTGAAGTCGCGCCCTTCACGCTCGAACAGGCGCTCGAAGTTCGGCACCAGCTCGTTGTACGCGGCGAGTACGCCGAACGATGCATTGTTGGCCCGCGCGAACCAACCGTCATACCCGGAATACCCGCCCCAGCGCTCGCGCTTCAGCGCCTCGTAGTCGGCGCGCAGTTCGGTCATCAACGAGGTCTTGCCGGCGCGCTTGTCGGCATCGCTGGCGGCGCTGGTGTAGAGCGCGTTGAGGCGCTCGCGAAAGCGTGCCGTCAGGTCGCGAAAGTCGCGCCGCCGCGCGTCGTAGCGCGCGTAGTCCGCGCGCGCCTGCGCGCTCGCAAGCTCGCGCAGCCAGCGCTCGGCGCCGATGCGCTCGACGGCGGTCGCGAACGATTCGTTGAACGCCGTGTCACCCTTCGCGAACGCGATCTGGTGCGCGAGCTCGTGGAAGATCAGCCGCGCGAGTTCGCCTTCGGGGTGGTTGATGAAGGTGTTCAGCAGCGGGTCTTTGAGCCCATCACCGGGCAGCATGCCGAGCGTCGAGTACGCCGGCACGCCGTAGACGCTGACCTCGAGCCCGAGCGGCTTCAGACTCTCGGCGAAGGCGTTCGCTTCGATCTGGTCGTAGTAGCCGCGGTAGCCAACGCAGCCGACGACCGGGAAGCACCAGGTCTGCAGCGTCAGGCTCAGTTCGGGCGCGGCGACCACGTTCCAGACCGCCGCCGCGCGCTTCAGATCGGCGTAGCGGCGGTAGCTCGCATTGTCGGGTTCCTTCAGGTCGCTGACGGCGAAATCCCGGATGCGCTGGCTGAGTTCGAGGCGGGCGCGCAAAGCCGCACTCGTGTCCGGATCGGCGAGCCATTCGGGCACCGGTTTCGCGGCGCGCACGATCGCGAGATGACCGCCGACCGACTGCGCGTAGTAGCCGATCGTGCTGCAGCCCGAGCTCAGGCAGACCGTGCCGGCCGCCAGCAATGCGACGCCGATTGCCGCCAGACTCGTCATGCCCAGGATCAGCCAGCCACGCTTCACGACACCACGGCGACGGGCTGCACTTCCATCCGGTCGGCGTCAGCCGGCCGCACGTCGACCAAGCAGTCGTAGAAACTCGGTGCGCGGCCGATGTCGGTGAGCCGCTGGTGCGTCACCTCGTTGACGTTGCTGCCGGCCGCGCCGAGCTTGCGCCACCACACGCCCAAGCCGTTAACGACGCCCGGCCGCGCACGCCGGCTGACGCGCGCGCGGCACAGGTAGCTGCCGCGGTCGTTGAAGACGCGCACCATCGCGCCGTCGACGATGCCGCGGCCTTGCGCGTCGGCCTCGTGGATCTCGACCAGCGGCTCGCCCTCGATGTCGCGCAGGCTTTTGACGTTGACGAAGCTGGAGTTGAGAAAGTTGCGCGCCGGCGGCGAGATCATCGCGAGCGGATAGCGCTGCGCGAGTTCGGGCGCGCTCGCCGCCGATTCGTAATTCGCGACAAAGTCGGGCACGCCGTGCTGCGGTGAATCGATAATGCAGCGGCCGTCGGCGGTCGGGAAGCCGCCGTCGGCGAACGGCGCATCGGCGATTGGCAACTTGAACCAGCCGGTCGCGCGCAACGCGTCGAAGTCGACCCGGTCGTTGAACGCGACCCGCGCCAGCGCCTCGTCGTCGTCCTTGAAGCACGGTTCGTTGAAACCCATGCGCGCGGCCAGCTCGCGGAAGATCTGCGTGTTCGGCTTGGCCTCGCCGAGCGGCGCGATCGCGGCCTCGTTCAGCATCACGTACGTGTGGCCGTAGCTCGTGTGCACGTCGAGGTGTTCGAGCTGCGTGGTCGCGGGCAGCACGTAGTCGGCGTGGTCGGCGGTGTCGGTCATGAAGTGTTCGAGCACGACCGTGAACAGGTCGTCGCGCGCGAAGCCGCGCACCACTTTCGGCGACTCCGGCGCGACCGCGACCGGGTTGCTGTTGTAGACGATCAAGGCCTCGATCTTCGGGCCGAACGCGGTGCCATCGGGAAGCACTTCGTGAGCTTGGCGCAGCAAGTCGTCGCCAATCGTGCTCATGTTGATCGTGCGCGGCGTCTTGCCGGCCAGCAGATCGGGCCGTTGCAGCGCGGCGTCGTTGCGCACACTGCGGTACCAGCCCGAGCTCGAGAACAGCAGCCCGCCGCCACGCTGCCGCCACGCGCCGGTCAGCGCCGGCAGCAGCGCGATCAGCCGTGTTGCATTGCCGCCGCCGCGCACGCGCTGCATGCCGTAGTTCATGCGGATCGCGGCGGGGCGGGTCGTGCCGTAGTCGCGCGCCAAGTCGCGCACCTCGTCGGCGCTGATGCCGCAGACCCCGGCGACGCGCTCGGGCGGCCACTGCAGCGCGCGCTCGCGCAGGATCGGCCAGCCGGCCACGTCGACGTGCTGCGCGATGTAGGCGTCGTCGAGCCAGCCGTTGACGATCAGTTCGTGCATCAGGCCGAGCGCCAACGCGCCGTCGGTGCCGGGCAGCAGCGCGATGTGCTGGTGGCACTTGTCGGCCGTTTCGGTGCGGCGCGGGTCGATGCAAATCAGCTTCGCGCCGGCGCGCTTGGCGGCCTGCGCGAAGGTCCAGAAGTGCAGGTTCGACGCGATCGAGTTGCTGCCCCGCCGCCGGCGCTGGAGCAGATCGTGCGGTCGAGCAGCGACGCGCCGAGCTTGTTGAAGAAACGCGCCGCCATGCTCTCGCTTTGCAGCAGCCCCATCGTGCCGGCGTAGCTGTACGGCACGATGGCTTCGGGGTCGCGCGCCGCGATCGCTGTCAGGCGCGCGGCGATGTCGTCGAGCGCCTCGTCCCAGCTGACGCGGACGAACTGGCCACTCCCCTTCGGCCCGCTGCGCTTCATCGGGTGCAGCACGCGCTCCGGGTGGTACGTGCGCTCCGGGTAGCGCGACACCTTGGTGCACAGCGCACCGTGCGTCGGCGGGTGATCCGGGTCGCCCTGCACCTTGATCGCGCGGCCGTTTTCGACGGTGACGCGGATCGCGCAGGTGTCGGGGCAGTCGTGCGGGCAGGCGGCGCGGACGAAGGTCGTTTGCATGGAGGTGAACTATTGCACACCGCGGCGGCGCGCGATCGTTGCCCCCGGGCACGGCGCTGTGGCGCAGGCCGCGCCGGCGACTATGCTGCACGGCATCCCGGGACACACCGGCCGGGGCCCGGCGTGCAAGCGCCGTCGGCGACCCGACACATCACGTTGAGGAACCCATGAAACGTCGTGACGCCATCAAGTGGCTCGCGGGACCCTGCGCCGCGCTGGTGCTGCCCGCATTCGCCCAGAACAACCGCATCGTGCTCGGCCAGTCGGCCGCGTTCAGCGGGCCGGCCGCGCAGCTCGGCATCCAGATGAACATGGGCGCGAAGATCTATTTCAACGCGCTGAACGCCGGCGGCGGTGTGAACGGCAGCAGCATCGAGCTGCGCACGCTCGACGACGGCTACGAGCCGGATCGCTGCAAGGCCAACACCGAGAAGTTCATCAACGACGACGTGTTCGGCCTGTTCGGCTATGTCGGCACGCCCACCTGCCTGGCAGCGCTGCCGCTGGTGGTCGATGCGAAGATCCCGTTCTTCGGCCCGTTCACCGGTGCCGAGGCGCTGCGCGAGCCGTTCCACAAATCGGTGTTTCACCTGCGCGCGTCGTACTACGACGAGACCGCGCTGATCGTCAAGCAGCTCACGTCGCTCGGCCTGAAGAAGATTGCGGTCTTCTATCAGAACGACGCCTATGGCAAGGCCGGCCTCGAAGGCGTGACCCGCGCGCTGAAGGCGCAAGACCTGGCACCGGTCGCGCTCGGCACGGTCGAGCGCAACACCGTCAACGTGGCGCAGGCGGTGAAAGACATCGCGGCGAAGATGCCCGACGCAGTGGTCCAGATCAGCGCCTACAAATCATGTGCCGCGTTCATCCGCGAAGCCCGCAAAGCCGGCTACGGCGGCACCTTCTTCAACGTCTCGTTCGTCGGAACGCAGGCGCTGGCCGACGAGCTCGGCAAGGAAGGCCTCGGCATCATGGTCAGCCAGGTGATGCCGTTCCCGTTCTCGACCACGACCCCGATCTCGCGCGAGTACCTCGACGCGGTGAAAAAGGCCGGCGGCGACGCGCAGCCGAACTATTCGAGCATGGAAGGCTACTTGGCCGCCAAGGTCTTCACCGAGGGCCTGAAGCGGGCCGGGCGAAACCCGTCGCGCGACACGCTGGTGAGCGGGCTGGAGTCGATACAGCGGGCGGATTTCGGCGGCTTCAGCGTCGAGTTCGGGCCGAGGGATCACGTGGCGTCGCGCTTTGTCGATCTGTCGATGCTGACCGCGGACGGCAAGGTTCGGCGCTGAGCCCAATCCGCCGCGCACGGCGGGGTCTGCAGGGCGGCGCTAAACTGGTCCGTTGCCTGCCAGGAGCCCGCCATGCGCATGATCGAATCCATCCTCGCCGATGCGGCGTCCATCGCCGCCGTCCGACGCGACATTCACGCCCATCCCGAACTCTGCTTCCAGGAGCAGCGCACGTCCGACGTGATCGCGAAGCAGCTCACTGACTGGGGCATTCCGATCCACCGCGGCATGGGCACGACCGGCGTCGTCGCAATCCTCAAGAACGGCAGCAGTTCGCGCGCCGTCGGCCTGCGCGCCGACATCGACGCGCTGCCGATGACCGAGCACAAC
>JAZJZJ010000307.1:0-3009 GCA_040389925.1 Pseudomonadota bacterium
TTCTCGATGATCCGCGAGTTCCACCTCGCCGATCTGTTCACGCTCGGCAACGCGGCCTGCGGCACGGCCTCGGTGCTGCTGGCGATGCGCTACGTCGGCAGCCAGCAACTCGCGCACTTTCTGTGGGCCGCGGCGCTGGCGCCGGCCGCGTTCATCTTCGACGTGTTCGACGGCCGCATCGCGCGCCATCGGCAAACCCATTCGGCGCTCGGCCGCGAACTCGATTCGCTCGCCGACATCATTTCGTTCGGCCTCGGCCCGGCCGCGCTCGCGTATGCGGCCGGGCTGAACGGCGGCTGGGACGCGCTGGTGCTGATGTACTTCGTCTGCTGCGGCGTGTCGCGACTGGCGCGCTACAACGTCACCGCGGAGTCGCTCTCGGCCGGCGCCGACAAGGTCGCGTACTTCGAAGGCACGCCGATTCCGACCAGCGTGCTGCTGACCGCGCTGCTCGCGGCGGCGGCGTGGCAGGATCGCATCGGCGCGGACATCGTCGGTGGCATGTGGGCGATCGGGCCGTGGGCGCTGCACCCGGCCGTGCTGCTGTTCGCGCTGTCGGGCACGCTGATGATCAGCAAGACGCTGCGGATTCCGAAGGTCTAGCCGCGCCGCATGGCGCGAAGCGTCACGAGCGCCGCGCGGCGCGCGCCAGAACCTGGCTCGCCTGCATCTCGGAACTCACCGAGCGCTCCAGCGACGAGCGCGACAGGCCCGATTCGGCATAGTGCAGGTTCTCGTAGACCTCGGCCGCGGCCGGGTGGGCGCCGAGCACGGCCTGCAGCGCGTCGTTCGGCATCTCCTGCGATAGCGCGACGCCGAGCTGGCGTACCAGCGCACGGTACTGGTCGGCACCGAAGGCTTGGCCGCTGGTCTCGACACGCTCCAGCAGGCGCGCCAGCGCGATCGCGGTTTCGAGGCGGTTCTTGAGGGATTCGCGTTGGGCGGCGGTCATGGTTTTCTCCAGCAGCGGGTTCGACCTGCGCGAACCCATGCTGACAAGCTGCGGGCGCCTGCGCCAAGTTCAAGGTGGGCGGTGATACAACGGCGGCCATGTACGACCACAACCAGCTCGATATCCCGGAGTCGTTCGTCGCGCTCTTCATCCCGCCCGGCCGCGAGCGGCCCAGCGCCACCCGCGCCGCGATCAGCGCACGCTACGAGTTCTGCGAAGACCTCGCGAACCATTTGGTCGAATACGCCCGCGCCCAACACCACGACCTCGGCATCTCCGAGGACGACGTGCTGGTGCGCGTGCGGCTCGGCCTGGTGCAGCCCGATTCGGGCGTGAACGCGGTCGAGGCGCGCTGGGTCGTGCGGCGCCTGGCCGAACTCGAAGGCTGGCCCTGGCACGATGAAGACTGACATCAAGAGCGTGCTCGGCTGGCTCGAACGCAGCGGCTCGCCGGCCGTGCGCGATGGCATGGCGCGCTTCGCGATCCCGTCGGACAAGGCCTTCGGCATTTCGGTGGCTGCGTTGCGCATCGAGGCCAAGCGCCTCGGCCGCAACCACGAACTCGCCGCCGCGCTGTGGGCCAGCGGCTGGTACGAAGCGCGCATGCTGGCCTGCTTCGTCGACGACCCGGCGCAGGTCAGCGCGGCGCAGATGGACCGCTGGTGCCGCGAGTTCGACAACTGGGCGATCGTCGACACCGCCTGCTTCGCGCTGTTCGACGCGACGCCGCACGCATGGGCCAAGGTCGCCGCGTGGGCCGGCAAGCGCGCCGAGTTCGAGAAGCGCGCGGCGTTCGCGCTGCTGTGGTCGCTCTCGGTGCACGACAAGAGCGCCGGCGACGCGCCCTTCATCGACGGCCTGACGCTGATCGAGCAGGCCGCCGCCGACCCGCGCAACTTCGTCAAGAAAGCCGTCAACATGGCGCTGCGCGCGGTCGGCAAGCGCAATCCGGCGCTGAACGCCGCGGCGGTCGACACGGCGACCCGGCTGGCGGCGTCGAGCGACGCGACCGCACGCTGGATCGGCAGGCACGCGCTGACCGAGCTGGCCAGCCCGGCGATGAGCGCGCGCCTGGCCAAACGCGCCCGCCCACCGCGCTGAAAAGCCCCCGAAGCCGGCAGCCGCGACAATGCGGGTCCATGCTCACAAAAACCGCTTTGCCCGATACCCCGAATCCACCCAACCCGCGCCACGCCCAGCGCCTGCCGCCGAACATCCGCAAGGAGCAGTTCAACCGCATCCGCCAAGCCGCGTACACGCTGCCGCAGGTCGTGAAGCCGGGCGACTACCTCGACGAGCGCAGCACGGGGTTCGAAGACCACCTCGACAAGCTCGGCCTCGTGCTGCTGCAAAAGCCGGTCGCCGGCGCGCGCCCGAGCCGCTGGATCGAGCCGGCGCTGATGGACAGCGCCCTCGCCCACCTCGACGCGCTCGGCACCGGGCCGACCGTGCGCCCGACCATGCTCGAACGCACAGCCGCACTCGAGGCGCTCGGCGTCGCGCGCCGGGCCGGCCTGTGGACGCGGCTGATCAGCCACACGCTGCAGTTGTCGGAAGCCGGCTGGCGCGTGCCGGTGCTGTTCCGGGTGCCGGTCGATGCCGACGCGGTGTTCGCGTTCTACCGCAGCGGCGAGCGCGCCGCGCTGCTCGCCGCGCTCGGCAAGCCGCCGGCCTACCCATACGCGGCCGAGCTGATCGCGTACCTCGAAACGCTGATCGCGCGCAGCCGCGAGCACAAGCCGAAGCACCTCGAAGCGCTGTTGCCGCGGCTGCAGTCCGAGTGCGCGACGCCGCAGTCGTTCGATGAGTTGAAAGTGGCCTGCGGCCGCGCGCAGGATCGCTGGGAGCACCAGGCCGCCGAGCAGGAAACCATGGCCGGCCTGAACAGCGAGCTGGCATTCCAGGGCTACCCCGACACCTTCCAGAAGGCGCGCCGCCTGCAGCGCAGCGTCACGCTCTACGTCGGCCCGCCGAACAGCGGCAAGACCCACGCCGCGTTCGAACGCCTCGCGCAGGCCTTCGACGGCGCCTACCTCGCGCCGCTGCGCCTGCTCGCG
>JAZJZJ010000307.1:3052-7177 GCA_040389925.1 Pseudomonadota bacterium
CTTCGACCCGTCGCGCGGCTGGGCCTGGACCCAGGCGATCGTCGCGGTGCCGGCCAACGAGGTCATCATCATCTGCTCGGCCTACGCGGTGCCGGCGATCGAGAACCTGCTCGGCCTGTGCGGCGAGCGTTGCACCGTCAAGCATTTCGAGCGCAAGCAGCATGTGCAGCTGCTCGCCCACCCGGTGGCGACCGAGTCGCTGATGCTCGGCGACGCGGTCGTCGCGTTCAGCCGCCGCGACGTGCTGAGCTTGCGCGACCGGATCGCCGCCGGCGGGCACCCGGTTTCGGTGATCTACGGCGCGCTGCCACCCGAAGTGCGGCGGCGCGAGGCCGAGCGCTTCGCGAGCGGCGAATCCCACATCCTGGTCGCGACCGACGCGATCGGCATGGGCCTGAACCTGCCGATCCGCCGCGTGCTGTTCAGCACGATGACGAAATTCGACGGTGTCGGCGACCGCGCGCTGAGCGAATCCGAGGTGCACCAGATCGCCGGCCGCGCCGGCCGCTTCGGCATGCACGAAGAAGGCTTTGCCGGCGTGCTGAAAGAGGCCGAGCCGGCGGCCGCGCGCATGCTGAAAGAGCTGATGCACAAGACGCCGCGCGCACCGGTCGACTTCAAGGCGCCGGTCGCACCGAACGGCTGGCATGTCGACACGATCTCGTCGCGCCTGCACAAGACGAAACTGCGCGAAGTGCTCGACGTGTTCATGCAGCAGTTGAAGCTCGACGACGCGCATTTCGCGGTCGCCGAGCTCGAGCAGATGCTGGAACTGGCCGAGCAGCTCGACAAGGTCGCGTCGAAACTGACCTTGAAAGAGCGCTTCATCTACGCCCAGGCGCCGGTCGACACGCGCACCGAATCACAGGTGCAGGCGTATCTCGACTGGGCCGGCAGCCACGCGCTGACCGGCAAGGCCGGGTCACCGTGGTTTCTCGACGATGTCGACGGCCACAGCCGGCTCGATCGGATGGAGCAAGCACTGCGCGCCTGCACGCTGTGGCTGTGGCTCGACCTGCGCTTCCCGGGCGTTTACGGCCACGTCGAACGCGTGCTCGCACTGCGCGGCAGCCTGAACGACGGGATCGAGCGGCAGCTGAAAGGGAAACGGCCGCTCGCGATGGTCAGGCGCGGCGCCCGCGGCGACAGCGCTCGCGCAGCAGCGCCTTCCGGCAAACGCTAGCGGCCGCCGAACAGCCAGTTCAGTCGATCCAGATACCGGCCCAGCGCCGAGGCCGACGGCAAGCGCGGCAGCGGCGTCGGCCGGCGCAGACGCTTGAAGCTCAGACGCGACGATGCTTCAAACGCGATCGGCGTGAAAGGCCTGAAGTCTGTCGACGCGTTAGCGAGGTTCCTAGTCATGCGATGTTCTCCCCGTGTGGGTCTCGTCACCGGGCGATGCCGCCGTTCGCGCGCCGATTTCGCGCTCGGTCGCGGCGAGCTCACCCGCGAGGCGATCGATCCGGCCGCCGAGCCACGGGCGGGCACGGTAAGCGAGCGAAAGTTCCTGCTTGAGCCGGAAGTAGCGGCCCATCAACGGTTCGAGTTCCATGCCGAAGCTCCTGTGTTGACTGAAGTATCGAAAGCCGGTGGTCGCGCGCGTGTCGGACAACAGGCCATGGGGGCCACGGAGAACCGCGCGGCCGGGCATCCGGAAGCGCGTCTGCGCTCGCGTCGGCGCAAAATGCTGCATTGCACCAATTTCAGTATCCAATGCGCATTCACACCCTGTCAGAAACCATCGACCGCGCGCTTCGCTCGGCCGGCCTCGATACCCGCAGCGGGCCCGCACGCCGGGTCGTCGACACGATTCGCAGCGCGCTCGCCGCGGCCGGCATCGCGCAACGCCCGCCCGCCCCGGGCGCGGCGCGACCCGCCGGACCGGCCCCGGTCGAATTCGTCGAGCGGGTCGATGTGGCGGCGCGCGCGCCGGCCCGCACCGGCGCCGGCTTCTTCGATCGCAGCCACACCGGGCCGGCTGGCACGCGCGCCTGGAAGCTGTATGTTCCTGCCCGCGCGCGGCCGGGCCCGATGCCCCTGGTCGTGATGCTGCACGGCTGCAAGCAGAACCCCGACGACTTCGCCGCCGGCACGCGCATGAACGCGCTCGCCGAGCAGCACGGCTTTCTGGTGGCGTACCCGGCCCAGTCGCGCAACGCGAATGGCTCGAACTGCTGGAACTGGTTTCGCCCGACCGACCAGGCGCGCGCGGGCGGCGAACCGGAAGTCCTGGCCGGCATCGTGCGCGACGTGATCGCGTCCGAAGCGGTCGACCCGCAGCGCGTGTTCGTGACCGGGTTGTCCGCCGGCGCCGCGATGGCGGTGATTCTCGGCCACACCCACCCCGAGTTGTTCCGCGCGGTCGGCGCGCACTCGGGCCTGCCGCACGGCGCGGCCCACGACGTCGGGTCGGCGTTCGCCGCGATGCGCGGCGGCAGCCCGGTCGGCACGCGGTCGGCGCCAGCGGACGCGCCCGGCACCGCAGTGCCGACGATCGTCTTTCACGGCGACCGGGACTCGACCGTCGCGGCGGCCAACGCGACGGCGATCGTCGAGCAGGCCGTCGCGGCCGGCGCGCCGCTGCGCCAGACCGTGCACGCGCGCGCCGGCGCCGGCGGCCGCGAATTCACGCGCACCGTGTACGCCGACGCGGCCGGGCAGGCCCGGGTCGAGCACTGGCTGCTGCACGACGCGGGCCACGCCTGGTCGGGCGGCGACGCGGCCGGCTCGTACACCGACGCGGCCGGCCCGGACGCCTCGGCCGAGATGATTCGCTTCTTCGGCGTGCGGCGCTGAGGCCGCCGATGCCGCGTCTCCCCTGACAATGCCGCTGTGAGCGCGCAGCCCGTGATGCCGCGCGCCGGTCCGGCTTGCCACAAGGAGATCTGATGGGCCCCGAAACGCTTCCGCTCGACCCGGCCGTCGTCAAGGCGCTGGCCACCGTCTCGACGGCCACGATCACGACGGTGCTGCTGAAGAAGGGCCTGCGCAACGTCTGGCTGCGCGGTACGCGGCCGCTTGACCCGAGCGCGGCGCCGAACCCGCCGCGCGTCGTCGGTCGTGCGTTCACCTTGCGCTTCGTCTCGGCACGCGAAGACCTCGCCACGCCTGCGTCGTGGGCCGCGCCGATTTCGACCCGCGCCGCGATCGAGGCGATGCCGGCCGGCTGCGTCGCCGTCGTCGGCGCGATGGGCGTGCTGGACGCCGGCATCTTCGGCGACATCCTGTGTGCGCGCATGCAGCAACGCGGCGTCGCGGCGCTCGTCAGCGACGGCGTGGTGCGCGATCGCACCGGCGTGCTCGGCACCGGGCTGCCGGTGTGGTGCCAGGGCACGACGGCGCCGGCGTCGGTGACCGGCCTGACCTTCGTCGGCTGGCAGGAGCCGATCGATTGCGGCGGCGTCGCGGTGTTCCCGAACGACGTAATCGTGGCCGACGCCGACGGCGCGGTGCTGATCCCGGCGGCGCTGCTCGACGACGTGGTCGCGGCCGGCGTCGAACAGGAGCAGCTCGAAGGCTGGATCATGCGCGAGGTCGAGCGCGGCGTGCCGCTGCCGGGGCTGTACCCGGCCAACGCGGAGACGGCCGCGCGCTACCGCGCCTGGGCCGCAGCGCAGCCCCACAGCAACCACAACGACGGAGACACGACGCCATGAGCGCATTGATGCACACGATCCAGGTCGAACCCTTGCGCGCCGCGGTGCGCGAGCTGATGCGCGGTTTCGGCAGCAGCGCGCGCGAGACCGAGCTCGTCACCGACAACCTGATCCAGGCCAATCTGACCGGCCATGACTCACACGGCATCGGCATGCTGCCGCGCTACGCGAACGCATTCCTCGAAGGCGGGCTCACAGTCAATGCGCATGTCACGACCAAGCTCGACAGCGCGACGCTGCTCGCGCTCGACGGCAACGCCGGCTTCGGTCAGGTGATCGGCCACGAGGCGATGGAACTCGGCATCGCGCGCGCGAAGGCGCACGGCAGCTGCATCGTCGCGCTCGCCAACTCGCACCACCTGTGCCGGATCGGCGCGTGGGCCGAGATGGCAGTGGCCGAGGGCCTCGTCTCGATGCACTTCGTCAACGTGATCTCGCGCCCGATCGTCGCGCCCTGGGGCGGGCGCGA
>JAZJZJ010000308.1:0-11177 GCA_040389925.1 Pseudomonadota bacterium
CCAGGTGCTGAAGTTCGAGGGCCTGGAGCGCCAGCAGGCGACCGAGGCCGGCCCGGGCGACATCGTGCTGATCAACGGGATCGAAAACATCGGCATCGGCGTCACCCTGACCGACATCGAGAATCCGGTGCCGCTGCCGATGCTCAATGTCGACGAGCCGACGCTGACGATGAACTTCTGCGTCAACAACTCGCCGCTGGCGGGCCGCGAAGGCAAGTTCGTAACCAGCCGCCAGCTCTGGGACCGGCTGCAGCGCGAGCTGCAAAGCAACGTCGCGCTGCGCGTCAAAGAGACCGACGAAGACGGCATTTTCGAGGTGATGGGCCGCGGCGAACTGCACCTGACCATCCTGCTGGAAACGATGCGCCGCGAAGGCTACGAGCTGGCCGTGTCGAAGCCGCGCGTGGTGTTCCGCCAGGAAGGCGAAGAGCGCCTCGAGCCGATCGAAGCCGTGACCGCCGACGTCGAAGACCAGCACCAGGGTGCCGTGATGCAGGCGCTCGGCGAGCGCCGTGCCGAGCTCACCAACATGGAACCGGACGGCATGGGCCGCGTGCGCCTCGAATACAAGATCCCGGCACGGGGCCTGATCGGGTTCCAGAACGAGTTCCTGAATCTGACGCGCGGCACGGGCCTGATCAGCAACATTTTCGACAGCTACGAACCTTACAAGGGCGAGATCGAAGGCCGCAAGAACGGCGTGCTGATCAGCCAGGACGACGGTGAGGCGGTGACCTATTCGCTCGGCAAGCTCGACGACCGCGGCCGCATGTTCGTGAAGGCCGGTGACGCGTTGTACGAAGGCATGATCATCGGCATCCACTCGCGCGACAACGACCTGGTTGTCAACGCGGTGCGGGGCAAGCAGCTGACCAACTTCCGCGTTTCGGGCAAGGAAGACGCGATCAAGATCACGCCGCCGATCATCCTGACGCTGGAGTACGCGGTCGAGTTCATCGCCGACGACGAGCTGGTCGAGATCACGCCGAAGACGATCCGCATCCGCAAGCGCCACCTGAAAGAGCACGATCGCAAGAAGGCTTCACGCGTCGGCGCGTGAGCTGATTGCATGTTCAGAGAGACGGCCCTTCGGGGCCGTTTTGCATTCTGCGGGCGCATGCGAAGAGTGCAGATTGATCGTTTGCGCCACCTGCTCACGAGGAAGACCATGCGCGCCATGGATTCCTCATTCGCATCACCGAAGCCGCTCGTCGGGCCAAACGCGCTGGCCGATTCGTTCGTCGAATTGAGCGACGGCCGCGCTGTCGAGCTCGCGCCGATCAACCCGCAGGACGCGGGCGCCGAACGCGCGTTCATCGGCGCGCTCTCGCTGGCCTCGCGCTATCGGCGCTTCCACTTCGGTCTGCGCGAACTCTCGCCCGAGCAGGCGCGCGCGATGACCGAAATCGACCAGCACCACCATGTCGCGTTCGCTGCGCGGCCGGTGGGTTCGCCGACCATCGTTGCCGACGCGCGCTACGTGATGCGCGCCGACAGCGCCGATGCCGAGTTCGCGGTCGCGGTCGCCGACGCCTGGCAAGGCGCCGGCCTCGGCCGCGAACTGCTTCTCCGGCTCGCCGCGCACGCGCGTGCTCACAGCGTACGGCGCCTGTTCGGCGATGTGCTGTGGGGCAACAACGCGATGATCGGCCTCGCGCGGCAACTCGGCGCACAACTCAAGCGCAACCCGGGCGATTCGACCGTCGTGCGGGTCGAGTTCGTCTTCGCTGACGAAGACCTTGCGGCCGCTCAGCCGAACAGCTTCGCGAGCGCTGCCAGTTCGGCCTGAGCCTGCGCGTTCGCGTCTTCCAGCGCCTTGAGGTTCTCTGCGCCGCGCTTGGCGTCGGCCTTGGTGCGCTCGGCGGCTGCGTCGAGCTGTTGCATCAAGGCCGGATCGGCCTTGACCTGTGCGGCGACGGCGGCGAGTTTCAGCGCTGCACCGATCGCGCGCTGATCGACGGCGACGCGGTCCAGCCCCTGTTTGATCTGCGCGCTGCTCACGTTCACCGCACGCTTGAGGTCCTGGCTGAGGTTCTCGACCGCGTCGCCGCTGGCTGCCTTGCCGGCGCCCTCGGCCACATCGGCGCTGTCGGGCAGCAGCAGCACCGTGCCTTCGGTCAGGCGGTCGAAGTCGACCTGCGGGTTGAGCACCTTCAGGCGCTCCAGCGTGGCCGCGCCGGCCGCGCCGGGCTTGATCAGCTTCGCGCGCAGTTCAGCGGACGTGGCGGTGGTTCGATCGGTGATGAAGATGCGCACGATCGTCTCCTCAGGCGTGGATGTTGAGATCGAGCCACTTCGGCTCCAGCGCGCCGGCCGAGCTCGCGATCGCGTGGTTGGTGATGTTGCCCAGCACGGTCACCAGTTTCGGGCTGGCATTCAGCAGCATCGAGCGATCGGGCGGGCCGTTGACGCGATTCGCGCTGACGATCAGCGCTTGGCCGGTCAGCACGACGACCGCTTCGGCGTTGCCGTTCAGCTCGCAGCGGTTGTCGGCGAACAGAATGTCGGCGCTGGCGGCCAGCAGCACCGCTGGGCCGGTGCCGCGTGCGGCCACGACATTGCCCTTCATGCCGGCGCAGGAGCCGCCAACGGCACGCGCCGCTGCCGCGAAGTTCGAGGCTTTCGAGTTGACCATCGTCGCACGGTCGTTCCGCACCACGATGGTGCGGGTCGCATCGACCCGCAGCGCCATGTAGCCGACGGTCCGGACCACCGGTTGACTCGCGGTGACCGGCACGACCTCGACGCCGACCCAGCGCGTCGCACCCGGCGCTGTCACCGGCTCGTCGTCGCGCCGCACCTGGTTGTGGCTGAGGTCGAGTTCGTCATACGGGCCGAGCCAGAGGATGCCCGCCAGCGCGCCGCGAAAATCGCCCGCCGGGCCGACCGCGCTGATCGAGTTGCCATGCACGCGCCCGTTGCCGACGCCGCTGCCGAAGATTCCCGCGACCAGCACGCTGCGCTCCACCGGTGCGACGCCGATGCGCAGCAGCGTGTTGCCGACCACGCTGCAGGCCTCGGCCTTGACCACGCCGATCCCGACGACCAGCCGCGCACTGGCGGTCTCGGCCTGCAGCGCGCCGATGTCCTGCAGGTGGTTGTTCTCGATGCTCGCCAAGCCGGCGCTGGCGCTGTCGGCCATCAGGATGCCGTGGCCGCAGCGCTCGATGATGTTGAGCTTGACGATCAGGCTGCGGGTCGGCGCCTCGATCAGGATGCCGGCTGCCGGGAAGCCGCTGACCTGGTTGGCCAGCACCTGGCACTGGTCGCTGCCGTTCGGGTCGAGGCCGGTGCTCAGCGTGATGCCGGCGCCCAGCGGCGGGTTGTTGCCTTGCGTCTGCGCGTGCAGCTTGTTGTGGGTGATCCATGCGCCATCGACCGCGCAGCGGATGCCCGGCCCGGTAACCGCGAGTGTGTTGCCCTCGACATGCATCGCCGCACCCGGCATGCAAAAGCCGAGCAGTTGGATCGCGCCTTCGCGGCACAGCAGGAACTCGTTGTCCGATACCCGCGTCGCGTAGAGGTGGCCGACCAGCCCGGTGAGCGCCAGCCCGGTGTTGCGGCACCAGAAGATGTTGCCGGTGAAGCGCGCGGAGGCCGTGAACAGGAACTCGCGCCGGTTGCCGGTCGGGTTGTTGGTCGTCGTGCCGGTGCCGGCCGCGGCCGCCGCGCCGGCACGAATGCCGTGCGTCGCGATCAGCAGGTTGTCGCGCACGGCCAGCCCAGCGACCGCGCCGCCGAGTGTGATCGCCACACCGCGTTCGCCGGCGACGACGACGGCCAGCTTCTCCAACGTCAAGCCGATCACGCTGCGCACCTGGATCGCCGGGCCGCCGGCGCCGGTCGACAGGATCGCGAGACTGTCGATCGCCACCGCGGCGCTCGCGCCGACGCTGAACGCCGTGCCTGGCGTGCCCAGCACCGTGGCCGGCCCTTGCCCGGTGATGCGCAGCGACTTGGCATTCGCGATGCGCACCGGCTCGGCCAGCTCGTAGGCACCGGCGTTCAGGCAAATCGTGCCGCCGATCTCGCGCACCCGGTCGACCGCGGCCTGAATCGTCAGCTGTCCGCTCGCGTGCGACTGCGGGCTGACGCACACCGTGCAGGCGCAGTCGGCGCCGCCTTCGGGTGGCCACGGATGGCGGCAATCGCTGACGGTGCCGGCGGCCACGTCCCAGAAACCGAGGCGCGCGTAATGGTGGTGGATGCCGCGCGGCGGCGCGTTCGTCAGCAGTTCGAGCGAGGCGTCGAGCGTGCGCGCTGCAACCACCCACCAGTCGCCGCTGCGAAAGCCTTTCGCGCCGGCGTTGCCGAAGCTCAGCGTGATGCCGTTCTCCATCAGCAGCGTGCCGCTGGCGGGAACGGGAATCGCGCCGGTGGCGCCGGGGCCGTCGAGGTCGTGGGCCAGCGCCGTGGTCGTGCCGGTGACGCGCAGCACGCGGCCTTTCTGATCCCAGCGCCGCACGCGCAGGTTGCGCGCGGCGACCCACGCCGTGTCGCCGAGGTTGGCCGGCTGCATGCCGGGCAGGGCGGTCGCGAAGCTCAGGCTGCGCTTGTCGTCGCTGACGGTCACGCGGCGCAATTCGCCCGGCGCCTGCGAGAACTCGCGCGGGTCGTCGATGAACTCGACCCAGTCGCCGGTGTTGAAGCGCAGCACGTCGTCGTGGCCAAGCGACTGCAGCTCGACCTCGGTGGCCGAGAGAAAGCGCGTGATGCGGCTGCCGACGCTGGCGTTGTCGCGGCTCCACTTGAAGCTCGCGCCCGCGCCGGGCAGGCCGGCGTCGTGGATCTCGATCCGGTAGAGCTGGTTTTCCAGGCCGCGGTAGCCGCCTTCGGGCGGCAACTCGCAGGGGTTGGCGGTCGGCGCGAGGTCGAAGCTGCCAGTCGTGAGGCGGCCGGTGGACGGCGCCGTCAGATCGGCCCAGCCGGGCACCTGGTCGTCGGGCGACGCGCAGTCGATGCCGGCCGCGGCGGCGGTGTCGAGCACGCGCACCTGCCAGACGGTTTGCAGCCGCGTTGTCGCATCGACGCCGACTGCCGGCTCGACCAGATCGGGCTGCTCAAGGTGCGTGAGCTCGCGGTTCCAGACGTCGAGATAAACGAGGTGCCGCCCGGCGGTCGGCAGCGGCGGGTTCGCGAGCCAGGGCTGGTCCGCGATCGGCGTCGGGTCGGTGAAGCTCGGGCCGCCCATCAGCGCATCGAAGCTGGCGGCGCCGCTGCCGTGGTTTTCGGCCAGCAGGCCGTCGACGTACAGGCGCCCACGGCCGATTTGCAGCGCGCCGGCGACCAGACCGAGCTTGAACGCATCGGGCGTGTTCGCACCGACCGTCGCGCGTCCGAGCACATCGCCGGCCAGCGCACGCAACCTGCGGTCGAGCACGGCGACGAGTTCATTCGCATCGGCGTCGAGCAGCACTCGGCCCTGCTGCAACTCGACGCCCGCATAGTTGAGGTACGGGTTGAAGCGGACCTTGGAGAAGTCGGCAGACATGGCGAGCTCCGTTCTGGAAATTCAATCAAGTCGCGCGAATCACGTCGCGTAGAAGATCCCGGCCGCAAGGCCGAAGCGCAGGTACTCGTCGAGCCGCACGCGCAGATTGGCCTCACGCAGCGGTTGGTAGAGCGCATGCATCACACCAATCTCGCCGTCGTCGTCGGCGCCGGTGCGGATCGATGCATCGGTCGCGCCGCGCAGCAGCCCGTACGACGGGTCGCCGTAGCGCGCCGAGGCGAACTGCGGCACGGCCTGCGGGTGCGCCGCGTCGGGCACGCAGCGGTGCTTGCGCGGCGTGACGGCGTCGGGCGGCACGACGCAGAAGCGAATGCAGCCTTGCTGGCGGCGCTCGACCCACACCGGCGCCGGTTGTGCCACGCTCGGTTGCGCGTCGAAAATCGTGTTCGAGGCCATCGGCATCGCGACCGCATGCACCTGACCGATCACGGTGCATTCGTTCAGCGTCAGCGGCGCGCCTTCGCTCGCGCTGTCGCCAGGGCTTTCGGGCGCGGCATAAGCCATGCCGTCAGGCGCATCGGCGTCGACGAGGCAATCGGTCAACGCGGCCTCGGCCTGCGCGACCAGCCGCAGCGGGCCGGTGATGCAGCGCTCCATCACCAGCGCGACGTTCGGGTCATCGATCACGAGGCTCGGGGTGCCGGCGCTCACGGCGCGGCCGAGGCGGTCGCGCGTCAACCCCGGCACGAGCGTGCAATCGCGCAGCACCAGCCGGCGGCGCTCGGTGTCGGCGCTGGCGACCAGGCGCAGCGTGCCGCCGGCGATCACGAGGCCGTCGAGCACCAGCGTGCCGCGTGCGCCGATGTCGACGACGATGTCGCCCGCGGCCAGCAGCAGCGGCCGCACGCCGTTCGCGGCGCTCAGCACCAGCTCGTGGCCGCCGATCTCGTCGCCGGTCTCGCCGGGCACGCGCAGCGTCGGCGTCTCGGCGTACGTCAGGCTGTCGGCGATGCTCAGGCGGCCGTGGGTCGCGGCGCTGGCGGGCGCGTCGCGCAGCGTGTCGTGGAGCTCATCGAGCAGCGCTTGCAGTGGCGCGCTGCCGCCGACGCTGCGCTGCTCGGTGTGCGTGCCGCCGGCGGGCGTGCGCTGGTACGGGCCACCGCCGAAGTCGCGCGCCGCACCGTAGTGGAAGCTGGCGAGGAAGGGCGTGGCCGCATGCTCGGCGGCGCGCGCGCTGCCCAGCAGGATGCGACCACGCTCGGGGTCGAGCGCGATCTCGTCGGGCAGCACGTCGGCCGCGTGCGCCCAGCCGGTTACGTTGCCGCCGGCGTCGACGAGGTCGCGCAGGTCGGCAATGCGCAGGCGCGGGATCGACGGCGACGGCGGATTGCCCGGCGGCACGGCCGGCCCGGACGCGTTGATCGGCACGACCGCGCCGCCGCGCCGCAGCACGAGGCTGCGGTCCGCGCCGTAGTCGAGCGTTTCGGCGAGCACCTCGGCGCTCTGCTGCGCCGCGCGCACCTGCAGCGCCAGCGCGCGGATCAGCAGGCGTGACGGCACGTTCGCCGCGGTCGCGAGCTGCTCGATGCCGCCCTCGGGCAACGGCAGGCGGAACAGCGGCAGGTCGAAGCCGAGCGGATTGACGCGGAACTTCGTGCCGCTCGCATCGCCCGGCTCGGGCGTCAGCGGCAGGTTTTGCAAGCGGTTCGGGCTCAGGCGCCACAGGAACAGCCCGATGTTCGGGATGTTGAAGCGCCCCGCGCCGCTCTCGGGCCGCCGCACCTGCGCGGTATGCGCGCTGCGGTTGAACGCACCGGCATCGCCGCGCAGCGCGAGCATGTGCGGCAGGCTGCGCACGCTCGCGGTGGCGGGCGCGTGCAGCCGCACATGGTTCATGGACTGGCTGGTGCACAGCTGCTCGAAGAACTCGACCGCATGCGCCGGACAGCCGGTGATGCTGCTCGCCAGCTCCTCGAGCATCAGCGCCGTGCCCTTGCGACGCCGGTACATGATCGTGTTGGCGACTTCGGCGCGCGGCGAGTTGAGACCCGGCCGCAGTGTGGATGCATCGTCGCGGATCGGGCGGTAGCCGATCAGGTCGCCGATGTAGGGCACGACCCAGTCGGCACAGGTCTCGATGAACTGGTCGTCGTGCAACTGGTCGAGGTTCTCTTCGATCGCCTGCAGCTCGCGTGCGAACAGCTCGATGAAGGCATGCAGCGCGCGGCCGCCCTTTTCGTCCTCGATGCGGTGAACCGCGGGCAGCAGCCGGTAAAGGGTGTCGACGTCCATCGTCATGGCATCAGCTCCAGTCGCGCCAACGGGCCGGGCGCAAGCGTCAGCAGTTCGGCTGCGGTCGGAACACCGAGCGAGACCCGTGTCGCGGCGGCGCTCAGGCTGGTTCGCAACCCGGGCGGCGCGTCGGCGAGGTAGAGCAGGTCGAGGTCGACCGCGACGACGCCGGGCACCCCATGCACGGTGCTGACGACCTCGGAGCCGTGCACCGGCTGACCCAGCGCGCGCAGATCGAAGGCGTAGCGCGCGCGCAGCGCGGTGTCGACCGCCGTCAGCACCTGGGCCGTGTCGTAGGCCGCGTCGCAGCGCAGCTTCAGGCCGATCCGGAATGGCCGCGCGCGGTGCGCGAGCAGCCGCACTGCGACGTGCGGATCGCCGCTGGCCTTCAGCGCCGCCTGCAGATGGATCCACACTGGGTTGTCATCGGCGAGCACGACGTTGTTCGCACCGGCGATCGTGATCGCGACGACCGGCCCGGCAGCGAGCCGAAGCACACGCGCCTGCGCCTTCGCGACGCCGGCGTAGGCGCGCGCGAAGTCTTCGTAGTCGAGCACCGAGACCGCGCGGCCGAGCGTGCGCGTGCCCAACGGCATGCTGCGACGCGCGGCTGCCTCGTCTTCGGGCGGCGTGCCGCCGGAGGCCGGTGCGGGGTTGCTGACGCCCTTGAAGCCCAGCGGTCGCGCCATCGCCTGGCTCAGCGCATCGGCGCGCACATTGCCTTCGGCGCCCACGCCCTTGCGGTAGCGCGCGCGCAGGTTGTTGGCCGCGCCGGGCAGGCGCGCGCCACGCCTGCCGTCGCCGAACTGCAGCCAGACGCGGCCCTGCTCGTCGGTGTTCAACGCGAACACACGGTCGGTCGGCTGTGCGCCGAACAGCGTGTCGCGCTGCTGCCATTGCACATCGCCGACGCGGACCACGAGTTCGCTCTTCACGCCACGCTCGTTCGCCGCCGCGCGGTACGTGAGCGGTGCATGCTTCAACTCGAAGCGCTGGTGCGCGTGGGCCGCATCGCCGCTGCCGAGCACTTGCGCAACGGTCTCGCCGTGCGACGCCAGCGCGACGTTGCCGCAGACGACGACACTGGCGCGCACGAGCGCCGCCGGCAGCGGCGGGTCGATGCGCAGCGTGCCGCCATCGGCTGCGCTCGCCGCAGGGGTGGCGGTGACGACGCGCGCAGCATGCGCGATCGCGGCGCCGCTGTCGACGCGCCGGCCGGTCACGATCACGCGCCGGCCGGCGACGATGCCGTCCACGTCGGCGGCCACCGCGACTGCGTCGCCCGCGACCGGCGCATCGATCGGCGTGCGCGCGAACGCGAGCCGTTCGCTGCGCGCGTGCACGGTGGTCTGGCGCACCTTGTCGGCGAAGCTGTCGAGGTTCGCGCCGGCCAGCCTCACGAAGGAGGACTTGCCCTGCACCGCGAACTCTGCGCGCGAGCCGGGCACGGCGGATTGCACTCTGTAGAGCTCGCGGTAATCGGGGCGGTCGAGCAGCAGGTAGCTGCCGGCGACGATGCCGCTGTATTCGCGGTCCAGGCTGATTGTGGTCGGCGTGACGCCGGCCCGGCGATCGACGATCCGGCGCAGGCCGACGGGCGCCCAGATCGTGAAGTCGCGCCACTCGGCGCGGTCGGCCTCGGGAATCTCGTCGCTGCTGCCCAAGTGCAGGTAAGCACGCTTGAACTCGATGTTCATGCCGGACCAGTCGGGCGCGTTGTGACCGAACACCGCGGCGCGATCGCGCAGCGCGTAGATCGCGGGCGGATCGGCTGGGGCCATGTGCGGCGTCACCGAGCCCAGCGGCTCGGCCCAGGCGACGCGCGTGCGGTCGCCGGGTGGGTCGAGTTCGACCTCGGTCAGCACGCGCGCGTCCCAGCGATTCGACATCGCATCGCCCTCGAACTGCGGGCCGACGAGCAGCAGCACGTCACCGGGCTTCAGCTGGGTGGCGGTGCCGGCGAGCCAGGTGCCGCGGGCGCCGAAGCCGGGCACGCTGCGCGCATCGGCCAGCGCGCGCATCGCGTTCCACTGCGGGCGCGCCTCCATCGCCTCGACCGTCTCGAACACCTGTGGCTTCTCGTCCTGACCCGGCACGCTCTGCACTTTGAAACCGGGCTCGATGCGCACACGGTCGGGCACACCGCTGATGAACACGCCGGGCTCAGGCGCCATCGCGGCCGGCGGCGCGGGCGGTGTCTCGACCGCGAACGCGAGCAGCGCCTCGGCCGCGACACCGGGGCGCAGCTGGTAGCCGATCAGCTTGCCCATCTCCTGCAGCGAAACGCGCTCGCTGGCGGTCGCGAGGTAGCTCTCGTTGGCGAGGCGCTCGTTGTAGAAGCTCAGCACATCGGCGCTGCATGCGAACGCGTCGATCAGCGCGATTGCGAAGTCGTCGTCGTCGCGGGTCAGCAGTGCGTTCAGCGGCGCGAGCGAGGCGTCCGACAGGCCGGCGTGCAGGCTCGCGCGGAACTGCGCCCAGTCGCCGATGCGATAGCCAAGCTGCGTCAGACCGTGTCGGTTGACGATGGCTTGCGGCGTGGCCGCTTCGACACCGGCGCAGGCGCCGCAATGCGCGCTGCCCTCGGGTACGTCCGGCAGCCGCGGCGGGTCGGGCTGCGGTTGGTTTGTCAGCTCGTTCATTGACCACCTCCACAGCGAATCACCAGGCGCCCGCGCTCGCGGAAGTTCGGGTCGTTCGCAAGCTGTGCGATCTCGAGCCGGCCGACGCGGATCACGCCTTCGGCGAGCGACGTCGGACTCGGGCTGACGAGGCGCTGAAAGCGCTCCAGCTTGACCGAATCGACACCCGGCACGGCTTGCGCCGCTGCGACGATGCGACTTGCATAGACCGGCTCGCCGAAGCTGAAGTTGTCGGGGTGGAAGACGCCGAGCCGGCCGTCGCTCAGCAGCGCCGACGAAAGCTCGCGCTGCAGCGCGCGCTGCACGTCGGCACGGAAGTAACCGGGCTTGACGCAGACGAACAGCGCGACGTCGAGCGGCGCCGGGCGCGGGCCGTTCACTTCGAGGTCGTAGCCGGCCATGCGGAAGCGCTCCAGGTGCGCGCGCAGCCGCGCCTCGAACGGATCGTCGACAACCGCGCCGCCGCGCCGGTCGGCGCTGACGAACACGGTGTGCCAGCTGCCGGTCCAGCGGAAGCTCGCGGCGGCGCGCTGCACATCGTGCTTGCGCTCGGCCGCGGCTTCGTAGTCGGCTGCGGTGACGGCGCGCTCCTGGCTGCGGAAGGCTTGCGGCGCATCGCGGCGCGCGGCTTCGATGTCTTCGGCGTCGCTGCCGCCGAAGGCCGGCATCGGGTTGACGACCGTGTCGAAGACACCGCTCGTGGGGCTCACCACATGCGCGATGGCCTCGGCGCCGACGTTGCCGGCGTTGCCGTTGCCAGTGCTGCTGCTGTCAATCGTCGCCCCGTTCGT
>JAZJZJ010000308.1:11187-14243 GCA_040389925.1 Pseudomonadota bacterium
GGCCAGATCGTAAAACATGGCGATAGACGTAACGAGCTTGGCTTTCTTTCCGCCTGACGCCTTCAGGTATGTGTCGGCAGAGAAAAACTCGGGCACCAGAATAATGCCCTCGCGGTAGAACGCGCGGAACTGCGTGCCGTCGTCGGGTCGACGGCCGTTGCGGTCGTCGCCGAAACGCAGGCGCGCACGCTGTGCGTCGTCGATCTCGACCGCGAAGTGACGGTCGGCGGCGAGGCTGTCGAGCAGGTCGCGCCGGGCGATCCAGCTGTCGATGCCGGCCGCCGTTGCGCCGCTGCAGCGCAGCTGCGGCAGCGCGTCGCGCGGGGCGAGGGTGCGCAGCGCGGCGGCGCTCCACCAGCGCTCGGGCTGGTCGGTGACGAGCGGCGCGGCGAGCAGGGTCGCGAGGTCGAAGCCGTGTGCCAAGGGCTGTTCGCGCAGCGTCGGCCGGTAGCGCAGCGGCAGCGTTGGTGCGGGCTGCGGAGCGCAGCAATCGTCGGCGGCCGGGTCGTGCGCGTAGCGGCGCGTCGGCTCGCGCACGACGCCGAGGTCTTCGCCGGTGCCGCTCGGGCCGGCGACGCTCAGGCCGTGGTCGGCCAGCACGATGTTGCCGCGCGCCACCGAAATCGCCAAGCCGGGGCGCGATGCGACACCCAGGCACAGCGGGAAGGGCAGCGCATCGCTGCTGTCCCACGCGATCTCGGTGACGTTCAGCGGGGCGTTCACCGGTGTCGCCTCGAACAGCCCGCCGGCGGGGTCGATGCTGTGCGCCACACGGGTCAGGCGCACGACGTGGCGGTGCGTGCGATCGGCGTCGGCGTGCGTGAACAGCGTCGGGCTGCGCAGTTCCTGCAGCAGCAGGAAGTCGCCGGCCATCAGCGGGGCGTGCGTCTTCAAGGTCGCCCGCGTCGCGCCGCGCGCCAGGCTGCAGCCGAGATCGCCCCACGTGTGGAACTGCAGTTCGTTGAGCGGCTGGTGCAGCGTCGCGGCATGGGCCGTCTCGAAGACGATGGCGCCGGCGCGGCGCGCATCTTCTTCCGGCGTGCCCGCTGCGACTTCGGGTTGCAGGCCTGGCGTGCGCGTCAACAGCCGCGTGTGCCGGGGCAATGCCACATTCAACCCGGTGACCCCGAAGTGCACGAACGCGCGCGCCTGGCTGCCCTCGTGCAGCCGGTAATCGACGAGCCGCGCGTGGCGCCGCACCGAAATGCGCTGCCGCGCGGTCGCGAGGTAGGCCTCGTTCGCGATCACGTCCTGGCGGTAGCTGAGCTGATCGGCGGCGTAAGCCAGCAGCTCGACCAGCGTGACGCCGATATCGGCGGCGCTGCGCTCGGTCCAGCCCGGCGCGAGCAGGCTGAGCCGGTCGAGCATCAGGCGCCGGAAACCGGGGTAGTCCTTGACGAGGTAGTCGATGTCCGGCTTGGTGTGCGGCGCGGGCGGGCAAGGCTGGGCATCGGCGCAATCGAACTCGCTCGGGCACTCGACCTTGAACGAGAACTCGGTGCCGGCCAACACCGGGTCGAAGCCGACGGGCGGTGCCGCGTTGGCGATGCCGGCGACGATGCGCAGCCGGTAGCGCGAGAAGTCGCCGTTGCTGTCGGTGCGGATCACCAGCGTGCGCGCCGGTTCGGTCACGAGCGCGGCGACCGACGGCTCGGCTGCGGCGGGCAGCGCGTCGCCCATGCCGGCCCAGACGATGCCGACCTCGGCGATGCGGCTGCCGCCGTCGATGACGACATTGGCCGCGTTCAGGCCGGGCGCCGGCAGCAGCAGCCGCACGAACAGCGTCTGCTGGCGCGGCACGCCGGGCGGCGCGCCGACATCGAGCACCTCGACCCACTCGATGCCGTTGGCCGTGCCGGCCCGCGCGACGAGCTCGAGGCGTTGCGGCACGCAGCAGGGCTGACACATCATGACGCGGCTCCGGCGAAACTGAAGCGCGCCTCGCGCGCGGTGCGGTCGCGCAGCACCACGTAGCGCACGCTGACTTCGAGCGCGGCGTCGACCGGTGCCACGTCGACCGCATGCACCGCGATCAGGTGCCCGAGGTGCCGCTGCAGCGCGCCCTGCACCAGCATCTGCGTGGTCGCGGCCAAGGTGCTGCTGTTCGGTTCGAACACGAGGCCGAGCAGGCCGCTGCCGAAGTCGGGCCGCATCACGCGCTCGCCCGGCGCGGTGAACAGCACTTGCGCAATCAGGTCGCGCAGGTGGTCGGCGTCGTCGGTCTGCGCGCTGCGGCCGAGCGCGTCGATGTGGAAGGGGTGGTCGAGGTGCGGCATCGCAAACGTCCTCAGGTGGCGAGCACACGCGGCTGCATCGTCACCGGCATCAGGCCGGTGCCGGTAGGCACGCAGACCGCGGTGCTGGTCGCGGTCAGCACCGGCATACCGCCGCACTTCACGCGCACGGCAGCGACAACCCAGTTCGCGGTGACGCACGGCGGCGTGCTGGTGCTTGCCAGCGAACAGCCGGTGATCGCATACGGCGAGGCCTGCGTGACGACGGGTTGGCCCGCGACCAGCACGCGCGGGAACGGCGTGATCGGCTGCGCGGGTCCGCCGTGCATGCACAGCACGGTCGCGCCGACGTGGAGGATGGGCGCCGGCATCAGGTCACCTGCAAGGCGCCAGCGTTGACATCGATCATCGGCCCAGAAACCATGCTGATGGTCGCGCCCTTGCCGTTGCTGATCAGGATGCCCAGGTCGCTGATCGAGATCGTCGCGCCGGTCGCGCATTGCAGCAGGATGCCGCCGGTCGGGCCGGGCAGGTCGCTGAGCACGATGCCGGTCTTGCCCTGGGTCTGCAGCGTGATGCCTGAAATGCCGGGCGGCACGAGGTTGCTCAGCAACGGTTTCTCGGCGGCGATGCCCCAGAAGCAGCCGGTCCAGACCGGGTAGTCGGGGTCGCCGCGCTCGAACTCGACCCACACGCCGGCGCCGATCGGCGGCACCGTGAACATGCCCATGTTGATGCCACCGACCGGCAGGCAGGGCATGGCCCAGCTGATCAGCATGTTGCCGCCGACATCGGGCACCTCGACCTGCAGCTTGCCGAGCA
>JAZJZJ010000309.1:0-10059 GCA_040389925.1 Pseudomonadota bacterium
GCAGGTTTGCACCTGATCATCGGCAGCGAGATGCGGCTCACGTTGCCGGGCGATGCGAAGGCGAAGAAAGAGGACGGCCCGCAGCCCCATGCCCGCCTCGTGCTGCTCGCGCAGACCCGCCGCGGCTACGGCAACCTCTCGCACTGGATCACGGTCGCGCGGCGCCGCGCGGCGAAAGGCGCTTACCTCGCCCACCCCGGCGACCTCGAAGGCAAGGTGCCGAACGCGCCCACGCTCGCCGGCCTGCCCGAGTGCCTCGCGCTGCTCGTGCCCGACGCCTCGCAGCCTTTCGAGACCGTGTTCGCGCACGCGATGTGGCTGAAGACCTGGTTTCAGGAGCGGGCGGCGATCGCGGTCTCGCTGCTGCGCCGGCCGGGTGATGAAGAACTGCTGAAGGTCGTGCGCCGCGTCGCCGAGTTCACCGGGCTGCCCATCGTCGCCAGCGGCGATGTGCTGATGCACCTGCGCTCGCGCAAGCCCTTGCAGGATGTGCTGAGCGCGACGCGGCTGAAGCGGCCGGTGGCGGCATGCGGGTTGCAGCTCGGCTCGAACGCCGAGCAGTACCTGCGGTCGCGTGCGCGGCTCGGCACACTGTACGAGCGCGAGTGGCTCGACAACTCGCTGGTGTTGGCAGGGCGCTGCGGCTTCTCGCTGGACGAGTTGAAGTACGAGTACCCGCGCGAGGTCGTGCCCGAAGGGTTGACGCCGATCGGCCACCTGCGCAACCTGGCGTACGAAGGGCTGGCCCGGCGCTGTCCGGGCGCGGTGGCGGTGCGCTGGATGCCGCAGATCGAGAAAGAGCTCGCGCTGATCGAGCAGCTCGGCTACGAGGCTTATTTTCTGACCGTGGCCGACATCGTGCGTTGGGCGCGCGAGCAAAAAATCCTGTGCCAGGGGCGCGGCAGCGCGGCCAATTCGGTGGTCTGTTACTGCCTGGGCATCACCGAGGTGAACCCCGAAGAAGGCCAACTGCTGTTCGAGCGTTTCATCAGCGCCGAGCGCCATGAGCCGCCCGACATCGATGTCGATTTCGAGCACCAGCGGCGCGAAGAAGTCATCCGGTACATCTACGGCAAGTACGGCCGGCACCGCACCGCGTTGACGGCCGTGGTGATCTGCTACCGGCCGCGCTCGGCGTTGCGCGATGTGGGCCGCGCGCTGGGCATCGATCTGCAGCGCATCGAGCTGCTGACGAAGAGCCTGCACTGGTTCGATGGCCGAAGCATCGACGCCACGCGCTTGCGCGAAGCCGGCCTCGACCCCGACGCGCCGCTGACGCGGATGTGGATCGCGCTGACGCAGCAGCTGATCGATTTTCCGCGGCACCTGAGCCAGCACCCCGGCGGCTTCGTCATCGCCCGCGAGCAGATCGAGCAACTGGTGCCGATCGAGATGGCCGCGATGGAGGGCCGCAGCGTGGTCCAGTGGGACAAGGACGATCTCGACGAACTGCGCTTGATCAAGGTCGACGTGCTCGCGCTCGGCATGCTCAGTGCGCTGCGGCGCGCGCTCGAATTCATCGGCAACAAGCTCGACCGTCGGTTCGTGATGCAGGACATTCCGGCCGGCGACGCGCTCACCTACGAGATGATCTGCCGCGCCGACACCGTCGGCACCTTCCAGATCGAGAGCCGCGCGCAGATGAGCATGCTGCCGCGGCTGCGGCCGCGCTGCTATTACGACCTGGTCGTCGAGGTCGCGATCGTGCGGCCCGGGCCGATCCAGGGCGGGATGGTGCATCCATACCTGAAGAACCGGTCGCTGAAAGACGAAGAGATCGACTACCCGCCCGAGCTGCGCCCGGCGCTGCAGCGCACGAAAGGCGTGCCGATCTTTCAGGAGCAGGTGATGCAGATCGCGATGATCGCGGCCGACTTCACACCCGGCGAGGCCGACGGCTTGCGCCGCTCGATGGCGGCCTGGAAGCGCAAGGGCGGCCTCGGCCATTACCACGAGATGCTCGTCGGCCGCATGACGGCCAAGGGCTACAACGCCGACTTCTCCGAGCGCATCTTCAAGCAGATCCAGGGCTTCGGCGAATACGGATTCCCCGAGAGCCACGCGGCCGGTTTTGCGCAGCTCGCCTACGCGAGTTGCTGGATCAAGCGCCATCACCCCGACGCGTTTCTCGCGGCCTTGCTCAACAGCCAGCCGATGGGCTTTTACGCGCCCGCGCAATTGGTGCGCGACGCGCGCGCGCACGGCGTCGAGGTGCGGCCGGTCGACGTGATGGTGAGCGTGGGCGAGAGCACGCTGGAGCCGCTGGCGGCCGGCGCGCTGCATGCCGTTCGCCTCGGCCTCGATCGCGTCACCGGGCTGTCGGCCGACGCGTGCCAGCGCATCGCCCTGGCCCGCGCGCAGGCCGCGTTCACGAGCGCCGAAGACCTGACCCGCCGGGCCGCACTCAACGCCCACGAGCTGCAATGCCTCGCGCAAGCCGACGCGCTGCGTGCGCTGACCGGCCACCGCCATCAGGCGGCGTGGGCCGTCGCCGGCATCGACACGCGACCGACGACGATGCTGCGCGAGACGCGCGTCGACGAGCTCGCGGTCAGCTTGCCGGCACCCGCCGAAGCCGAGGAAACACTGGCCGATTACCGCGCCCTCGGCCTCACATTGAACCGCCACCCACTCGCGCTGCTGCGCGAGCAGCTGGCGCAGTTCCGCGTCCAGCCCGCGGCCGTGCTGCGCGGCTACCCGAACGGGCGCCTCGCGCGCGCCAGCGGCCTCGTCACGCACCGCCAGCGGCCGGAGACGGCGAAGGGCACGATGTTCGTCACGCTCGAAGACGACACCGGCACCGTCAACGCGATCGTCTGGCCGGCGGTCGTCGATTCGCAGCGCAAGCCGCTGCTCGCGGCGCGGCTGCTGACGCTGTTCGGTCGCTGGCAGCGCCAGGAAGGACCCGAAGGGCAGGGCGAGGGCGCGGTGATGCACCTGGTCGTGATGAAGGCGATCGACCATTCCGCGCTGCTCCAGGGGCTGGTCAGCCACAGCCGGGATTTCAGGTGAGCGCGCCGAGTCGCCTCCCTCTCCTCAAAAGAACGCGGCCGCGATAATCGCGGCCATGCTGTATCTGCTGTCTCCCGCCAAGTCGCTCGACTACGCCACGCCGACCCCGCGCGCCGTCGCCAGGCTCGCCACCGACCCGCTGTTCGTCGAGCGCTCGACCGAGTTGATCGGCCTGATGCGTCAGCACAGCGCCACCGACGTGGCCGAGTTGATGGGCTTGTCGGAAGCGCTCGCCACGCTCAATGTCGAGCGCTACAAGGCTTGGTCGCCACAGTTCACGCCCGCCAACAGCAAACCCGCCGCACTCGCGTTCGATGGCGACGTCTACGGCGGCCTGCGTGCTCCCGAACTCAGCCTCGCCGACCTGCGCTGGGCGCAGAAGCACGTCGCGATCCTGAGCGGCCTGCACGGCGTGCTGCGCCCGCTCGACCGGCTGCAGCCGTACCGGCTCGAAATGGGCACGCGCCTGCCGAATCCGCACGGCAAGGACCTGTACGCGTACTGGGGCGACACGATCGCGCAGCACCTGAACGAGCGCACCGCTGCCGCCGCGGCGCCGGTGATCGTCAACCTCGCATCCAACGAATACTTCCGCGCCGCCGACCGCAAGAAGGTGCTGGCGCCGCGCGTGATCGAGTGCGTGTTCGAGGACTGGAAAAACGGCCAGTTCAAGATCATCAGTTTCTTCGCGAAGCGCGCCCGCGGGCTGATGGCGCGGCACGCGATCACGCAGCGCATCGCGACGCCCGCGGGGCTCAAGACCTTCGAGGCCGAGGGCTACCGGTTCGACGCCGCTGTTTCAGCGCGTGACCGGCTCGTCTTCCGGCGCCGGCTCGACTGACCGCAAGCCCGCGCACATCCGGCAGAATCCGCGCATGAGCGATCAGCAGCCGATCACGCTTGAACTGCGTGCCTGGATCATCGAGCAGGCCACCGCCGGGCACCGGCCCGAGGTGGTGTTGCAGTCGATGCTGGCCAGCGGCTGGAACGAGGACTCCGCGATCGTCGCGCTCGAGACCGTGCTCACCGGCTACCTCGACGAGAAGGCCAAGGCCGCCGTGCTGCCGCCGCCGGTGCGCGTGCCCGAGCCGCTGCCGCAGGGCACGCAGACGACGCTGTGGGCCGGCGACCGCGAGGTCCAAGTGCTGGTGAACCTGCTGACGCCGCGCGTCGTCGTGTTCGGCAATCTGCTGTCGGACGACGAGTGCGCCGAGATGATCGCGCTGGCCGCCAAGCGCCTGGCGCGCTCCGAGACCGTGCAGACCGAGACCGGCGCCAGCGAGGTCAACGACGCGCGCACCAGCCAGGGCATGTTCTTCGAGCGCGGCGAGCACCCGGTGGTCGCGCGCCTCGAGGCGCGAATGGCCGCGCTGCTCGACTGGCCGCTCGAGAACGGCGAAGGCCTGCAGGTGCTGCGCTACGGGCCGGGCGCCGAGTACAAGCCGCACTACGACTACTTCGACCCGGAGCATTCGGGCACGCCGTCGATCCTGAAGCGCGGCGGCCAGCGCGTCGCCTCGCTGGTGTGCTACCTGAACACGCCGGCCAAGGGCGGCGCGACGGTGTTTCCCGACGTGCAGCTCGATGTCGCGCCGGTGCGCGGCAACGCCGTCTTCTTCAGCTACGACCGCGCCCACCCGGTGACGAAATCGCTGCACGGCGGCGCGCCGGTGGTCGACGGCGAGAAGTGGGTCGCGACCAAGTGGCTGCGCGAAGGGCGGTTCGTTTGAGCGCGGCCGATCTTCCGCTCGCCGGTATTCGCGTCATCGACCTGACGCGCCTGCTGCCCGGCCCGCTGGCGACGCGCCACCTCGCCGAACTCGGCGCCGAGGTGCTGAAGATCGAAGGCCCGGCCGACCAGGGGCAGGACGACGGCACCCGCGTGATGGGTCAGACCGGCGCCGAGCGCCGGGCCGGCGAGCCGGCGCTGACCTTCCGCGAACTCAACCGTGGCAAGGCGCTGCTGCGGCTCGATCTGCGCACGCCCGAAGGCGCGGCCGAGTTGATCGATCTCGTGCGCGGCGCCGATGTGCTGGTCGAAGGCTTTCGCCCCGGCGTGATGGACAAGCTCGGCCTGGGCTGGCAGGCGCTGCATGCCGTCAACCCGAAGCTCGTGATGTGCGCGATCAGCGGCTACGGCCAGACCAGCGCGTGGGCGCACCGCGCCGGCCACGACATCAACTACATCGCGATGGCCGGCGTGCTCGAGCAGATCGCCACCGTCGACGGCGAGATCGCGGTGCCGAATTTCCAGATCGGCGACCTGATGGGCGGCACGCAGGCGGCCGTCACCGGCATCCTCGCGGGGCTGCTCGGGGCGCAGCGCAACGGCCGCGGGCGCTTTGTCGATGTCTCGATGGCGCACGAGGTGCTGCGCCATCATGTGCTGGCGACGTACACGCTGAAGACGACCGGCCGCACGCCCGCGCCGGGGCGCGACCTGCTCTCGGGCGGTGTGCCTTGTTACGGGGTTTACCGCACGGCCGACGCGCGCCACCTCGCGGTCGGCGCACTCGAACTGAAGTTCTGGCAGGCCCTGTGCGCGGCGGTCGGGCGGCCGGAGTGGGCGACCCAGCACTGGTCGCTCGGTTTGGCGATCGGCGGGCCGGAGTCGATGGCGCTGCGGGCCGACTTGGCTGCCGTGCTCGCGGCCGAGCCGCTGGCGCACTGGGTGGCGCGGTTCGAGGCCGTGGACGCGTGCGTGACGCCGGTGCTGCGCCTGGACGAGACCCTGGATCACCCGGTCTTTCGTTGACCTTGCTGTCAACCACTCGATCGGCAGGGGCGTTGTTCCTTCCGAGCGACCGCTCATCCACTCAAGTTCCCCAGGATCATCACCATGAAGAAGATTGCCGCCGTTCTGATCGCCACCGCTTTCTCGATGGGCGCTTTCGCCCAAGCCGCCGCGCCGGCTGCGCCTGCTGCTGCCGCCACCCCGGCTGTCGCCGCCGCGCCGGCTGCCAAGGCAGAAGTGAAGAAGGAAGCCCCGGCCAAGAAGCCCGCTGCCAAGAAGCACGCGAAGAAGAAGGCCGCCGCCAAGGCTGCCTGAGCGATCAAGCGCCCATGAAAAACCCGGCTCCGGCCGGGTTTTTTGTGCCTGCCGAGGGCTCGGCCTCAAACAGGTTTCAGGCCCGCAAGCGCGCTTCTTCCCCGGTGCCGAACGGCCGACTCAATTCGATCCGGCGCCACTTGCGCTGCTCCCAGGTCTGCGGCCCCTGCACCGGCCAGCGCTCGATCAGCGCCGCCAGATCGGTGCGTGGCACGCGCGTGAACACCGGCTGCGTGAGCCCGAGAAACCAGCGGCCGCGCCGCAACCGCAGCGGCAACGGCGCACGCGCCTCGTTGACCCAGAACACGCAGCCCTTGTCGGCCCAGAACGCCTGACGCTCGAAGTTGACGCGGCCGGCGAAGCCGGTATCGGGCGGGAAGATCAGGCACGCATCGCCGACCTCGACCACCGCCTGGACCAGATCGCCCGGCGAATCGCCCGACCCACGGTGCACCAGCACCACGCGCTCGATGTCGGGCGCGTGCAGTCGGTCGACCTCGGCCTCGTTGCGAAAAACCACGATGTCCTGCCCTTGCCAAGCGGTCCGCCACGACGATTTCATCTCGACTCCTCCATCAGGAGGGCGACCGTAACGTGCGCGCGCGCGTCTGCCTGTCAGCAGACGCATCAAGGTGAAAGCGGGTGTTCCGGCAAGTTGCGGATGTCGACCGGTTCGATCGTGTCGGCCGGAGCAAAGCCGAACACCTTGCCGTAGAAATACAGCTCGGCCTCGAACACGCGCTTGATTGTGTCGGCGCGCCGAAAACCGTGCTGCTCGCCCTCGAACAGCAGGTACGCGACCGGCAAGCCCTTCGCGTTCACCGCATCGAACATGGCTTGCGCCTGCGCCGGTGGCACGGCCTTGTCTTCGGCGCCCTGGAACAGGATCATCGGGCTCGCCAGACGCGCGCTGTGGTGGATCGGCGAGCGCTCGATGTAGAGCGCCTTGGCCTGCGGGTACGGCCCGATCAGCCGGTCGAGGTAGCGCGACTCGAACTTGTGCGTGTCGGTGGCGAGCGCTTCGAGATCGCCGATGCCGTAGTGGCTCGCGCCGGCCTTGAAGAAGCTGCGGAAGGTCAGCGCGCTGAGCGTGGTGTAGCCGCCGGCGCTGCCGCCGCGGATCGCGACGCGATCGCCGTCGACAGCGCCGCGCGCGACCAGATGGCGCGCCGCGTTGATCGAGTCGTCGACATCGACGACGCCCCATTGCCCGTCGAGCCGCGCGCGGTAGGCGCGGCCGTGGCCGCTGCTGCCGCCGTAGTTCACGTCGACGACCGCAAAGCCGCGGCTGGTCCAGAACTGGTACGACCACTTGAACGCGGCATCGGTCGCACCGGTCGGGCCACCGTGGCTGATCACGATCAGCGGCGGCAGCTCGCCGTCGGGGCCGCAGGCGTCGCGGTTCGTCGGCGGGTAGAAGAACGCGTGCGCTTCGAGCCCGTTCTCGGTCGGGAAGCGGATCGCCTGCGCGATCGACAGGTACGCCGGGTCGACGCTGGCGCTGCTGGAAGCGCGCAGCAGCTCGTGCCCGAGCGTGCGCAGGTCCAGCCGCACGATGGCGCTCGCCTGCGTCGGCGTGGTGCCGACGAAGACCGCGAAGTCGGCGCCGACGCGCAGCGAGTCGATCGTGCAGAACGGCGTGGCCAGCGTCGCGAACGCGCCGCTTTCGGGGTCGAGCGTGGCGAGCCGCGAAACGCCGTCGCGGCTGAAGGTGCAGACGATGCGCCCGCCGCCATCGAAGCCGTAGCGGCTCATGCCGAACGCCCATTGCGGCTCGCCGAACTCGGCCGCCATCGGGTGCAGTGGCTGCACCGCCTCGCCGCGCAGCCGGTACAGATTCCACCAGCCGCTGCGATCGCTGACGAAGTGCAGCTCGCCGCGCGGTGACCACTGCGGCTGGAAGATCGATTCGCTCGGGCCGCCGGCGATGCGCCGCGGCGCGGCGAGCGAGCCGTCGGCCGACACCTCGGCGAGCCAGAGCTCGCTGCCGTCCCACGGCATGTTCGGATGGTCCCACGTGAGCCACGCGAGCTGGCAGCCGTCGGGGCTGAGCGCGGGGCTCGCGAAGAAGTCGTGGCCCTGCGCGAGCACGGTGACGGCGCCGGTGTCGAGCGCGATCCCGACGATCGTCGCGACCGCATCGGCAGCGCCGGCGTGGTGATCCTCGCGCACCGCGATCAGGCGCTTGCGCGAGCCGTCGACGACCGCATCGGCGTAACGCTGATCGGCGTCGTGCGTCAGTTGCTGCGGCGCGCCCGAGGCGTCGACCCGGTACAGCTGCTGATCGTCGTAGTGGCTGAACACGGCGCCGCCCTCCGGCAGCAGCACGAACGCGCCGCCGCCGTACTCGTGGGCGCGGGTGCGCACGTTGAACGGCGCGGGGTTCAGGTCGGCCGAGGCGCCGTCGCCACGCCGCTGCACCAGCACGTTGCGGCCTTGCTCCTGCGGTCGACCCTCGCTCCAGACGATCTCGTCACCGCGCAGCGCGAGCTGGCCGAGCCGGATGGTCGCGCCGGCGATCAGCTCGGCGGTGACGGGTGAGGGCCAGCTGCCGAACGGCGCGGGCGTTTTGGCGGGTGTGCTCATGGTGACGGCCTCGTGCGCGCCTGCTCGCGCCGCATGAACAGGTACAAGCCTTCGACTTTCTCGCGCGCCCACGGCGTCTTGCGCAGGAACTTCAGACTCGACTTGATGCTCGGGTCGGTGTTGAAGCTGTTGATCAGAATGCGCGCGCCGAGCTCGTCCCAGCCGAAGTGCGCGACCAGCTCGGTCAGCATCGCTTCGAGCGTGACGCCGTGCAGCGGGTTGCGCGCCTGCTTGCGTGCCGGCACGGGTGCGTCGTCGCTGCTGTCCATCAGTCCGCCAGCAACAGCCGCGCGTGGTGCGCGATATGGTCGGCCATGAAGGTGGCGATGAAGTAGTAGCCGTGGTCGTAGCCTTTGTGCCTGCGCAGCGTGAGCGGCTGGCCGGCTTCGAGGCACGCGGTCTCGAACCGATCGGGATGCAGTTGCTCGGCCAAGAACTTGTCGGCCAGGCCCTGGTCGATCAGCAGCGGCGGCACGCGCGCGCCCGACTTGACGAGTTCGGTCGCGTCGTGCCGCGCCCAGGCCTTTCTGTCATCGCCCAGATAGCCGCTGAACGCTTTCACGCCCCACGGGCACTGCATCGGCGCGGCGATCGGCGCGAACGCCGAGACGCTTTGGTAGAGGCCGGGGTTGTTGAGCGCGAGCGTCAGCGCCCCGTGCCCGCCCATTGAATGGCCGAACAGGCCGACGCGGTCTTCACGCGCTTCGAAGTGTTCGAAGACGAGCTGGCGCAACTCGCGCGTCACGTAGCTGCCCATGCGCCAGTTCGTGCGCCACGGCGCCTCAAGCGCGTCGAGGTAGAAGCCGGCGGCGGTGCCGAAGTCCCAGCTCGCGTCGGCGCCTTCGACGCCGGTGTCGCGCGGGCTGGTGTCGGGCGTGACGAGGATCAGGCCGTGCTCGGCCGCGTGGCGTTGCGCGCCGGCCTTGATCGCGAAGGTCTCTTCGGAGCAGGTCAGCCCGGCGAGGAAGAACAGCACCGGCACGGGCTTGAGCTTCGCCTGGGGCGGCACGAACACGCCGAACTTCATCGGCGTGCCGGTTTCAATCGAGTCGTGCTGGTAGAAGCCTTGCACGCCGCCGAAGCAGGCGTGTTCGCTGAGCGTGGTGATGCTGCGTTCGCCCTGCATCTCAGTACAGCACGACCGAGCGGATCGACTCCCCGCTCTTCATCAGATCGAAGCCGGTGTTGATGTCTTCGAGCTTCAGGCGATGCGTGATCAGGTCGTCGATGTTGATCTTGCCGTCCATGTACCAGTCGACGATCTTCGGCACGTCGGTGCGGCCGCGGGCGCCGCCGAAGGCCGAGCCCTCCCAGTGCCGGCCGGTGACCAGCTGGAACGGCCGGGTGCTGATCTCGGCGCCGGCTTCGGCCACGCCGATGATGATGCTGCGGCCCCAGCCCTTGTGCGTGCA
>JAZJZJ010000310.1:0-15240 GCA_040389925.1 Pseudomonadota bacterium
GTCGTCTTGATCTTCGTCGTGTCGGTGCCGGTGCTCGGCTCGGTCACGCCCATCGACTGCAGCCGCCACTCGCCGCTCGCGATCTTCGGCAGGTACAAGTCCTTCTGCGCTTTGCTGCCGTGGCGCAGCAAGGTGCCCATGTTGTACATCTGGCCGTGGCAGGCACCGGAGTTGCCACCGGAGCGATTGATCTCTTCCATCACGACCGTCGCTTCGCTCAGCCCGAGCCCCGAGCCGCCGTACTCGGTCGGGATCATCGCAGCGAGCCAGCCGGCTTTCGTCAGCGCGTCGACGAAGGCCTCGGGGTAGCCGCGCTTCTCGTCGATCTTGCGGTGGTATTCGTCGGGGAACTCGGCGCAAAGCTGGCGCACGGCGTCGCGGATGTCGGGGTATTTGTCGGGGGCGGTGGCGATCATGGTCGTCTCGGTGGTTCAGGCCAGCTCGGCACGCGCGTGCATCGCCAGATGGCCTTCGTGGTTGCGCGCCCAGAGTTCGACATGGCCATCGGCGCCACGCTTGCCGCACAGCGTGAACGGGTGGATGTCGAACAGCGGGCTCGCGGCCTTGAACGCGAACGCGCGGATGCGCGCGTCGGGCAGCTCGCGCCGGACCAGATCGACCAGCAAGGTCGCGATCAACGGGCCGTGCACGATCAGGCCCGGGTAGCCCTCGACCTCGGTCACGTAGCTGCGGTCGTAGTGGATGCGGTGGCCGTTGAACGTGAGCGCCGAGTAGCGGAACAGCAGCACCGGGTCGGGCACGATCTCGCGCCTGAAGCCTTCGTCGACCGCCGCCATCACGGGCACCGGCGGCACCGCGCCTGGCTGCGGATTGTCGCGATAGACGATGTCGTGCTCCTCGGTCAGCGCCACGCCGCTCGCGTCGCTGATCTCGTGCCGCACGGTGACGAACACCAGTGCGCCGCTGCGGCCTTGCTTCGGCTCGACCTTCTGAATCGTCGAGCGCCGCTCGGCCTCGTCGCCGATGCGCAGATCGTGCGCGAACGTGAGCCGCCCGCCGGCCCACATGCGGCGCGGCAGCGGCACCGGCGGCAAAAAGCCGCCGCGCTTCGGGTGGCCGTCGGCGCCGATCTCACGTTGCGGCGCCTGGGGCAAAAAGTAGAGCCAGTGCGCGAGCGGCGGCAGCGGTGTGCCGAGCTGCGGCTCGGGGTCGTCGACGCGGTCGAGCGTGGCCGAAAGGCCGGCCAGCGGCGCGGCGGTCAGCGTGTCGCTGCGGCGTTCGCTGCGGTCGATCCATGCGCGCAGGTGATCCAGCGAAATGGCGGTGGCGGTGGCAGTCATGGCCCGAGCTTGCGCCGGGCCGCGCCCGCTGGCAATTCGAGATTCGCGAAGCCGCCCTTCGCGTGGCGTTGAGTCCGGGTTCACCCGGCCGCGCGCGGGGGATATGCTCACGGCCGATCCCACCAGCAGCCTGCCCATGCAACCCAACCCGACCCTGATCGCCCCCGACACCTGTGACGTACTCGTGATCGGCGGTGGCCCCGCCGGCTCGACTGTCGCCGCGCTGCTGGCGCAGCAGGGCCGCCAAGTCGTGCTGGTCGAGAAGGCGCAGCACCCGCGCTTTCACATCGGCGAATCGCTGCTGCCGGCGAACGTGCGGCTGTTCGAGAAGCTCGGCGTGCGCGACCAGGTCGACAAGATCGGCATGCCGAAGTTCGGCATCGAGTTCGTCTCGCCCGAGCACGACCACCGCGCCTGCGTCGAGTTTGCCGATGCGATGGACAAGAGCATGCCGCAGGCCTGGCAGGTGCGCCGCTCCGAACTCGACGACATGCTGTTCCGCAACGCCGCGACGCGCGGCGCGACCACGCTCGAGAACTGCCGTGTGCGCGACGTCGCCTTCGATGCCGACGGCGTGACCGCGCAAGGCGAGCTGACCGGCGCCGATGGCCGGACCGTGCCGAAGCAGTGGCGCGCGCGCTTCGTGATCGACGCCTCGGGCCGCGACACGCTCCTCGGCAACAAGCTGAAGGCGAAGCAGAAGAACCCAAAGCACAACAGCTCGGCGCTGTTCGGGCACTTCACGAACGCCGAGCGCCTGCCCGGCAAGCTGGAAGGCAACATCAGCATCTGCTGGTTCGAGCACGGCTGGTTCTGGTTCATTCCGCTGGCCGACGGCACGACCAGCGTCGGCGCGGTCTGCTGGCCGTACTACCTGAAGACGCGCAGCAAGCCGTTGAAGGAATTCTTCTTCGACACGATCGCGCTGTGCCCCGAACTCGCGCGGCGCCTGCAGGGCGCGACGCTGGTCGACGACGCGGTCCACGCGACCGGCAACTATTCGTACATGAGCACGCACGCGACCGGCGAGCGCTACCTGTTGCTCGGCGACGCCTACACCTTCATCGACCCGATGTTCTCGACCGGCGTCTACCTCGCGATGCACAGCGCGTTCGAGGGCGCCGAACTGGTCGCGACCGCGCTCGACCGGCCGGCCGAGTTCGCCGCGCAGCGGGCCGCGTTCGAGGCGATGATGAAGAAGGGCCCGAAGGAGTACTCGTGGTTCATCTTCCGCGTCACGAACCCGACGATCCGCGAGCTGTTCATGCACCCGGCGAACCCGTTCCGCGTGCTGGAGGCGCTGATGTCGATGCTGGCCGGCGACATCTACGGCAAGACGCCGCTGTGGGGGCCGCTGCGCGTCCTGAAGGGCATCTACTACATGATCTCGCTGCGCCACCTGCGGCGCACGATCGCCGGCTGGCAGCAGCACCGCCAGAACATCCGCGACATGGGGATGCTCAACGGCGAGACGATCCTCAAGGCGAAGTAGCCGGTGCGGCGGTGCCGCGTTCAGCACCTTCAACGAGCGCGATGCGGCGGCGCAGCGTCTGCGCCTCGTCGCTCGCGCCGGCCTGCTCGGCGCGCTTGAGCTGCACGCTGAGCCACGCGAGCAGCGGGCGGCGCCAGCCTTGTTCGGACGCGGTGGCGATCGCCAGCGCGATCAGCGCCGGGTCGGCGCGGCCGGCCTCAAATTGCACGCCGGCGGCGATCAGCCGCGCGAGCGGGTCGGCGATGGCCGCGGGCGCTGCACCAGACGCCAAGACCGCGCGGTGTGCTTCGGGCAGCAGCGCCGCATCCGCCGGGGTCGCCTTCGCCTGCAGGTAGTCGGCATAGGCGCGCTCCGGCGCCGCGGCATCGGCCCGCAGCGGCTCGAAGCCGGCGCACGGGCCGAACACCAGGCTCGCGACCTGCGCCGCGCAGTGCGAGAGCTCGACGCGTGCGAGCAGATCGGCGCGGCCGCTGCGCGCCACCTCGCTGCGCGCGCGCGCAAGTTCGGCCGCGTCGATGCGCGCGTTGCCGACGAGCCAGGCCGCGATCGAGCGCTCGGTCGCGGCCTTCGCGTTGGCTTGCCAGTCGGGCACCGGCGGGTTGTTGGCGCAGCCGACCAGCATCGTGATGGCGGTTGCGAGAGCGAGCGCGGCCTTCATGGCAGCTTGATCTCCGCGTCCTTCTTCGCGAACGGCCACTTGCGGTTCACTTCCTGGATCAGCGCGTCGATGTTGCGCAGGCTCGTCTCGACATCGGCGCGCAGCGCGCCCAGATCGGTCGTCGCGACGCGTGCGTTCGCGCCGACCGCCTTCGCTTCTTCGAGCACTGCATCGACCTTTTTCAAGCTCGTCCGCGCATCGCCGAGCACATTGTTCAGCTGCTGCACCGTCTGCTTCGCGTCGCGCATCACGCCGTCGCTGCCGAAGACCTGCGTGTCGGCCTTGGCCGCGAGGCCGTCGAGCCGCGCCAGCAGCGCGTTGGTGCGGTCGAGTGTGGCGAGCAGCTTCGCGGCCTGCGCGTCGCCGCCGAGCAGCGCGCCAATCGCGCCGCCGGGCGCGTTCAGCTTCGCGCTGAAATCCTTCAGGCTCGCCAGGCTCTGGTTCACCGACGAGCCCTCGGCGCTGATCGCGTTCAGGTTCGACAGCAGCTGGCGCGCCTCGGCCATCAGCCGCGGAATCTCGGCCGCGGCATCGCCGCGCAGCACGGTGCGCGTCGCGCCGTCGGGCAGCGGGGGGTCGGTCAGGATGCCGGTGTAGGCGCGGATGTTGGTGTTGCCGACGACGCCGCGCTGGATCGCGAACACGCTGGTCTCGCGCAGCCAGTGCGCGTCTTTCAGCGGCACGTCGACGACGATGCGCGCATTGCCGTCGGCGCCCAGCTCGATGCGGCGCACGCGGCCGATCGGAAAGCCGGCGAAGGTCAGGTCCATGCCGACGCCGACGCCTTCGGAGTCCTCGGCCACCAGCACCAGCTGCTGCGTGTGCTCGAACGCACCGCGCGCCCAGCTCAGGTACAGCGCCGCGCCGCCGACCAGCAGCACCAGCACGATCAGCAGCAGCGTGGCCTTGAATTCGAGGTGCTTCGAGCCACGCGCGGGCGCGGCTTCGGCAGCCGGTGGCGCAGGCTCATTCATCGCAGGTCACGCATAGTTGCCCATCAGCGAGACGATCTCGATCAGCAGGATCGCCGCGAACAGGCGCACCAGGCTGTCGAGCTCGGGGCTGGACCGCGCACCCGGCGCAACCGCCGACTGCGGTCCGCGCAAAAACGCCGCGACCGGAATCAGCGCGACCGCGAGCGCGAAGAACAGCGTCTTCAGCGCGAGGATCATCGACACGCCGGGGTTGAAGATCTGCCCCAGCGTGCGCGTGTAGCCGGCAAAGCCGCCGAGCGAGGCGCCGTAGACCGCGAAGTACGCGAGCGTCATCGCGATCAGGCAACTCACCGCCGCGAGCAGCAGCACCGCGAACATGCCGGCGACCACGCGTGGCAGCAATTCATGGCGCAGCGGGTCGGCGCCGGCCTGCTCCTGCGAGTGCAGCGCGCCGCTCGCGTGCATCGCGCTCAGCTGCGCGCCGGCCGGCACGGTGGCGCGCAGCGCGACGAACAGCGCGGCCGTCAGCGGAATCAGTTCGAGCACGAGCACGCGCACGACCATCTCGAGCGCGTATTGCGTCAGGCCATAGCTCACCGCAGTGACGACGACGATGCGGATGATCACGACGCTGACCAGTGCCGCCAGCAACGCGAACCACGGCAGCATCGGCGCGGTGCCGAACCAGACGTGCCGGGCGAGCGCGCCACGCACGCTGGGCGCCCAAGTCGACGGCGAGAGCGCAAGCACCAGCACCAGCGCGCCGGCGTGCAGTACTTGCCACCAGCTGACCGACCAGGCGATCGACGAACGCACGCCGCTGCGGCCGAGATCGCCGACGGCGTCGTGCAGGTTGCGCAGCGTCGTCATGCCGCAGGCGCGCGCTGGCGGCTCAGCGCACCAGCAGCAGCGGCGTGCCGCACTGCGCCGCGACCTTGTTGACGACCGAGCCCATCACGAGGTTGCCGAGCAGGCCGTGGCCGTGCGAGCCCATCATCAACAGGTCGAACTTGCCCTGATCGGCGAGCTTGGCGATCAGCGTCGCGGGGCTGCCGACCTTGGTCACGAACGCCGCCTCGAGGCCCTGCTTTTTGAAGAACGTGCGGATCGGCTTGAACACCGCCTCGGCGGTGCCGGCGTAGTAACTCTGCAGTGTCTCGCGCCCGACGAACGAGGCCGCGTTTGCGGGCACCGGCAACACCGCGTGGATCACGGTGTACTGGTGCAACGGGCCGAGCCATTCGTCGTGCGCCGCCAAGTAGGCGAGCATGCGTTTCGTGTAGGGGCTGCCATCGGCAGCAACGAGGATCTTCATGCGGGGCGCTCCGTGAGTGGCCGTGGCCGCTGGTAGTATGCCTCGAACACATTGGCGGAACGTTCTCATGGCAGACGCAGCATCCACCGGCAAGTCGGGCAAGGTCGTGATCCGCAATATCGGCCTCTTGCTTTCGGGTGATATCGACAAGCCGATCCTCGACGCCGATACGATCGTCGTGCGCGACGGCGTGATCGTCGCCGTCGGCAAGGAATCCGACCTCGACACCGACGCGCCCGATCTGCTGATCGACGCGCGCCGGACCTGCGTCGCGCCCGGCCTGATCGACAGCCACGTCCACCCGGTGTTCGGCGACTGGACGCCGCGCCAGAACCAGCTCGGCTGGATCGAATCGACGATGAACGGCGGCGTGACGACGATGATTTCGGCCGGCGAGGTGCACCTGCCCGGCCGCCCGAAAGACATCGTCGGCCTGAAGGCGCTGGCGATCACCGCGCAGCGCGCGTTCGACAACTTTCGCCCCGGCGGCGTGAAGGTGCTGGCCGGCGCGCCGGTGATCGAAAAGGGGATGGTCGAGAGCGACTTTCAGGAGCTTGCGGCGGCCGGCGTCGGCCTGCTCGGCGAGATCGGCTTGGGCTCGGTGAAGGGCGGCACCGAGGCCGCGACGATGGTGAAGTGGGCGCGCAAGCACGGCATCCAGAGCACGATCCACACCGGTGGGCCGTCGATCCCCGGCTCGGGGCTGATCGACAAGGACGTGGTGCTCGAGGCCGACGCCGACATCATCGGCCACATCAACGGCGGCCACACCTCATTGAGCGAACAGCATGTGTGCGAGCTGTGTGAGAAGAGCAGCCGCGCGATCGAGATCGTGCACAACGGCAACGAGAAGATCGCGATCGCCGCGGCCCAGGCCGCGCTGCAGCTGAAGTGCCCGCACCGCGTGATCCTGGGCACCGACGGGCCGGCCGGCTCGGGTGTGCAACCGCTGGGCATCCTGCGGATGATTTCGTTGCTGGCCAGCCTGGGCAACATCCCGGCCGAACTCGTGTTCTGCTTCGCGACCGGCAACACCGCGAAGATCCGCAACCTGAACTGCGGCCTGATCGAAGCCGGCCGCGCGGCCGACTTCGTGTTCATGGACCGCGCGCAGCACACGGCCGGCGCGACGCTGCTCGAGAGCGTGGCACTCGGCGACATTCCCGGCGTCGGCATGGTGATGATCGACGGCATCGTGCGCTGCGGCCGCAGCCGCAACACGCCGCCGGCGACCGAGATCCCCACCATCGTCGGCGCGCACTGAGACGCGCCGAGGACTCGCGCGAGACTTACTTCGGCTCGGAGGCGGCCGGCGCCGGCACCATGATGACGGCGGCCGGTCCGTCCGCGCCCGGCTTGCCGGCTTCACCCTGCGGGCCCGCCGGACCCGGCGCCGGTGCCGGCACGACGACCGCGGGTGGCGTGGTGACGATGGTCGGGCGGTCGCAGCCCGCCAAGGCCATGGTGGCGAACAACGCGCCAAGCAATTTCGAGCTCGTGTTCATGGTATTGCTCCTGCAGGTCTGATTTGAGACACACAGATTAGCCGCGCGCTGGCGGGCGCCGCGTCGGCGCGCGACCGCCTGCGCTGTCGGCGCCGGAGCCGCGAGCGCATGGGCGTTCGTCCCACACGGACGAGGGCGCAAAATCGCGCCCATGAAAGCACCCGCACGACTCCAATCCCTGATCGACGAAGGCCTGATCGACTCGGTGCAGCGCCAACTGATGAGCGGCAAGGAAGCGATGGTGTTCGTCGTGCGCTGCGGCGGCGAGACGCGCTGCGCCAAGGTCTACAAGGAGGCGACGCACCGCAGCTTTCGCCAGGCCGTCGATTACACCGAGAACCGCAAGGTCAAGAACACCCGCCAGGCGCGCGCGATGGCCAAGGGAACGCGCTTCGGGCGCGAGTCGCAGGAGGCGGCGTGGCAGAGCGCCGAGGTCGATGCGCTGTACCGCTTGGCGGCCGCCGGCGTGCGCGTGCCGAAGCCGCTGAATTTTCACGACGGCGTGCTGCTGATGGAGCTCGTCACCGACGCCGACGGCTCGGCCGCGCCGCGGCTGAACGACGTGCAGTTCACGCCCGAGCAGGCGCGCGCGCACCACGCGACGCTGATCAAGGAAGTGGTGCGGATGCTTTGCGCCGGCGTCGTGCACGGCGACCTGTCGGAGTTCAACATCCTGCTCGCCGCCGATGGCCCGGTCATCATCGACCTGCCGCAGGCGATCGACGCAGCCGGCAACAACCATGCGCAGCGCATGCTGCTGCGCGATGTCGAGAACCTGCGCAACTTCTTCGGCCAATTCGTGCCGACGCTGCTCGCGACGCAGTTCGGCGCCGAGATCTGGAGCCTCTACGAGCGCGGCGCACTGACGAACGAGACGCCGCTGACCGGCCACTTCGCGCGCAAGGCCGGCAGCGTCGATCTGGGCGGCGTGCTGCGCGAGATCGACGATGCGAAGGCCGAAGAGGCGGCGCGCCGCTTGCGCATGCAGGCGGTTGGGTGAAACTCAGCCCGGCTTGCGGAACCCGTCGTCGATCCAGGCCTGCGCGCTGCCCGTCGTCAGCTTGAAGTTCGGTTTCACGCGGACGCTCGCGAGCGTTTCGCCGAACGCATCTTGAGCCGCCAGCACGGCGTGCGGGTCGTCTTCGCCGGGCACGATGTCGAGCGTGACGAGCACGCGTCGGCCGGCCACCGTGACGCTGACGTTCTTGTGGTGCTGCGCATGCAGCGCCTGCTCGTGGCGGCGGATCACTTCGGCGGCGGTCTTCACCAGCACGTTGAACGCGGCGGTGTCGAGCGGCTTCGGGTTCTTTTTGTCGCGGCCCATCGTCCACGGGCCGACGAGCGCCGGCTCGGGTTCGCCGTCGCGCGTCATCGCGACGGCCCAGCCTTCGTCGTCTTCGTTCTTGATGACGCGGGCGGTCCAGCCGTTGTCGCGCCAGAGGGTGGGGTCGTGGATGGGCTCAATGGCGCTGGGGTTCGGTGTCATCGCCAAATCTTACGTCGCGGCATCCGGGCACGACGCAAGGCAAAATGCCCGCACCATTTCCCGGCGATCCCATGACCACTGCCCCGACGCTGCCGTTCCAGTCTCCGATCGAGAAGCGCAGCAGTGAACACGGCTTCCGCTTCATCGACTTGTTCGCCGGCATTGGCGGCATTCGCCTCGCCTTCGAGGCCGCCGGCGGGACCTGCGTGTTCACGAGCGAGTGGGACCCGTACGCTCAGAAGACCTACGCGGCGAACTTCCCGAGCCAGCATCCGATGGCCGGAGACATCACCACCGTCGATGCCGACCAAGTCCCCGATCACGACGTGCTGCTCGCCGGCTTTCCGTGCCAACCGTTCTCGATCGCAGGGGTCTCGAAGAAGAACGCGCTGGGCCGTTTGCATGGCTTCGCCGACGAGACGCAGGGCACGCTGTTCTTCGATGTCGCTCGCATCATCGGCAGCAAGCGGCCGCGCGCCTTCCTGCTGGAGAACGTCAAGAATCTGCTGTCGCATGACAAGGGTCGCACGTTCACCGTCATTCAGCGCGTGCTCGCCGAAGAGTTGGGGTATCAGCTCCACATTCGGGTGGTGGACGGGGCGCACTTCGTGCCGCAGCACCGCGAGCGGATCCTGATCGTCGGCTTCCGCGAGCCGACCGGGTTCGACTGGAACGCGCTGCAGCTGCCACCGAAGGGCGCCCACGTGATGCGTGATGTTCTGCATCGCGCCGATGGCACGGAGCCGTTTCTGCCGTGGGACGGCCGGGCGTATTTCGAGCCGTCACCCCGGCGCGTGAATCCGAAGTACACGCTGTCGCCAAAGCTCTGGACCTATCTTCAGGCCTACCGCGCGAAGCACGAGGCCAAAGGCAACGGCTTCGGCTTCGGGCTCGTGGATGCTCACAGCGTGGCGCGCACCTTGTCCGCGCGCTACCACAAGGACGGCTCGGAAATCCTGGTCGCCCAGAGCCGCAAACGCAACCCGCGCCGACTCACGCCGCGCGAGTGCGCGCGGCTGATGGGTTTCCCTGACTCGTTCCAGATCCCGGTGTCGGACACGCGCGCGTACAAGCAGTTCGGCAACTCCGTCGTCGTCCCGGTGATGCAGGCCGCCGCGCAGCTGATGCGGCCGTTTCTCACCGAGCAGGCGAGCGTTCAATCCGGGCGTCGACGCGCCGTGGCGTGATGGTCGACATCGTCGACAAGGCGACGCGAAGCCGGATGATGGCTGGCATCGGCGGCAAGAACACGCGCCCCGAGATGGTGGTTCGCAAACACCTGTTTGCGGCCGGTTTCAGGTACCGACTGCATCGCCGCGACCTGCCCGGGCGACCGGACATCGTGCTGCCGAAGTACCAGACCGTGATCTTCGTTCACGGCTGCTTTTGGCATCGCCACAAAGGATGCCGATTCGCCGCCGTGCCGGCCACCAATGCGCAGTTCTGGCAAGAGAAACTGGACGGGAACGTCGCGCGGGATCACCGCTCGGCCCGGGCCTTGCGCGCGGCGGGGTGGCGCGTGCTGCGTGTGTGGGAGTGCCGCACCGGCCCGAAGGACCTTGAGCGGCTCGTCGCGGAGCTGGCGAAATCCGGGCCGACGCCTTAGCTGTTCACCTTGAACACCTGGCGCAGATAGGCCAGAAAGGTTTCGTCATCGCACAGCAGCTTGCCCGGCGAATCCGAGAGCTTCGCGACCGGCTGGCGGTTCGCGTGGGTCAGCTTCATCACGATGTGCAGCGTCTTGAGCCCCATGTCGTTGGTGAGGTTGGTGCCGATGCCGAAGCCGCACTGCGTGCGGTCGGAGAAGTGATGGTGCAGTGCGATCGAGCGGTCGAAATCGAGGCCGTCGGAGAACGTCAGCCGCTTGGTCTGCGGGTCGACGCGCAGCTTCGCGTAGTGCGCCAGCGCCTTCTCGCCCCAGACGAACGGGTCGCCCGAATCGTGGCGCAAGCCGTCGAACAGCTTCGCGAAATAGAGATCGAAGTCGGCGAGGAAGGCGTCCATGCCGACCACGTCGGTCAGCGCGGTGCCGAGGTCGCCGCGGTACTCCTGAACCCAGTCTTCGAGCGCGGCGCGCTGGAAGTCGCGCAGCCGCACGCCGAGCGTCTGGTAGGTCTGCAGGTACTCGTGCGCCATCGTGCCGATCGGCACCAGGCCGAGGTCGCGTGCGTAGAGCACGTTCGAGCAGCCCTTGAAATACTGCGGCACCTCGCGCTTGAACATCGCGACGACCTCGCGCTGCCAGTCGCCCGAGAAGCGACGGCGCACACCGAAATCGAAGAACTCGAACGGGTGGCGGCGCTTCGGTTCGTCGTCGAACGCGCGCAGCCGCTCGATCTTGGCCTGCAGCCGCTTGCGGCCTTCAGCGAAGGCCGGCGTCTGGTCGAAGCGGCGGAAGTACAGCTCGTTGACGATCGCGAGCACGTAGATCTCGAACGCCATCACGTGCACCTGCGGGCCGTTCGCGACGATCTCGAGTTGCTTGCCGACCGCGCGCGCGCTGATGAACTCGCGCTGGAAGTGGAAGATGCGCAGGAAGTCGATGAAGTCCGAGCGCATGAAGCGCAAGGACCCGAGGTAGGCCAGGTCGTCGACCGTGAACTTCAGGCTGCACAAATGATCGAGCTGCGCGTTCACGTCGGCCAGCAGGTCGGCGAGCGGAAAGGCCGGTTCGTTGCGACAGACGAAGGTGTACTCGGCCTGCGTCGCGGGGTGACGGTGCAGCATCGTCTGCCACATCGTGAACTTGTACAGGTCGGTGTCGAGCAGGCTGGTGATGACGGGTTGCATCGCGGAGGGGTCTCGGGTCGGAGGAGGGAACGCGCGGGGCCGCATCACGCGTGGCTGCATTCTCGCGCCGCTTCGCATCCGGTGGGTTCGGCCCGGTTTGGGCACGGCGCGCAGGGCCGCGATTCGCCCGGTCGCGGCGCCGACGGCATGCCGTCCGGCACCACGGGCGCACCGATTCCGACACGGCGCGGGGGCCGCGCCGATTGCCAGATGCGCGCGGCCCGCTAACCTCTCGGGTTCTCACCCGCAAGGAGACTCTTCATGGTCCGCGCCCTCGCTTTCTTCCTCGTGCTCGTGCTGGTCGGCGTGTTCGCGCTGATCAACTGGAGCGCTTTTTCAGCGCTCACCACGCTCAGCCTGGGCGTCACCACGGTGCAGGCGCCGCTCGGCGTGATCATGCTCGGGCTGGTCGGGTTCCTGTGCGTGCTGTTCACGGTCTGGGTGATTTCGCTGCAGGCGAGCTCGCTGGCCGCCGCACGGCGCCAGACGCGCGAGTTGCAGGCCCAGCGCGACCTCGCTGACCGCGCCGAGGCGTCGCGCTTCACCGAGTTGCGCACCGAACTGTTCGCGCGGCTGGACCGGCTGCAAAGCGAAGCGCGCGTCACGGCCGAGCAGAACGCGAATGCGGTGGCGGCGCAGCTCGGCCAGCTCGAAGACCGGCTCGAGCGCGAGCGGGCGGTGGTGCCGACGATGCCGGCCGTGCGCTGACGTTCGGCCGCAGCCAGCGTGTCCCAAACGTGACACCGAGCGAGGGTTAGCTCGCCTGACCGGCGCCGCGGCGTGCACGCTATTCTCGCGCTGGCTCGCCGCTCGTTCGCTCTACCCACGCGCCTTCAGAGCGCTTTCCGACAAACGCAGGAGACATCACATGATCCGTCGCTCACCGTGGCGCTTGACCGCGCTCGCCCTCGCCACCACCACCTTGCTCGTCGCCTGCGGCGGCGGTGACGACGATGCGCCGGCGCCCGAAGAAACCCGCGCGCAAGACGCACGCACCTTCACCCCCGCCAACCCGACCGCGACCACGTTCAACGCGATGGCCGCCGCGGCCGGCGACGTCGTCGACATGAGCACCACCAGCCGCTGGGCCGGCGTGCTGGGCGGCGCGTCGTACCAGGTCGAAGTGCCCGCCAACTGGAACGGCAAGCTCGTGATGTACGCGCACGGCTATGCCGGTACCGGCGCGAGCCTGAATGTCGGCGCGCCGTCGATTCGCCGCTACCTGATCCAGAACGGCTACGCCTGGGGCGCGTCGAGCTACAGCAAGAACTACTACGACGTGCGCGTCGGCGTCGAAGACACGAACGCGCTGGCGCTCGAGTTCGTCAAGATCGCGGCGGCGAACAACCGCACGCTGGCGGCGCCGAGCAAGTACTTCATCACCGGTCACTCGATGGGCGGCCACATCACCGCCGCGGCGATCGAAGACGAAGCCGCCGCGACCGCGGTGCACAAGGTCAAGTACAACGGCGCGGTGCCGATGTGCGGCGTGGTCGGCGACACCGAGCTGTTCAACCAGTTCGCCGCGATGCAAGTCACCGCCCAGGCCTTGGCGGGGCTGCCGGCCTACCCGACCGACAAGTGGGCCGACATCAGCGCGCAGGTGACGAGCACGCTGTTCACGACCTTCCCGTCGGCGCCGACCGCGCAGGGCGCGAAGTACCTGTCGGTGCTGCAAAACATCACCGGCGGCCCGCGCCCGATGTTCGATTTGGGCATCGCGTTCGGCGGCAGCTTCCCGTCCGCCTACGGCACCTTCGGCTCGGACGGCACGGTCACCGGCATCCTGAACAAGAACGTGCTCGACACGAATGCCTTCACCTATACGATCGACGGCGACGCCGCCGGCTCGACCGCACTGAACGCCGCGGCGATCAAGCTGACGGCCGCACCCGACGCGAACCGCCTGCGCCGCGACGGCCTGCGCTGGATCCCGAAGGCGAACGGCGAGTTCAAGATCCCGGTGGTCTCGATCCACACGCTGGGCGATCTGTTCGTGCCGTTCAGCATGGAGCAGGTCTACCAGAAGCGCGTCGCCGCGAAGGGCAACAGCGCCTGGCTGGTGCAGCGCGCGATCCGCGGCGTGAGCCACTGCGATTTCACGATCGCCGAGCAGGTCGCCGCGTTCGACGACATGCTCAAGTGGGAGGGCGGCGGTGCCAAGCCGGCCGGCGACGATGTGGTGACGCCCGCGACCGTGGCCGCCGCGACCTACGGTTGCACCTTCACGAACAACGCGATGCCGAACCCGGCCGACGAGAGCGGCACGACCAAGGCGCTGCGCCCGGCGACGGTCGCGCAACGACCGTGCCCGTGAGTCGAGAGCTCGACGCGTGAAATCGAAAGGGGTCTCTGGGCCCCTTTTTCATGCCGGCGTCAGATGTCGAAGAACACCGTCTCGCCGTCGCCCTGCAACCGGATGTCGAAGCGGTACACGACCTGCCCGCCCTTGTCTTCGCGCTGCGCGACGAGCGTGGCGCGGCGTGCTTCCCACTCGATGATGCCCAGCACCGCGTCCTTCGCGTTGGCCTCGGCCTCGTCGCTGAAGTACAGCCGCGTGTTCAACCCCAGGTTGATGCCGCGCGCGACGATCCAGACGTTGATGTGCGGCGCCATGAAGCGGCCGTTGCGGCCGGTGACGACACCCGGCTTGATCGTCTCGAAGCTGTAGACGCCGCTGTCGAAGTCGGTGCAGCTGCGGCCCCAGCCGCGAAAGTCGGCGTCGAGTTGCTTGCCCGGCTGGCGGTCGGCCGGGTGCGCATAGCGGCCCTCGGCGTTGGCCTGCCAGATCTCGATCAGCACGTCTTTCAGCACCGTGCCGATGCCGTCAAAGACACGGCCTTCGATGCGGATGCGCTCGCCCTTCGTCTTCGCGTTCGTCAGCACGCTGCCGAAGTTGTTCTCGAAGATGTCGAAGCCGGCGGCTCGCGGCGCGAGGCCGATGTGAACGTAGGGGCCGGCCGTTTGCGACGCCGTTTCGCGCATCAGCGGCTTTATCTGCTGCTGTGTCATCACTTCACTCCCTGCACGGCGTTCTCGAACAGCGTCGCGCGCTGGCCGCGCAGCACGATGTCGAAGCGGTAGGCGCGGCTGTCGAGCTGCACGAACGCGCTGCGATCCTGCAGAGCGATCAGCCCGCGAATCTGCTCTTCGCTCGGCACGATGCCGAGGATCGGGCAGTCGTTGATGAGCGGGTCGCCCTCGAAGTACATCTGCGTGATCAGGCGCTGCACCCAGCCATTGCCTGAAATCGCGTAGTGGATGTGCGCGGGCCGCCAGTCGTTGACCCGGTTGCGCCACGGGTACGGGCCGGGGCGGATCGTGCGGTAGGCGTAGTAGCCGTTCGCGTCGGTCAGCATGCGGCCGCAACCGCCGAAGTTGGGGTCGAGCGCGCCGATGTACTGGTCTTTCTTGTGGCGGTAGCGGCCGCTGGCGTTGCACTGCCAGACCTCGACCAGCGCGTTCGCGACCGGCCGGCCGAGCTGGTCGTGCACGTAGCCGTGCACGACGATGCGCTCGCCGATCGGCAGACCGTCTTTCGCGGCGTTCATGATCAGGTCGTGATCGAGCGGGCCGAACTCGCCGGCGCTGAAGACCGGCGCGGTCACTTCCGACAGCGACTGCTGCAGCGAGATCGGCGCGAGGCGCGGCGAGCGCAGCACGCTGGTCTTGTAGGCCGGCGCGAGCGCGGGCGGATGCGACGTGGTGTCGCGCATCAGGTATTCGGCGTCGGGCGCGGGCGCTCGTCCTGTCATCGG